>NZ_CP084742.1:1545588-1854705 GCF_020520285.1 Pseudomonas sp. L5B5
CAGGGTCAGGGCGAAGGTGTTGCCCTTGATCGGCGCCAGGGTGTTGCTGCGACAGCCGCCCACCAAGCGCTCGACCATCTGCTGGGCGTCGATCAGGCTGAAGTGTTCCATCTGGTCGATGAGTTCGGCGGCGATGGAAAAGTGCCGGTGATCGAAACCGATGGCGGTCACGCAATTGCGCCCGTAGCCCTGGGGCGTGATTTCCCCGGCGCTGGTGCAGCCCACCAGGCGGATACCGCCAAAGCCCTGTTGCAGGGCCTGGCCGAGGGCTTGCAGCGGGTATTCGGCGGAACAGAAGAACAGCACGAAGCCCAGGTGCGGATGCAGCAGCTGGCGGGCCAGGTCCTGGGCCACCTGTTGCGGGTCGCCGGCCTGGGACATGGCGCTGACCACGCCCTCGCTCTGGGCTTGCTGCATCGTCGCCTCCGGCGCGGGATTGTCTGAGGGATGAGTGTACGAAGCCGGCCCCGGGGCACGAATGCTACTTGGGTAGCGGGTGGCCGGTTCCATGGGCGTAGGCGCTGGTGTGGCGAGGGAGCTTGCTCCCGCTCGGGCGCGCAGCGGCCGCGAAACCTGAATCCGCGATCAGCCAGGCAGACCGCGGACTCAAGCCTTGGGAAGGCTGCGCCTTCCAACGCGAGCACGCTCGCTCGCCACAAGGCTTGTTCAACCACACAACTGGCGCCCACCCAGAGGCAAACCAACTGGCGGCTCTGTTGCTCTTCTGTGGCGAGGGAGCTTGCTCCCGCTCGGGCGCGCAGCGGCCGTAAAACCTGAATCCGCGATCAGCCAGGCAGACCGCGGACTCAGGCCTTGGGAAGGCTGCGCCTTCCAGCGCGAGCAAGCTCGCTCACCACAAGGCTTATTCCACCTCGCAACGGGCGGCTTGCAACTGCTCGTCGGTGGCGAGGGAGCTTGCTCCCGCTCGGGCGCGAAACCTGAATCCGCGATCTGCCTGACAGACTGCGGATTCAGGCCTTGGGAAGGCTGCGCCTTCCAGCGCGAGCAAGCTCGCTCGCCACAAGGCTTATTCCACCTCGCAACGGGCGGCTTGCAACTGCTCGTCTGTGGCGAGGGAGCTTGCTCCCGCTCGGGCGCGCAGCGGGCGCGAAACCTGAATCCGCGATCAGCCAGGCAGACCACGGACTCAGGCCTTGGGAAGGCTGCGCCTTCCAGCGCGAGCAAGCTCGCTCGCCACAAGGCTTGTTCCACCTCGCAACGGGCGGCTTGCAACTGCTCGTCTGTGGCGAGGGAGCTTGCTCCCGCTCGGGCGCGCAGCGGCCGCAAGGCCTGAGTATGCGATCTACCTGAACGACCGCGGATTCAGGCCTTGGGAAGGCTGCGCCTTCCAACGCGAGCAAGCTCGCTCGCCACAAGGCTTGTTCGACCTCGCAACGGGCGGCTTGCAACTGTTCGCCACAGGTTTTTTTTCAACCGGCCGCAATAACGGATGCAAACCACTTGCAGCGGGCAATTTGCGGCTTGCCGCTGCCGTTACCAGGTCAGCACTGCGCCCACGGCGAAGGTGTCGGTGTTTTCGTTCTGTGCATTGGTGTGGTGGCCGTCGATCTGGAACTGGTTGTACTCGGCCACCAGCTTGAGGTTGTCGTTGATGTCGTGGAACAGCGCCACGCCCCGGGTCTGGTAGTCGGCGCCGCTGCCGACCACGCCATTGCCGTCGTCCTTAGTCTTGCCGTAGGACAGCGCCAGGCGATTCTTGCCCACCTTGTACGAGCCCTGCAGCAGGTAGCCCTTGCTGTCGACATTGCGCAGGGTTGCTTCGCCGGCGTTGTTGGTGAAGAAGGGGTTGATGCCCTTGGCCTGGAACCCGGAACCGGTCAGCGACAGGCCGCCCATCTTGGCCTGCAGGCCATAGCCCAGGCCCTTGGAGGTCACCGATTGCACCTCGGGATCGGTGTTGTCGGAGGTCTGGTAGCTGCCGTTGAGCCAGCTGTAGAACTTGGCCCCACCCAGGTCGAACTGGTAGGTGATCTCGCTCTCGGTGCGCGGATTTTTCTGGTAGGCCTTGCCCAGGGCGCTGCTGTCGTTGGTATCCACCGGGTCGAGGATGCCCACCGCCACCCGCAGGCCATCCATCAACGGGCTGCGGTAGGTGATCTGCGAGGTGGGAAAGGGATAGGGATAACCGCTGCCAATATTGCCGAACGACACCCCGCCGCCATCCACCAGCCCCAGGCTGTCGCTGACCTGGCCATAACCTGCGAGCATTTCGTCGAGCAGGATGTTGGAACGGGCGAACAGGCCGAAGTCCTTGCCGATCAACACCTCGCCCCACTCCGGGTTGGCCACGGTGCCGTAGAACTGGCGCACGTCGATGGCGGTGTCGGTGCCGTTGTCCTGGCTGTCGTTGATGGTCACCCAGAACGAGGCCCGGGCGCCGAGCTTGAGGTCGTCCACCTGCCTGCCCATGTTGAAGCCCAGGTAGTTGGGCAGAAAGCCCATCTTCACCCGCGCCTGGCGCCGGTCGTACTGCTCGCCGGCACGGTCGACCTTGCTGTTGACGTAGAAGGCGTTGACGTAGCCGTCGGTGGAAAAGGTGGTCTGGTCCTTGTCGTAGAGCATGATCTCGGCCTGGGCGGCATTGCCCAGGCCCAGGGTGGACAGGCCGGCGATCAGGGCCGGGAACAGAGGGTGCTGGCGGTTCTTATTGTTGTGCATGGCGCGCTCCGCATTCGGGGGACGAGATGTCGGAGGCGATTATCAAAAGGCGCCGCAAGCGCCCATAGGCTGCCTTGGGGGCAAGTGGCCGGTGCTTTGGAGGGGCTGGAGGGGAGCGGCAACTTCGATCCACGACCTGCCCCGCTACCGGCCCCCCTACCTGGAGTAACACCAAGGGCCCATGGACCCGGATGCGAAGGGATGAAGCCCTTAGTCGTCGCCCGCCAGGCCCCGCAGCCGCGCCAGTTCGGCGGTGGCCAGGGGAATGCCCTCTTGCAGGGATCTGGCCCGGGTGCGGTAGCGCCGGTCACCGGGCAGGCGCTCCAGGCCCACGGCCTGCATCTGCCGCACCAGCTCCTGGCTGCGCTGGGCGAAGCGTCCACCGCCGCAGTGGCTGGGGTCGATGACGATCAGCAACTGGCCGGTCCAGGGTGTCTGTGCCCCGGGATGCCGGGACCAGTCGAACTCGAAGGAAAAGTTGCCTCCGGTCAGCGCCGCCGCCAGCAGCTCCACCATCATCGACAGCGCCGAGCCCTTGTGCCCACCAAAGGGCAGCAAGGCGCCACCGTCGAGGATCGCCGCCGGATCGCAGGTGGGCTGGCCATGGCGATCCACCCCCATGCCCTCCGGCAGCTGCTGGCCCTGGCGCTTGGCGATCTGCACGTCGCCATGGGCGATGGCGCTGGTGGCCAGGTCGAAGACGATGGGCTCGGCGCCTTCGCGGGGCGCGGCGAAGGCAATCGGGTTGGTGCCGAACAACGGCCGCTGGGCGCCGTGGGGCACCACGCAGGTCATGCTGTTGACCAGGCTCAGGGCCACCAGGCCTTCTTCGGCGAAGGGCTCGACATCCGGCCAGAGCGCGGCGAAGTGATGGGAATTGCGGATCGCCAGCACCGCGATCCCGGCGCTACGGGCCTTGCTCACCAGCGCCTCGCGGGCCGCCGCCAGGGCCGGCTGGGCAAACCCGCCGCCAGCATCCACCGCCACCACGCCGGGGGCTACATCCTCCACTTGCGGCACCGCCTGGCCATCGACCCAGCCGCTGGCCAGGGACGACAGGTAACCGGGAATGCGAAACACCCCGTGGCTGTGGGAGCCGTCGCGCTGGGCCCGGGCGCAGTTGTCGGCCAGCACCCGGGCCACCTCGGCAGAGGTGCCGTGGCGAAGAAAAATCCGTTGCAGCAAGTCGGTCAAGGCAGGCAGGTCGAGGTACTCGACGGGTGCCTGCGCCAGGGTCGCGTGGTTCGCGTCGGTCATTGCAGCTCCATTGGAATTGTTATTGGAAGGTGCCTGACTATCGCGTCACGCCAGTTAACTGTCAAATATTGACTTAATGACAGAAAACATTCACTTTCCATTGTCAACGGCCAATAACAATGAAAAACCATGAGCCAATCCATCAAGCAACGCCTTGAAAGCAGCCTATCCAGCGCCACCGCGTCGGGTCGGGCAATCGCCAGCTACATGCTGGCCAACCTCTATGAGCTGCCCTTCCAGACCGCCGCCGACATCGCCGAAAAACTCGGCGTCAGCGAGTCCAGCGTCGGCCGTTTCTGCCGCGCCATCGGCTACAGCCATTTCAAGGATCTGAAGAACGACCTGAAGAACGACCTCGGCGAAGGGCCGTGGCTGGTGGGCGATCGCCTGCAGGAGTTTCGCCAGCAGCCCAACCCGGCGGCCCAGGGCCTGCCCCGCAGCTTCGAGCTGGAGGTGGCGGCGCTGGTCAAGGTCTATGAATACAGCCTGACCCCGGCCTGGCAGACCGTGGTCCAGCGCCTGGCCAGCCGGCGCCGGGTGTACGTGGCGGGGTTCCAGACCGAGCGCGGCATCGCCGCCTCCATGGTCCACCTCCTGCAATACCTGCGCGACGGCGTGTACCTGGTGGACGGCGCCGCCGGGCATTTCGCCGATGTGCTGCTCAGCCCCGCCGAAGACTGCGCCCTGGTGGTGTTCGAGGCCCGGCGCTATTCGCGCCACGCCCTGACCCTGTGCCACAAGGCCCGCGAGGCGGGGATTCCGGTGACCCTGGTCACCGACACCTTCTGCGACTGGGCCGAACAGAACGCCGATGAGGTGTTCCGCGTGCCCACCGAATTCAACCTGTTCTGGGAGTCCACCGCGGCCATGCTGTCGCTGGTGCACCTGCTGGTCAACGAGGTGTGCAAGCACCTGGGACCCGAGGTGGAAAAACGCCTGGAAGCCACCGCTGCCCTGCATAACGAGTTTGTTGGTTACACATCGTCCGCCCGACCAAAACAATAAATAACCGAGGTGCTCCATGAAAAACGTCGTTCGCTTCGCCAGTGCCTGCGTCCTGGCCGTCGCCGCCACCACGGCCCAGGCCGAGGTCTTGAGGATCGCCACCGAGGGCGCCTACCCGCCCTTCAACTATGTGGACTCCAGCAACCAGCTGCACGGCTTTGACGTGGACATCGCCAACGCCCTGTGCGAACGCATGAAGGTCGAGTGCCAGATCGTCGCCCAGGACTGGGAAGGCATCATCCCGGCACTGCTGGCGAAAAAATACGACGCCGTGGTGGCCTCGATGATCGCCACCGACGAGCGCAAGAAAAAGATCGCCTTCAGCAACCACTACTACCGCACTCCGCTGTCGGTGGCGGTGCCCAGGGACTCGGACATCACCGACGCCCAGACCAACTTCAAGGGCCGCACCGTGGGCGCCCAGGCCTCCTCGACCCAGGCCATCTACGCCGAGGACCACTACGGCCCGGCCGGCGCCGACGTGAAGTTCTACCCGACCCTGGACGAAGCCAACAGCGACCTGGCGGCCGGGCGCGTGGACGGGGTGATCGCCGACAAGTTCCCGCTGCTGGCCTGGGCCGAAAGCGCCGGCAAGGACTGCTGCAAGATCATCGGTGACGTCAATGGCACCACCGCCGACGCCTCGATCGCCGTGCGCAAGGAAGACAACGCCCTGCGCGAGCGCCTGAACCAGGCCCTGGACGAGATCGTCGCCGACGGCACCTACAAGAAGATTTCCAGCCGCTACTTCGCCTTCGACATCTACTGATCCGCCGCCACGGTGCCGCGCCGACCTGGCGCGGCGCTCGGCTGCACGAAGCATTGCGCAAGAGGGTCCGAGCATGTTCGAACAGCTGTCTCTTCTTTCCCTGGCCAGCGGCGGCTGGGGCTCGGCCTTGTTGGCCGGGGCCCTGATGACCATCGCCCTGGCACTGGCCTGCGTGCCCATCGGCCTGCCCCTGGGCTTGCTGGTGGCCCTGGCCGCCCGCTCGAAAAACCGCTGGGCGCGGGCCTGGGCCACCACCTTCTCCACGGTGTTTCGCGGCCTGCCGGAGCTGTTGACCCTGCTGATCATCTACTACGGCTGCCAGATCGCCGCGCAGAAGATCCTCGGCGCCCTGGGCTACCCCGGTGAAGTGGCGATCAACACCTTCGTCGCCGCGATGATCGCCTTCAGCCTGGTGTTCGCCGCCTTCTCCAGCGAGATCTGGCTGGCGGCGTTCAAGACCCTGCCCAAGGGCCAGTACGAAGCCGCCAGCGCCCTGGGCCTGTCGCGGCGCACCACCTTCAACCAGGTGCTGCTGCCGCAACTGACCCGCATCGCCCTGCCGGGCCTGTCCAACAACTGGCTGTCGCTGCTCAAGGACACCTCGCTGGTGTCGACCATCTCCCTGGTGGACCTGATGCGCCAGACCAACCTGGCGGTCAGCGTGACCAAGGAACCCATGCTGTTCTACAGCGTGGCCTGTTGCGGCTACCTGCTGTTCTCGGCGTTGTCCGGGCAGCTGTTCGGTTTTCTCGAACGGCGCTTCAGCCGTCATCAACGGAGCCTGCAGCCATGAACCTGGATGATCTGCTGAACCTGTTCCTCAACCAGGAACTGCTGGAGCGCTACGGCCCGCGCTTTATCGACGGCCTGCTGGTGACCGCCAAGCTGGTGGCGATTTCCTTCAGCCTGGGCGCCGTGCTCGGCCTGCTGATCGCCCTTGGGCGGCTGTCCGGCAATCCGCTGCTGCGGCGTTTTACCGGCGCGTATGTGTACTTCTTCCGCGGCTCGCCGCTGCTGGCCCAGTTGTTCATGCTGTATTACGGCCTGGGCTCGTTCAAAGGCTTCTGGCAGGACGTGGGGCTGTGGTGGTTCTTTCGCGACGCGTGGTTCTGCACCCTGCTGGCCTTCACCCTGAACACCGCCGCCTACCAGGCGGAGATCCTGCGCGGCAGCCTGCTAGCCGTAGCCCAGGGCCAGCGCGAAGCCTGCAACGCCCTGGGCCTGTCGCGCTGGACCGCGTTTCGCAAGGTGATACTGCCGCAGTCGCTGCTGATCGCCATCGGGCCTCTGGGCAACGAGCTGATTTTGATGATCAAGGCCAGCGCCATCGCCTCCCTGGTGACCATTTACGACCTGATGGGGGTGACCAAGCTGGCCTTCTCCCGCAGCTTCGATTTCCAGATCTACCTGTGGGCCGCAGTGCTGTACCTGGTGATCGTCGAGGTGGTGCGGCGCAGCCTCAAATACCTGGAAGGCCGCCTGGGCCGGCACCTGAACTGAACCCTTTAGCGGGCCGCCGCGCGGCCCCTGTCATAAGGACTGAAACATGCATTGCCAAACCCTCGTTCTGGGCGCCGGAATCGTCGGCGTCAGCAGCGCCCTGCACCTGCAGGCCCGCGGCCGCCAAGTAGTGCTACTGGACCGTCAGCCTCCGGGCAACGGCACCAGCCACGGCAACGCCGGGCTGATCGAACGCGCCAGCGTGATTCCCTACGCCTTCCCCCGGGAAGTGACCAAGCTGGTGCGCTACGGCCTCAACCAGCAATCGGACGTGCGTTACAGCCTGCGCCACCTGCCCAAGGCCGGCCCCTGGCTGCTGCAATACTGGCGCCACTCCTCGCCCAAGGGCCTGGCCGCCGCCACCCGCGCCATGCTGCCGCTGATCGAACGCTGCGTCACCGAACACCTGGCCCTGGCCCGCCCGGCCAACATGCAGGAGCTGATCGCCGACGGCGGCTGGCTCGAAGCCTTCAACGACCAACAAGCCTTCGACTTCGCCCAGCGCGCCGCCGCCGACCTGCGGGACTACCAGCTCAACTACCGGGTACTGGACCGCGCTGAACTCTTGTCCCTGGAACCCGGCCTGCACCAAGACGTAGTGGGCGGCCTGCACTGGCTCGACCCCAAGACCGTCAGCGACCCCGGCGGCCTGACCCGGGGCTACGCCGAACTGTTCAAGCAACGCGGCGGCCAGTTCGTCATCGGCGATGCCCTGAGCCTGACCCAGGTCGAAGGCGGCTGGCAGGTGCAGGGCGAACACGGCCCGATCACCGCCCAGGAAGTGGTGGTCGCCCTCGGTCCGCAAGCCGCAGGCCTCTTCGAGCCCCTGGGCTACCGCATCCCGCTGGCGATCAAGCGTGGCTACCACATGCACTACGCCGCCCTGCCCGGCACCCGCCTGCGGCACCCGATCCTCGACCCGGTGGGCGGCTACGTGCTGGCGCCGATGGTGGGTGGCATCCGCCTGACCACCGGCATCGAGTTCGCCGACAGCGATGACCCGATCAACGAAATCCAACTGCGCCGCTGCGAAACCCTGGCCCGGCAGTTCTACCCCCTGGGCGAACGCCTCGACGCCGAGCCCTGGCTGGGCCGCCGCCCGTGCCTGCCGGACATGTGCCCGGTGATCGGCCCCGCCCCGCGCCACCCCGGCCTGTGGTTCAACTTCGGCCACGCCCACCACGGCCTGACCCTGGGCCCGGTGAGCGGCCAACTGCTGGCGCAACTGATGACCGGCCAGACCCCCTTCACCGACCCTGCCCCCTATCGCGCCGAGCGCTTCAACTGACCGTCGGAGACCTGCCATGCTGACCCAGACCGCCCCGCTGTCCGCCGTGCCCGAACCCGCCGCCCGCGCCACCATCGACCGCCGCGAGGTGGTGATCGATATCGCCGGGCTGAACAAGTTCTACGGCGCCTTCCACGTCCTGCACGACATCGACCTCAAGGTCCGCCAGGGCGAACGCATCGTCCTCTGCGGCCCCTCCGGCTCCGGCAAATCGACCTTGATCCGCTGCATCAACCGCCTGGAAATCGCCGAGAAGGGCCAGATCCTGGTGGACCGCACCGACCTTGCACAAAACACCCGCGAAGCGGCCAAGGTACGCAGCCAGGTGGGCATGGTGTTCCAGCACTTCAACCTGTTCCCGCACATGAGCGTGCTGGACAACTGCACCCTAGCCCCCACCACCGTGCGCGGCCTATCACGCAAAAAGGCCGAAGAACTGGCCCGCAGCTTCCTGGCCAAGGTCGGCATCGAAAGCCAGGCCGGCAAATACCCCAGCCAACTATCCGGGGGGCAGCAACAACGCGTGGCGATTGCCCGGGCGCTGTGCATGGAACCGAAGATCATGCTGTTCGACGAACCCACCTCGGCGCTGGACCCGGAGATGGTCAGCGAAGTGCTGGATGTGATGGTGAAACTGGCCGACAGCGGCATGACCATGCTGTGCGTGACCCATGAGATGGGGTTTGCCCGGCAGGTGGCGGAGCGAGTGTTGTTTCTGGATGGGGGGCGGATTGTGGAGGATGCGCCGCCGGAGGCGTTTTTTGCGGCGCCCAAGAGTGAGCGGGCGAAGGCGTTTCTTGCGCAGATTGTGCATTGAGGTTGGGGGCAGGTTCGTTGCTGCGGGTGCGGCGGCGTCCTGCAACGAGTCAGGTTGGAACGCCGCAGTGAGCAAGGGGCTCAGCGAGCTTATTGCTTGCTCCCGCTCAGTCGGCCGGCGTACCGGCGTGCAGCGGTCGTAAACCCGAGGTTGGTGTACATATCCATTGCTGCGGTAACGGCCACTTAGGGTTCCGCTCTTACAGCGGGTCACTTTGGAAAAGCCCCAAAGTAACCAAAAGGCTTCCGCCCCCTCACTCGGTGCCTCGCCTAGGCTCGGCATGCCCTCACTCCGGCATTGATCCGTGGGCCGCCGCCACCGGCCATCCCTGGCCGGAGGGCGGCTAACCCGGCATCCTTGCCGGTTTACCCACGGCTCAATACCTGCGTTCGGCCATCGTGGTTAACGGGGCGCCCAGATCAAAAGCAGACGGCGGTATGATTCACACACAGGTAACACACCAGCTCAAGCACATAGACAATAGTTTTTTCCTTAGAAAAGGTTAACAGTTGACTCAATGATTTCTCCTAACTATCAGCACTCGCTGTTCGATTACCAAAAGTTACCACCTACCAGAGCCCACCATTGAGAACATCTAGAATCCGTCGAGATTTCCTCGTTACATAGCTATCGCTGCGACGCTCGACAGTTAAGAAAGCGTCTGATAGCGTTTTGCCCTGAATCAAAGTCAATACGACTTCAAATAGTGAAAAAATGCAAGGAGAGCCGAATGCCTAAGCAGGAAGAAATTGCCAGCACTAAACCTATTATAAAGCTGTTTCAGATATCTGGACTAAACGGCTTCAAGACACTTACGCTTCAAACACCAACATGCGTAAGAATTGTCGTAGCAGAAAACGGAACAGGCAAAACCACTCTTCTCAATACGTTGTACACCATACTATCTCGTCGCGTCGCAAAACTTTATACTTTGGATTTCGAAACACTAACCATACAATTCGAAGGTCTAGAAAAGTTTATAGTCTCCAAAGATGAGCTTTTCCCATCAGATGCAAAACCTCAGAATGCAGCAGCATTTTCAGAGCTAACCGAGTATGGCGTTTCCGAAGCAGAGCTATATGAGTTATTTACGGAGATTGGACCTGTTTTTGACGTAAGAAAAGTACGTGCACATTACATATACCATAGAGTATATAACGAGTGCCCTTACGACCACCCCGACACTTTACGAATGTTTCGACGCGCAATGCCATCCCTAGAAAGAACCCAAGTGTATAGCGGCTTCCTGAACTACATAAACAAGGGAATGGGATCTCTAGAAGTTTTATACCTCCCAACCTTTAGACGAATCGAAGTAGAGAACACTAGTTTTGAAAAGCGTCAATCAAGGCATCGCGAAGGATTTGAGCGTATAACACAGACTGAAACCGATGAAACTCTAATGTGGTTTGGTATGAGCGACGTCGAGGCACAGCTAGAGAACATAAAATCAACAATTCAATCTGAAACCTTCACTGCCTATTCACACTTAAGTGTGCGCTCACTTGAGGACTTGCTGTCGCCAGAAACGAAAAAACCGGAGCCGATACCTTCGGACAATAAGATACTTGGAAATCAACTACGTTTGGTCCTTGCCCGACTAGGGCAAGCTGAGGGGCAAGCCGGTGCAAAGATTCTTGACCTGATAGATTCCAGCCAGATAAACCTCGAACATTACGACAACCTTCGTTCGTATTTATTTCAGATGCTTGAAATTTACACCTCTACACAAAAAGATGAGCAGTCGATCGAAGGGTTTGTGAAAGTTATAAACAAATACTGGAGCGCCTCTGCCTTTGAATCAAGCTCACAAGCAGAAAAAACATTTGTATTCGATAAGATGTCGCTCGATATTGACATTAGAACACCATACAGTTCCGAACCAATTGAACTTTCACAACTATCTTCAGGCGAAAAGCAGATAGTTTCCATATTCGCCAAACTACATCTTCAAAAAGACAAAAAATTTGTTGTGCTTATAGACGAGCCTGAACTATCACTTTCCATGGCATGGCAAAAGCTATTTCTACCTGACCTATTGGAAGCGCCGAGCTGCGAGCAACTGATAGCGATAACTCATTCACCCTTCATTTTCGAGAACACCCTAGATAAGTATGCACAACCTCTTTTTGTTTCTTATGAAAGGGGAGCCAAATGAATCTAGAAAAAATGCGTGCATCCCGAAACAACCCTCAAGTCGCACTAATTTCCTATACGACTGTCCGAGGAAAAAACCCCGAAAAACTAATTTGCGTCTTCGAAGGATATGAAGATCTCCCATATTACGAAACCATATTCAATAGAGTTGGAAATACAATTGAATTCAGCTCCATAATTGCAAAAGGCAAAGACCAAGTACTTGCACTACGGGCTATCCTTCAGGAAAATTACTACCAAGACGATAGAATCCGCTTCTTTGTGGATCATGACTTTGACGGCCTAAAGGGGTACACACGAGGAAATGACATTTACGTCACTGAAGGTTATTCCATTGAAAATCATTTAGCCGACAGAAAAATACTATCATCACTTCTAAACTCAGAATTTAAATGTTGCTCAGAAAATGACGAAAAGACCGTCACCACTATAAATGATTTATTCAATCATTTCCTTGCAGCATTCTTTGAGATCATGAGGCCTGTAAATCAAGCTATTTTTTATGCCCGGACTCACAACGTGAAACTTAAAAACATAGAGGACCGGATCGGAGAATATTTTCTTTTCACACTGGATAGCATAACTGACAAAAAAACCGATTACTTCAACTTAATTGGATGGCCAGAAGAAACCACAAGAGATATAAGTTCAATAGAGGCTGATTTTTCCAAAATTGACCCTCACATGCAATGGCGCGGAAAATTTATCTTCGAGCTTTTTATTAAATTCCTACATCAGCTCAAAAATGATAGAACCTCTGAAACGCCTAAATTTTTTGAAAAAAAAGCAGGGGTAAAATTTGATCCTAACGGAGATATCATCCGAGTGCTTGCATCACTATCGACTATCCCCCCATCACTTTCAGCGTTCATTACCAGCTTTTAAAACAACCTAGTTCTTCCAGGGCGATAATTTTTCGCCCTGGATTTAACAGAGTGTAGAATACTAAAAAACAAGATACTTACTTTACAACATTGTCTTATAACCCCCATCAACAACCACTTCCACCTATCTTGAGACAGCTTAATTTTTAATATTCATGACAACTGTTACGCGCTTCATTTTCTTATCACCGCAGAATGATTTTATTTTTCTTTAAACCTCGTGAAAATCCAGAATTTCTTCATAGCATCGAAGAGACGATAGTCTTTGAGAGAACTCTTAGAGCAGTAACACATATAGCATCAGAAGACTATCAGCCTTCTGTTGAATGTCCCTACATATCTGACCACTCTCAGCTTTGGGTATGTGCCCTCAACTAATAGCTACCTCTCATATCTCTCTATACCTCTAGGATTGATCCACAACCCAATTACACACCTGTCATAGCCACTCGGCTGTCGCTACAACATAACCACTCAAACATCCCTACAATCCCACAGTTGCACTGTTCAAGCTCCCCCACTAAAATTCGCCCTCGCGGCAAAATCCGCGAACGACCTTGGCCGGTCGAATTACAACGACGCATCAGCGTCCAAAACACCATTGCAGACGCTTTTTTTGTGCCTGCGATTCTGTGTTATGGCGGCTGTGTGCGGGACACCTTCGGGTGTGCCGGTGTCGTTGTTACCGGTCGGCCAACCCTCACACAGCTGCCACCCTCAATTTGCTTGGCCGCAGATGGTGGAAGCTCTACAACGAGTAACGACCATGGACGATCAATCGATTTCCCGCTTCTCCCCCGTCGACACCCACGACGCCAACCAAGCTGTTTTCTACCTCGACACCCAAGCCTCCCTGAGCGATCTGGCCAGCAGTGCGGCCCATCGTTTCACCGTGGTGCGGGATCTGATGGACACGCTATCCACGCTTAACCTGAAAGACATTGCCGACTGCGATCTGGCGCGGGTCACTCGAGGGGTCCATCTGCTCACCCGGGAGGGTTGCGCGGTGCTGGAGGTGATTCAGTGGCGTACGACGCTGGAGAGCTGAGCGCGACTCAACAAGCGCATAAAACGCGCTCGGCTTTGCTTCGGTCTTTGATCTGGCTTTGGCTTTTTGGCTTTTGATCTTGATCCACCTGCCCCTTTAGACACGATGGCCGAACGCAGGTATTGAGCCGTGGGTAACCCGGCAGGACGCCGGGTTAGCCGCGCTGGGCCATGGATGGCCCATTGCGGCGGCCCACGGAGCAATACCGGAGAGAGGGCATGCCGAGCCTAGGCGAGGCACCGAGTGAGGGGGCAAAGAGCCTTTGGTTACTTTGGGCTCCATCCAAAGTGACCCGCTGTAAGAGCGGAACCGATAGTGGCTGCACCCGCAGCAACGGATATGTACACAGAGCCGTATGCAGCCAGGTGAAAAGGACTGCGTCCTCGTACTCAGCCTCGCTACGCTCGACAGCGGCTACAGGTTTCGAGTACATCCTTGGAACATCGGACAAAGCATGATACATAACTCCAGACACACAAATTCAGCCGATTTACTATGCACCTGGAGTTATAAAGCACCTCTCACCCCGACAAGGAGATGGAGGTGCAAAGCAGACAGCTAATCAAGGAGCTTGAAGCCGCTGGATGGATACTGGACCGGATAACCGGAAGCCACCATCTGTTCAAGCATCCTTACAGACCCAACACCGTTCCGGTGCCTCACCCGAAGAAGGACCTGCCACGGGGAACGGTCAGGGCCATCCGGAAACTGGCCGAACTGATTTAGCGCCTGCCACTTTCGCACCTATTGAGGAGATCCCCATGCAATATCCCATCTGCATCGAATGGGGCGACGAACACACCGCCACCGGCATCCAGATTCCCGACATCCCCGGTGCAGTCACCGCCGGCGACACCTTCGAGAGCGCCTACAGCGCCGCCATCGAGATCGCCCACGTCATGCTCGAAGAACTGGCCCGCGCCGGGCAAGCCATTCCCCTGCCCTCGCCCACCCACAAGCACCGCGCCAACCCCGATTTCACAGGCATGGGCTGGGGCATGCTGGACATCGACATCACGCCCTACCTGGGCAAGACCGAGAAGGTCAACGTGACGTTGCCCGGTTATGTGATTCAGCAGATCGACCGCTTTGTCCGCGAGCACAACATCAAGAGCCGGTCGTCCTTCCTGGCCGATGCCGCGCTGGAAAAGCTCGGGCGCTGAAAGCGGCTCCGGAGGGCAGGCCAAGTGGCGTGAGGCCGGTTGTGGTTGCTGCGCAACCCAGCGGGAGCAAGCTCCCTCGCCACAGGGGGTGTGGCCTGCCAAATGGCGGGGGCTGCCACGGGAAAGACTCCAGCCTCTGCGGCCGTAGCCCCCCTTTTCAGCCAATGGCCCGAGCCAACCGTACCGCCACGCCCACCGCCTGCTCCGCACTGCCCACATTGGTAAACCCCATCACCAACCCCTGCCTCCCCCCCTCCCCCAGGTACCACTGCGACAGCGGCTCCACAGCGATGCCCTGCGCCCAGGCCCGCTGGGCAATCTGCACGTCGTCCCCCTCCGCCAAGCCGGCCACCACATGCATGCCCCCGGCCTGCGGGTCTATCTGCAACCGCCCAGCCAACTGCTGGTGCAACGCCTCAACCAGCCATTGCCGTCGACGCGCATACAGGCCACGCATCTTCTTCAAGTGCCGGGCAAAGTGCCCCTCGTTGAGAAAGGCCGCCACCGTCGCCTGCAGCAGGTGCGGGCAGTGGTTGTGCAAACGATCCGCCTGCCGGGCGAACGCCTGGGCCTGTTCGGCGGGCACCACCAGGTAGGCCAGGCGCAACCCTGGAAACAACACCTTGCTGAAGGTGCCGGTGTAGAGCACGCGGCCCTGCTGGTCGAGGCTCTTGAGGGCCGGCAAGGGCTTGCCCTGGTAGCGGTACTCGCTGTCGTAGTCGTCCTCGATGATCCAGCTGCCCTGGCGGTTGGCCCAGTCCAGCAAGGCCAGGCGCCGCGGCAAGGACAGCGACACGCCCAGCGGGCTCTGGTGGGTCGGGGTGACCACGGCAAAATCGGCCTCTGGGGCGCGGGCGATGCCTTGGGCGACGTCCAGGCCCTGATCGTCCACGGGCACCGGCACCAGCTGGGCGCCGGCCGCCAGCAGTGCGCTCCTGGCCATGAAGTAGCCGGGCTCCTCCAGCCAGCAGGTGGCCCCTTTGTGCATCAGCGTGTGGCTGATCAGGTCGAGGCAGGCGCGGTAGCCGGCACAGACGAAAATCTGCTCCGGCTGGCAGCTGATGCCCCGGGAAATCCCCAGGTAGGACGCAATGGCCGCCCGCAACGGCGCATAACCTCGCGAGTCCGGGTAGATGAGGCCTTCGAGGCCCGCCTGGCGCAGTTGCCGGCCCGCGAGGCGGGTCCAGAGCTTGCGCGGAAAGGCGTCCAGCGCTGGCAGGCCCATTTGCAGCGCCAACGGCGGCGTGCCGGCATGGGTGGCCTGGTAGGCCGTGGCAGCCACCGGCGTGCGCGGCATGGACGCGGCAACCGGCGCCAGTTGCGGGGTGACCATGGTCCCGGCAGCTCCGCGAGCCGTCAGGTAGCCCTCGCCCATCAGCAGTTGGTAGGCCGCCTCCACGGTGCCACGCGCCAGGTTCAGTTCCGCCGCCAGGGCGCGCACCGCCGGCACCCGGTCTCCCGGACGCAGGCGGCCATCGGCGATGGACTCGCGAAACCGTTGATAAAGCTGACGATAGATCGGCGCCGTCTGGCTGCGATCCAGTTCGAATGCGAGCATCATGGCCTAGTCATTTATGCACTTTTTGGCTCTACAGCTTAAGCCATCGGCCTTCTACAGTGGGCCATCTCTTTTCAGCGGATGACGGACATGCCCTACACCCTTCGACACCTCGACAGCGAAGAAGCCTTTGCCGAAAGTTTCGACTTGATGCGCGTCCTGCGCCCACACCTCACCAGCCCCGCGGCCTATACCGCACAACTGGCTCGGCAAGCCGCGCAGGGCTACCGCTTGCTCGCCGCGTGGGACGCTGAGCGCATCGTCGGCCTGGCGGGTTACCGCGAAATGGAAAACCTGCTCTACGGGCACTTCATCTACGTCGATGACCTGGTGGTGTGCTCACAGCTTCAGCGCAGCGGCGTGGGCGCCCGGCTGTTGAGCGCGGTGCGGGATGAGGCCGTGCAACGTGAATGCGAGCACTTTGTGCTGGACACCGGCCTGCACATGCCCCTGGCCCAGCGCTTCTATTTTCGCCAGGGGTTGCTGGCCCGCGGCATGCACTTCACCCAGCGCCTGCGTGGTGAGGAGCCGGCATGAACAACCTGCTGCTGATCAACGCCAGCCCCCATGGCCAGGTTTCCCACGGGCACCAGCTGGCCCTGGAACTGGCGGGCGACCTGCGCCAAGGCTATCCGCACCTCGAACTGCTCGAACGCGACCTGGTGGCGCAACCGCTGCCACCGCTCGGCCTGGACTACGCCCACGCCCTCACCGCCCCCACGCCCTTCGACGCGCCGCTGTTCGAGGTGTCCGAAGGGTTGATCGGCGAGTTGGAGCGCAGCGATGCCCTGATCATTGCCACGCCGATGCACAACTTCACCCTGCCGGCCGCGCTCAAGCTCTGGGTCGACTATGTCCTGCGTATTCACCGCACCTTCAGCGCCCTCCCGGAGGGCAAGGTCGGCCTGCTCAAGGACCGCCCGGTGCATGTGCTGGTGAGCTCCGGCGGTTTTCACCAGGGCGAGCGGGCACGCCAACCGGACTTCCTGACGCCCTACCTGCGCCACGTGCTCAACACCCTCGGCCTGTTCGACCTGCAGTTCACCTACCTTCAGGGCTTGGTGTTCGGGGACGACGCCGTGCGGCAGACCATCGAAGAAGCCCGCACTGCACTGTTCTCCAAGCCCCTGTTCAACCCCCTCGTGTGTGCTTGATCACTTTTTCCCTACCGGAGTCTCAGCATGAGCCAACTCAGACTGCCCTTTGCCACCCTGTCGCCGGCCGCCTATCAAGGCCTGCTCGCCACCAACACCGCCCTGGCCGCCAGCCCCCTGGGCTTGCCCCTGGTGGAACTGGTGTATTTGCGTGTGTCGCAGATCAACGGCTGCTCTTACTGCCTGGGCATGCACTCACAGGCCCTGCGCGAGTGTGGAGTGGCACAAGACAAGCTGGATTGCCTGGCCGGCTGGCGCGTCAGCGAACTGTTCGACGACCGCGAACGCGCGGCCCTGGCCTGGACCGAAACCCTCACCTACGTCCATGACAAAGGCGCGCCGGACGCGCTGTACGAACCGCTGAAAGCGCACCTGAACGACGTCGAGATTTCCGACCTGACGCTGGCCGTGTCCCTGATGAACGCCTTCAACCGGCTAGCGGTGGGGATGAAGCTCTAAGGGCGAGGTCGCCTAAGGGCTAGATCGCGAGGGTTGGGCTGAACAACACGACAGACGTCTTGACGCCCTGGCGACTCCAGCCGAGCCATGCACAACCTTCGGCCGTGACGACAACAGCTTCACCTGGCTTTGGCTTTGGCTTTTGATCTTGATCTTGATCCACCTGCCCCTTTAAACACGATGGCCGAACGCAGGTATTGAACCGTGGGTAACCCGGCAGGACGCCGGGTTAGCCGCCCTGCGGCCATGGATGGCCGATGGCGGCGGCCCACGGAGCAATACCGGAGAGAGGGCATGCCTCGCTATGCGAGGCACCGAGTGGAGGGGCAGAAGCGTTTTGCTTACTTTTGCGCTTCTCAAAAGTGAGCCGCTGTAAGAGCGGAACCGCCAGTGGCCGCACCCGCAGCAATGGGTATGTACACAGAACCGCGTTAAGTCAGATGCAAAGCGTCGGCAGGCTGGGCGAGGACTGCGTCCTCGTGCGCAGCCTCGCTGCGCTCGACAGCGGCTACAGTTCTCAACGAGCCCCACGCACGAGTGGGGGCGCAACAACGGATAGGTACACAGAACCGCGTGGAGTCGGTGAAAAATATGGGCAGGTTTGGCGAGGACTGCGTCCTCGTGCGCAGCCTCGCTGCGCTCGACAGCGGCTACATGCCCCACGCAAGCACGCATCCCCTTACGGGCTAGATAACGGCCGCAAAAACACCATTCAGGACTGCTCGCCGGGCGTCACGATATTCACATCAATCTTCTTGCCCATGCTGATGCGCGGTTCGGTCGAATAGCCCAGGGCTTCATAGAAGCTTTTGACGCTTTCATTGCTGCTGACGATTTGCAGGTTGATCTTCATGCAACCACGCGCGGTCAAGGCGCGCTCGGCATGCTGCACCAGGTTCACGCCCAGGCCTTTTCGGCGATGCGCGGGGTGCACCGCCACCGAGTACAACCAGCCTCGATGACCGTCATACCCCGCCAGTACCGTGCCTATCACCGCCTGCCCCTGCACCGCGACAAAGAACAGCCCGTCGGCCACGGCGAGTTTCCTGTCGATGGCCAGGCTCGGGGTGTTGTGTGCGGTTTCGTAACCGAAAACCGTCTCCCATAACGCAATGACGCCCAGGCGATGGTGTGGGTTGGAGTAGTCGACAATGTCATTCATCAGGTCGTCCTCGAGTTGAAAGCAGCGACACTATCGCCCAGCCGAGGCGCTTGACCACGACAGATGGCAGCGCCCTTGGGCGATTCGATTCGCGTCACCACCCAAACCGACTGTTATCCAAGCAAAGCCCCAGTGGCACCGCCATCGGCCAGTGCAAAAAGAAGATCCTCCACTGCCGGCGCCGGAGCAGACCCCAGGTCGATCTTCAACTGGAAGCCTTCGGCCGTTGGCTCGGGGTCGGAGATAAAGTGCACCACCCCTTGCAGCCCCTCTTCGGTCGGAGTGTTTTCATCTTCCACGTCGAACCATTCGAGAAACCACGCCCCCATGACCTGCACGAGCGCCTCCTGGCTCAGGCCGCGGACCTCCAGCGCAAGCCAGTCCCAGCCAAAGGGCGAGATAAGCACCGTCATCTGTTCGATCGCAAAACCCACGGGCTCGAAGGCCAGCTCGGACTCGGCATCGACCTGGAGTGCTTCCCCGGCCGCAGCGCTTTCCCGCGCAATCATGTCGACCCGGCACGGCATGGCCATGGCCCCTTCGATGGCCAGTGAGCCGTCGCTGTTGCGGTAGGCAGGCTCAACGTAGCCGGCCCCTTCTGCTGCTTGGCGGGCCAGCGTTTCAACATAGGGCTTGCGAATGGCGACAAGCAGTTCGGAGACGGTCATGAATCGGGGCTTCCCTGGCGTGACTCGTCGATAGGCAACCTGCGACGAGAGAATGACGGATGAGGCAAAGGTCGGCGCAATTGTGCAGTGGGCGAGCGCCTGGCGTCCATGAAGGCCGGTCGTGGTTGCTGCTGACCGTGCACCGGGCAGGCGCCACCGCCCATCGGTGGCCCCTGCCGCGCGGAGCATCAACCCAGGCGCATCGACAACTCGATGTCATCGGCAAACGGCACGGACAGGTAGCCGTTCTGCGGCGCGCGGACGTATTCCAGGTACTCGGGGCAGTAGTCGGTGTTGTCCGCCACCACCAGTGCGCCAGGTTTCAGGTGCGGTTCCACCAGGCCCAGGACCTCGCCATACAGCGCCTTGGCACCATCGAGCAGCAACAGGTCGACGGCTGCCGGCAGGTCACTGGCCAGGGTCACCAGGGCATCGCCCTGACGAATCTGCACCAGGTCGCCGACTCCCCCCTCGGCCAGGTGCTCGCGGGCCAGGGCGACCTTCGACGGCTCGAACTCGCTGCCGATCAGCACGCCGCCGCCGTTGTCCCGCAGGGCGGCCGCCAGGTGCAGGGTGGACAGGCCGAACGAGGTGCCGAATTCGACGATGGCCCTGGCCTGGGCGTTGCGTGCCAGCAGGTACAAGAGCTTGCCGGTGTCGCGGGAGACTGGCAGCCACAGGTCCTTGAGCAGTGAATAGAACTGCAGGTAGTCGGTCTTGCTGTGCATCAGGCGCTCGCGTTCCTGGCTCGGCACGTTGTCCAGCGCCGGGCTGGTGGCGGCATCGGCCAGGGCGTAGAGGCGATCGATCAGGCTTGCCATGGGCTCGGTGGTGAGGGTCGTCATGATTGTTTTCCATCGGATGAGGGCTAAAATGCGACTATTTCGTCACATTCAAATGATGCGAGCGATTCGCCGCCCCGGCTATTCGCATTCACCCCCTACGCCCGAGCCGTCCATGACCCAGCGCCAGAGCACCCGTATTTCCTCACGCAAACAACCACAGCAGGCACGCTCCACCGATCTGGTGGCGGCGATCCTGCAAGCTGCTGTTCAGGTTTTGAGCGAACAGGGCGCCACCCGCTTCACCACCGCCCGGGTCGCGGAAAAGGCCGGCGTGAGCATCGGTTCGCTGTATCAGTACTTCCCCAACAAGGCCGCGATCCTGTTTCGGCTGCAGAGCGATGAGTGGTTGCAGACCCAGCAGATGCTGCGCCGGATCCTGGAGAACCTCGAGCAGCCACCGCTGGCTCGCCTGCGCAGCCTGGTGCAGGCCTTCATCCGCTCGGAGTGCGAGGAGGCCCAGGTGCGCGGGGCCTTGAACGACGCCGCCCCGCTCTATCGCGACGCCCCCGAGGCCTGTGAAGCGCGCGCGGCAGGCCGGCAGATTTTCGCAGGCTTCATGTTCCACTTGCTGCCCGAAGTCAGCGAGGCTACCCGCACGGCGGCCTGCGACCTGCTCCTGACCACGCTCAGTTCGGTGGGCAAGGATTTTTCCGCCAGCCCGCATACCGAAGCGGCAATCACGCGGTATGCCGATGGACTGGCGGACATGTTCAGCGCTTACGTCGTGGCACTCAATCAACCCAGCGCGCTGCCGCCAGCCACCCCGGCTTGAACGCCGGGCAGTTCCTGCCAACGCCGTCCCAGGGCGCCATGCCGATGAAATCTTTCGCCCTGCCCGTTCGGCACCGTGCCTGGAACGGCGGTGCAGAGCCTTGGACATAATCGTTCAAACATTGGCCGGGTACGGTCTGTTGTGCCGGCTTGCGGATCATTTTTATAGTGCGATCTGGTGGGGAAAGCCTGCCCTTGCAATTGCTTCTTTAAGGAATGAAGTCCGGCCCTACAGAAGGATGAGCAACCATGTACGCATATCCTGTGATCATGCACCTGGAAAACGGCCACCCTCGGATCAGCTGCATCGATGTGCCCGGCATGGCTTGCGTCGGCGATACGCCGGAGCAGGCCATGGCAGATGCGGTGATCGCCCTGGAAATCGCCCTGTCGTTGTATGTCATGCAGCGGATGTCCATTCCGCTGCCCTCGCCCCGTGCCCCGGGGCAAGTGCTGGTGCGTTTGCCGACGCTGAGCGTGGCCAAGGTGGCGCTGTGGAATGCCATGCTCAGGCAACGGGTGAGCAAGGCGGAGATGGCCAGGCGCCTGGGGGTGAACCGGCCCCAGGTGGACAGGTTGGTGAACCTGCTGCACCGGTCGAAGATCGAGAAGGTGGAGCAAGCATTGCGGGTCCTGGGATGGCGAATCGAGGTTGCCCTGGTGCGGGGCACCTAGGGCCGCCCGGTAGCCGCTGCCGCAGGCTGCGTACGGCTCGGCACGAGCCGCAAGGTCTGTGTCCACGGTGTACCTGATGCGCCGCGCCGCCTGGTTTCACGGCCGCTGCGCGCCCGTACGCAGCCTCGCCCGCTCGGCAGCGGCTACAACGAATGTCGCCTCGTGTAGCCGCTGCCGCAGGCTGCATACGGCTCGGCACGAGTCGCCTAACCGACCTGTGCCAGGTGCCTGAAATACTGCGGCAGCAACGACAGGCAGGATCAGGCCACCTTGGGGATTTCCAGGCCGCGGATCACCGCTGGCCGGGCCAGGAAGCGCTCCAGTACCCGCTGCACGTTGGCGAATTGGTCGATGCCCACCAACTCGCCGGCTTCGTAGAAGCCGATCAGGTTGCGGATCCACGGGAAGGTGGCGATGTCGGCGATGGTGTAGCGCTCGCCCATGATCCAGTCGCGCCCCTGCAGGTGCTTGTCGAGCACGCCGAGCAGGCGCTTGGCTTCGTTCACATAGCGCTCCAGGGGGCGCTTGTCTTCGTATTCCCTGCCGGCGAACTTGTTGAAGAAACCCACCTGGCCGAACATCGGGCCGATGCCGCCCATCTGGAACATCAGCCACTGAATGGTTTCATAACGGGCCGCCGACTCCTGGACCAGCAGTTGTCCGCTCTTGTCGGCCAGGTAGATCAGGATCGCCCCGGACTCGAACAGTGCCAGCGGCTGGTCGCCCGGGCCATGGGGATCGAGGATCGCCGGGATCTTGTTGTTGGGGCTGACACTGAGGAACTCGGGCGTCATCTGGTCCTGGGTATCGAAGCTGACCCGATGGGCCTCGTAAGGCAGGCCGATCTCTTCGAGCATGATCGAGACCTTGACCCCGTTGGGGGTCGGCAGCGAATACAACTGGATCCACTCGGGAAATTGCGCGGGCCATTTCCGGGTGACGGCAAAAGCGGAAAGTTCGGTCATGACAGGTTTCCAGTCTCAATCAAAAGGGGGTCAGCGCCACAGGCGGGCAGCCGCGGGGAATTATCCGCCGGCTTTTCTTAAATCGGCAACATGCAGCGTTTAACCTGCCAGTGATCGAACCAAATGCCATTCAGAGACTCAGAACCCACGGCCCCGACAGGCCGTGAACAATGACAAGGACCACGGGTTTGTCAGCCACCATCAATGCCTGCGAAGAATGACAAGCCCATGAGCCTGCCCCGCCGCCTTGCCCGCTCCGTCCTGCACCGCCGCTACCTGCCGCTCCCGGCCCTGCTGCTGGGCAGCGCGTTGTGCCTGTCCCTGGAATCCAGCATCAGCCGCGCGCAACCGGTGGATGGCACCCAGACCCTGGTTTTTTTGCGCCACGCGGAAAAACCCGCCGGCGGCCTCGGCCAGCTCAACTGCCAGGGCCTGAACCGGGCCATCGACCTGGCCTCGCTGCTGCCGGAAAAGTTCGGCAAGGCGCAGTACGTGTTCGCCGCCGACCCGACGCGCAACGTCGAGGAAGGCGAGTTGGACAACTCCTACAGCTACATCCGCCCCCTGATGACCATCAGCCCCAGTGCCATCAAGCTCGGCCTGCCGGTGAACATCGATTTTGCCGCCAACGACACCAGCGACCTGGCGGACGAGCTGCTGCACGATCGCTACCACAACTCGATCATCTACACCGCCTGGTCCCACGGTTACCTGCCGGAGTTGATCAACAAGGTCGCCGAAGAGGCCGTGGGCGAGAAACGCCCGATCACCGAAGACTGGGCGTCCAACGACTTCGACTCGCTGTATGTGCTGACCCTGGTCTGGCGCGACGGCAAGGCGAGCCTGCACAGCCAGAGCTACAAGCAGGGCCTGGACAACGGCGCGCAGGATTGCCCGAGCTGATCAGCCCAGGGCATCGAGCATTCGCAACCAGGCAATCCCCACCCCCAGGTACAGGCGTTGCAAGCCATGCAGCGGGATCGGTCGCAGCGGCGTAAGCGGAATGGAAAGCCCTGCCCTGTGCCCATCAAGCGTTGCGCCAGGTGCCTGCCCAGCAAGGTCGACAAGGCAATGCCGCGACCGTTGTAGCCCAAGAGGATCGACAACCCCGGCGCCGGCTCATGCAATTGCGGCAGGAAACTCGGGGTCAGGGCCAGCGCCCGCTCCAGCGATACTCGATGGGGATGCCCGCCAGTTGCGGAAACAGGCTCAGCAACGAGCGTTCCAGGTGGCTCCAGCCGGCATCCCGGCGCGGTTCAGAGAACGGCCCGCACCCACCCAGCAACAGGCGCCCCTGGGCATCCTGCTTGAAGTACAGCAGCAGGCGCCGGGCATCGGAACACACCTCTCCACCGGGCAAGATGCTCTGGCGCAGCCCGGCGGGCAACGGACCAAGCGCTTCCAGCTGACCCCGCGGGTGATGGAGATCGGCTACAACTACCTGCCCGCCGACACCCTGGTGGGCGTGGCCAACCCGTTCCTTGCCGAACTGGCCCAGGTCACCGGGGAAACCACCAACCTCACCGGGCCCGATGGCCTGGACATGGTCTACGTGGCGCGTTTCGTGGCGCCCAAGTTCATCCCCATCCACATGCCCATCGGCAGCCGCATCCCGCTGTACTGCACCGGCTCCGGACGCGCCCTTCTCAGCGCCCTGCCGGCAGCCGACGCCGGGCAGATTCTGGAGGACAGCGAGCGCCAGGCCCATACCCGACATACCCTCACCGAACTCACGGACATCCTGCGGGAAATCGAGGCCAGCCAGCAGCGCGGCTATGCCTTGAATGCCGAAGAGCTGTTTCTGGGCGACATGAGCATCGCGGCGCCGATCCTCGGTAGCCAGGGCCTGCCGGTGGCCGCCGTGCATGGGGTGGTGCCCAGCAGCCGCTGGACCCTGGAAGAAGCCGAACGCAAGCTCGCGCCTTCAGTGATCGAATGCGCCCGGGCGATCCGCGCCTCGATCCGCACCCTCTGAAAATCGCTCCCCTGTAGCCACTGCCACAGGCTGCGAACGACTGCGCGGGAGACGCCGCGATCCTGAGGCTGCTACGCGTCCGGCGGGTGATCACCAGGCAAGGCCCTGCGGGCCTTTGCGCAGCCTCGCAGGCTCGACAGCGGCTACACGCGTCGATCGGTTCGCGGCGCACAGGCGCCAGCGGCTACAATTCGCGCTTATTGTCTTAGTGTGGAAACTCCCTTCATGTCCAACCTCGCCTCCACCCAGCCCGCCCGTGGCTGGTCGTTCTGGTGGAAACCCCTGCTGTTCCTGCTGATCGCCGCTATCGGCCTGTACTACGTGAAGTGGTCGCCCTACTACTTCAAGGCCTTCGTCGCTGCCGACAGCCACAGCATCGGCGCCTCGATCCTCAACGATCAGCAAAGCTCACCCTGGAGCGCCGCCCTGGCCTATGCCCAGGTGTACTTCCTGGCGATCTGGAAAGCCGCGGTGCTGGCGGTGATCCTCGGCTCCCTGCTGCAAGTGCTGATCCCCCGGGACTGGTTGCTGCGCCTGTTCGGCCGCGCAGGCTTCGGCTCGACCCTGCGCGGCGGGCTGTTCGCTCTGCCGGGCATGATGTGTTCCTGCTGCGCCGCTCCGGTAGCCGCCGGCCTGCGCCGGCAGAACGTGTCGGTGGGCGCGGCGCTGGCCTTCTGGATCGCCAACCCGGTGCTCAACCCCGCAACCCTGGTGTTCATGGGCTTTGTCCTGGGCTGGGGTTTCAGCGCCCTGCGCCTGGTGGCGGGCATCGTCCTGGTGCTGGGGGTATCGCTGATCGCCCAGCGCGTGGCTCGGCCCGAGCAATTGCCGGAAGCCGCGGTGGATGCGGTGGTGCAAGCCAGCACGGCGAACGAAGAACCCTTCCTGGCACGCTGGGGCAAGACCCTGTGGCAGCTGTTCTGGAGCACCATCCCGATCTATATCGTGGCGGTCCTGCTGCTGGGCGCGGCGCGGGTCTGGCTGTTCCCGCATATCGACGGGGCCATGGGCGACAGCCTGCTGTGGCTGGTGCCCCTGGCGATTGCCGGCACCTTGTTCGTGATTCCTACCGCCGCGGAAATCCCCATCGTGCAGACCATGATGACCCTGGGCCTGGGCACCGGCCCCGCCGTGGCCCTGCTAATGACCCTGCCCAGCATCAGCCTGCCGTCGCTGTTGATGCTGCGCAAGGATTTCGACACCCGGGTGCTGGTCACCGTCGCCGTGTTGACCATGTTGGTGGGCATCGTCTGCGGCCTGGTCGGCGCCGCCCTGCTGTAACCCCTCTGGCCGCTGCCAAGCGCCAGCGCGGCTGCGACCGGGGGCGCAGCACCCGTGGAAACAGGCACCGCGATTGTCCAGCTGGAATGCAGGGGCCGGTTTGGCGAGGACTGCGTCCTCGTGCGCAGCCTCGCAAGCTCGACAGCGGCTACAGGGTGCAGCCCTTGATCTTGTAGCCGCTGCCAAGCGCCAGCGCGGCTGCGACCGGGGGCGCAGCACCCGTGAAAACAGGCACCGCGATTGTCCAGCTGGAATGCATCGGCAGGTTTGGCGAGGACTACGTCCTCGTGCGCAGCCTCGCAAGCTCGACAGCGGCTACAGGTCTGTAGCGCCAGGGGTGATTGAGGTGTCGATGCTGACCACCACCGACAGGCCCGGGCGCAGGCGTTCAAGCCCTGGCTGGTCGGGGTCGACGGTGATGCGCACCGGTACCCGCTGGGCGATCTTGACGAAGTTGCCGGTGGCGTTGTCCGCCTGGAGCAAGGCGAATTCCGAGCCAGTGGCCGGCGAGATCAGCTGCACCTTGCCGGTGAACTTGCGATGGTTCAACGCATCCACGGTGAAGTTCACCGGTTGCCCCAACCGGACGTTGTCCATCTGGGTTTCCTTCATGTTGGCGATCACCCACAGCTGGTCCGGCACCAGGGCCATCAACTGCGCCCCGGAGTTGACGTAGGCCCCCAGGCGCACGCCGATCTGCCCCAGCTGGCCATCGCGCGGCGCCAGGACCCGAGTGTTGGACAGGTCGATGCGCGCCAGTTGCACCGCCGCTTCAGCGTTGGCCACCGCCGCCTCCAGGGAGCCGCGATTGACGATCACGGTCTGCAGGTCCTGGCGGGCAATTTCCAGCTGGGCCTGGGCCTGGGCCACCGCCGCCACGGTCTGGGCATTGGCGGCGCGGGTCACGTCCAGCTCACGGCGCGACACCGAGCCGTCGGCGATCAACGCCTCGTTGCGCGACAGGTCCGCGGCGCTCTTGCGCGCCTGGGCCTGGCTATCGGCCAGGGCCGCCTGGCGCAGCTTGATGGTGGCTTCGGCACTGTTGCGCTGTTGCAGGTTATTGGCCAGGGAGGCCTTCTGCACCGCCAGCTGGGCCAGGGACTGGTCCAGGCGCTGCTGGTAGATGCGGTCGTCCAGGCGCACCAGCAGGTCGCCGGCCTTGACGTGCTGGAAGTCCTGCACCGGCACTTCGAACACATACCCGCTGAGCTGCGGGCCGATGATGGTCACCTGGCCGCGCACCAGGGCGTTCTCGGTGCTTTCGATGGCGCTTGAAAACGGCGGCAACTGCCAGGCGTAGAGCACGATCAGCACACCGACGATGGCGATCGCGGCAAACCCCAGGGACGAGATGATCCGCACCGCCAGCGGCCGGGGCTCGGTGGCGGGAAGGGTCGGCGGGCCACTGGGTTCGGGGGCCGATGCGATGGCATTGGTGGTGGGATTGACGGTTTCGCTCATGAAGAAGAGGCACCACTGGGTTGGACGGGAGCCTGCGGCGCGACGGGCTTGGTGGTGCTCATCAGCCACAGGCTGCGGATGAAGATCCAGATCATGGTCAGCACGGCGATCACCGCGATCAGCATGAATACATCGTTGTAGGCCATCACGTTGGCTTCGCGGGTGGCCGCCGAGGCCAGGCTGCGCATGCCTTGCAGCGTGCGCAGGTCAGGGTCGGCGATCACCTTGCCGTAGGCCGCCGCACCGCTCTGCACCCGGGCCAGGACCTGGGGATCGAGCAAGGTCAGTTGCTCGACGATATGACTGGAGTGGTATTTCTCGCGCACGATCTGGAAGGTCCCCAGCAGGGCCGAGCCGATCAGCCCGCCGAGGTTCTGGCAGATGCCGAACAGCACCGAGAAGCTCACCAGGTTGCGTGGGTTGGTCAGCACGTTGCGGGTGCCCAGGACCATGGTCGGTCCGAGGAAGAAGGTGCCGCCGAACGCCAGCAGGAACTGGCTGATGTACATGTTGGCCGGGCGCGTGAGGTTGCTGGAGAAGCTGTCCATCACCGAACCGGTGGCCATCAGTGCCAGGGAGATGACCAGGGGCATGAACAGGTGCCCCGGGTTGATGGTCAGGGCGCTGGTGGCCAGCCCGGCGATGCTGCCCAGCAGCATCACCCCGTAGAGCAGGCGCATCTGCTCACTGCTCATGTTCAGCGCCTGGAGGAAACCCACGGCGCCGGTGGACTGCTCCGAGAGCACCATGCGGATCAGGATCACCGCCAGGGCCAGGCGGATCATCGCCCCACTGCCCAGCCAGCGGGTCATCAGCATCGGGTTGCTGCGGTTATGCTCGATGCACAGGCCGGCCATGATCAGCAGGATCGAGGCAGCGCTGGCGTAGCCGATCCACGGTGCTTCCAGCCACCAGTCGATGCGCCCCAGGGACAGCACCGCGCACAGCAGCGCCACGCCGGTGGCCAGCAAGGCGAAGGTCAGGAAGTCGAGTTTCTCGAAGGTGCGAAAGCGATCCCCGGGGGGCAGCTTGAGCATGAACACGCATCCCAGGGAGGCCAGCGCCAACCCCAGCTCGAACAGGTACAGGCCGCGCCATTCGGCGATCTGCAGCAGGTCTTCGGAAAACAGCCGGGCCAGGGGCAAGGCCAGTTGCGAAGTGCCCAGGCCCAGCACCAGGGCCTTGAGTCGCCATTTGGCCGGGAAGGCCTGGACCATGTAGTACAGGCCCAGGGAGCTCAAGGCTGCGCCCACCATGCCATGGGCCGCGCGCACGGCGATGGCCGAGCTCAGGTCGTTGACGAACAGGTGGCCGAAGGTCACCAGGGCGTAGAGCACCAGGAACACTTCGGTGAAGGCGCGCAGGCCGAACTGCTGGCGGAATTTCACCAGCAGCAGGTTCATCGAGACGTTGGTCATGACATAGGCGGCCGGCAACCAGGCCATTTCCGCCGTGGTGGCCCCCAGAGCCCCTTGCAAGTACGGCAGGTTGGCGATCACCAGGGAGTTGCCCAGGCCGCCGGTGATCGCCACCAGCAGGCCCACCAGCGCATAGGCCAGGCGCTTGTGGGTGGGGTGCAGCGGTGTCGAGGGGGAACCGGGCAAGCTGGGCTTTTCGTGGGGCTGCCAGTTGCGCGGGGCGTAGTGATCCATGCCGTGACCTTATTAGTGTTCTGGCCGATACCGAGGCCACCGGCACTCATCCCGGTGACCGGCAGTGTGCCGCAAACCCCGGGACCCAGGCGAACCTGGAATGCATTGGGTGAATTTTATTTCAAGACGCTGGCATCGCCGGCGTTTTTTCGAAATCCTGCAACGGGTGGCGACGAGTGCCGCTGACCGGTCGATCCTGGCCGGGTTTCAAATCTTGTCCTGTCCCTGGGAGCATGAATGCCGCTTAATTTCGTGAAGATGCATGCCAATGGCGACGATTTCGTGGTGATCGACGCCCGTGGTCGCGGCCAGCCGATCACCGCCGAACGCGCCAGGGCCTTGGGCGACCGTCGACGCGGCATAGGTTTCAATCAACTGGTGGTGCTGGGCGATTGTCGCGAGAGCGCGGCGCAACTGACCTTCTTCAATGCCGATGGTTCCAGCCTCGATGCCTGCGGCAGCGCCACCCGTGGTGCCGCCGAACTGTTGATGCGCGAAAGCGGTGCCAGTTCGCTGCGCCTGAAGACCGCTCGCGGTATACAAGAGTGCCAGCGCCTGGCCGACTACAGCGTGTCAGTGGAGATGGGAGTTCCCGGGCTCGCCTGGCAGGACATTCCTCTGGCCCGGGAGCTGGACAGCCTGCGCCTGCCGCTGCCCGGGGAACCGGCGGCGTGCAGCATGGGCAACCCCCATTGCAGCTTCTTCGTCGAAGAGGTGGAGCATCTGGACATCGCCCAGCTGGGGCCACCGGTCGAGACCCACCCGTTGTTCGTGCACAAGACCAATGTGCATTTCATCCAGGTCATCGATCGCCAGACCGTTCGCCTGCGGATCTGGGAACGCAACGGTGGCATTCCCCTGGGGTCGGGTTCCTGCTCCTGTGGGGCGGTGGTCAACGGCATCCGCCGCGGCTTGCTGGACAGCCCGGTGACGGTGCTGTGCGATGGCGGCCCGGTGACGGTGAGCTGGGACGGCCAGGGCAAGGTGCGCCTGGCCGGCAGCGTGACCCGGGTGTTCAGTGGCTGGCTGTAGCGCCTGCCCTGCCCCGGGATCGGCTCACAACCAGCCCAGCCACTTCCACCAGGTCATGGCGAACACCAGCATCAGCAGGTAGCCGACCAGGGTCACCAGCAACCCGACCTTGGCGAACTGGCGGGCGGTGAAGGTCTCGGTGCCCAGGCAGACCATGTTCTGCGGCGCGTTGATCGGCAGGATGAACCCGTAGCTGACCACGAACCCCAGGAGCATGGTCATGCCCAGGCGGCTGAACTCGCCCGGCAGGGTTTGCAACACGGCGATGAGGATCGGCAGCAAGGCCGAGGTCAGTGCGGTGGCGCTGGCGAACCCGAGGTGGATCAGGATCAGGAAGGCGCCGAGGATGGCGAAGACTGCCAGTGGCCCCACCTGGTCCAGCCCGGTGTGGGCCACCACCTGGGTGCCCAGCCATTGCCCGGCCTGGGTGCTGAGCAACGCCGAACCGAGGCTGATGCCGACCCCGAAGACGATCACCGTGCCCCAGGGAATGCGCGACTGCACATCCTTCCAGGTCATGATGCCGATCCGCGGCAGCAGCAGGATCACCAGGCCCGCATAGGTGGTGGTCGTGGTGTCGAAGGGGTGCAGCTTGCCTTCGGTGGACCAGGCCAGGAGCAGCAGCAGCGACACCGCCAGCAGGCGCTTTTGCGGTCCGGTCATGGGCCCGATGTCCGCCAGGGACTTGGCCACCGCTTCCTTGCCGCCGGGAATGCTGTCGGTTTCCGGGGGCAGCATCTTCAGCACCAGCCACAGCAGCACCAGGGACATGATCACGGCCCAGGGGGCTCCGGCGATCAGCCAATCGAGCCAGGCCACGCGCTGGCCGAGCATCTTGTCCATGAAGCCCACGGTCAAAAGGTTCTGTGCGGCGGCGGTCTGGATGCCGACGTTCCAGATACTGGTGCCCTGGGCGACGACGATCATCAGCCCGGCGGCGATGTTCGAGCGCTTGTCGACGCCGAACGCGGCGATCACCCCCATCATGATCGGCACCACGCAGGCGCTGCGGGCGGTGGCGCTGGGCACCAGCAGGCTGAGCAGGATGGTCACGGCGATGGCACCCAGCAGGATGCGCCGGGTACTGGTGCCGACCCGGGCCAGGGTCACCAGGGCGATGCGCCGATCCAGCCCGGTGTGGGTCATGGCGGCGGCGATGAACAAGGCGCCGGCCACCAGGGCCAGGGCCGAGTTGGAAAAACCGGTCAGGGCCAGGCTGATGGCCGCGGAGCTGCCGTAGAGCTGGGTCGGGTCGTTCAGGGTCGGCGCGGTGCCGATGAGGATCGCCATCAGGGCGGTGATCATGATCGCGCTGGCCTCGTAGGACACCGCTTCGCTGATCCATACCACCACGGCAAATGCCAGGATCGCCAGCATCCGGTGCCCCGCCACGGGCAGGTCGGCCGGCAGCGGCAGAAACAGCACGCCGATCATGGCCAGCACGGCGATCAGCAATCCAATCGGTAATGCAGCCTTGGCCGCGGGCGCCGTTGTCAGGGGCGTAGTCATGGGCCTTTCCTTCTCCATTGGACGGGCGCCAAGCATGGCGCAAAAGCGCAAAAGGCGCGTTGATGGGCGTCAAGCCAGGGACCGCAGGCTTCGTGTAGCCACTGCCGCAGGCTCGGCACGAGCCGCCAGGCCGGCCTGCGCGGCATGGCTGCGGGAACGCATCGTTTGGTTTGCGGCCGCTGCGCGCCCGGGCGCAGCCTCGCCAGCTCGGTAGCGACTACAGGGTTCTGGGTGTTAGGTGAAACGGAGAATCGTTTACAGAAATATTTTTTAACACCTCTACAGATTTTTCATGGTTTAGGAGTCAGAGTGATATCAAGGCGACAAGGAGTCGACGCGAATCTGGCTGTATCACTCCAACCTGCAAGGTGCCTTTATGGTGACAAGAAACTTGAAACTGACTTCCAGGGCGCTGCTGAGCTTCGGCGCCATCTGCATACTACTGATCGGCCTGGGGGGGCTGGCATTGTGGAAAATGGGACAGATTCATGATGTAGCGCAGGACCTGCAATCCAGTTGGCTGCCCAGCGTGAGGCAAGCCACGAAAATCGAATCCGGTACCTTGCGCGTGCGCCTGGAGGCCCTGCACTACGCCACTGAGAGCGACAATCAGAAAGCTGCCTCGCTGGGCAAGCTGGGCACCCTGAAGACCACCCTCGCCCAAGTCATCAAGGACTACGAGCCGCTGGTCTCCAGCCCCGAGGAAAAAACCGCCTACACCCAGGTCCAGCGTGGCGCCCAGGACTACCTGGACAAGTTGGCGATCATGATCGCTTCCAGCCAGACCAACACCGCCCAGCAGACGGCCGACTACATCAACCAGGTCACGGTGCCGCTGGCCAACACCTTGCAGGCCGCCATCGAGGAGCTGATCAGGATCAACGAACGCGGTGCCGAACAATCCGCCGTGGTCGCCGACGAGCAGTTCAACAGCGGCCTGGTCGTGACCTCGGTGATCATCGTCCTGGCCATCGTGCTGACGATTCTCATCGCCACGCTGTTCACCCGCAGCATCACCCGGCCCGTGCTGTCGTTGCTGGCCAGCACCCGGAAGATCGCCGAGGGCGACCTGCGCACCCAGGTGGAAGTCAGTGGCCAGGACGAACTGACCGACCTGCAGGCGGCGACCCAGTCCATGCTCGACAGCCTCAAGTCGACCATTCGCCATATCAGCGACTCCTCGACCCAGCTGGCCTCGGCCGCCGAGGAGATGAGCGCCATCACCCGTGAATCCAACGCCGGCATCCAGCAACAGAGCATGGAGACCGACCAGGCCGCCACGGCGGTCAACGAGATGACCGCGGCGGTGGAGGAAGTGGCGCGCAACGCGGTGTCCGCCTCGCAATCGACCCAGGCCTCGGAACGCTCGGCGGGCCTGGGCAAGGAACGGGTCGAGCAGACCATCCATGCCATCGAGAAGCTCACCGGCACCGTGGAGAACACCCGGGTGGAAATGGCCGGCCTGGCCCAGCAGGCCCAGGACATCACCAAGGTCCTGGACGTGATCCGCGCCATTGCCGAACAGACCAACCTGCTGGCCCTGAACGCCGCGATCGAGGCGGCCCGCGCCGGCGAACAAGGCCGTGGGTTCGCCGTGGTGGCCGACGAGGTGCGAGCCCTGGCCCATCGTACCCAGCTGTCGACCCAGGAAATCGAGCAGATGATCCAGGGCATCCAGAACGGCTCGAGCAAGGCCATGCTGTCCATGCAGCAGAGCAGCGAGGATGCCAACCAAACCCTGGCGATCGCCCATGAGGCCGGCAGCGCCATCGGCCATATCACCGATGCCATCAGCGACATCAACGAACGCAACCTGATGATCGCCACCGCCTCCGAAGAGCAGGCGCAGGTGGCGCGCTCGGTGGACCAGAACCTGATGAGCATCCGCGACCTGGCGTTGCAAAGCTCATCCGCCGCCAGCCAGACCTCCCTGGCCAGCAGCGAACTGTCGTCGCTGGCCGTCGGCCTGAACAAACTGGTGGCACGCTTCGCCCTGTGACGCCGCGCGGCATTGGCGAAACCGGTTGAACAACGCTCGTGTGGTTCGCAGTTCACCTTCCGGCGGCTGCCAGGCAGCCCCGGGAGGATGAGTGTCGAGCGCTCTGTGGGAGTACGGATCATGTTGAAACTGATCTCGGTGCAACAGCTGCAAATGGGCATGTACATCCATCAATTCTGTGGTTCCTGGCTGGACCACTCGTTCTGGAAGGCCGGTTTTGTCCTGAACAACCATGAGGACCTGCGGCGCCTGCAACGCTCGAACCTGAGCGGCCTGTGGATCGACCCGGCCAAGGGGCGCGACCTGCCCGCGCCCGACGAGGCGCAACCGCGCACACCAGAAGCACCCGCCTCGCCCTCCCCGACCCCTGTTCCCCGGGCCAGCATGGGCGAGGAGCTGCAGCGGGCCATCAAGGTCTGCGCCCACTCGCGCCAAGCGGTGATGCAGATGTTCCAGGAAGTGCGCATGGGCCAGGTGATCCAGGTGCAGCCGGTCAACGAACTGGTGAGCATGATCACCGGGTCGCTGCTGCGTCATCCCCATGCGCTGATCAGCCTGGCGCGGCTCAAGCGTGCAGACGACTACACCTACATGCATTCGGTGGCGGTCTGCGCCCTCATGCTGGCCACGGCTCGCCAACTGGGCCTGCCGGAACACCTGGTACAGCTTGCCGGGGTCGCCGGGTTGCTGCACGACGTGGGCAAGCTGACCATCCCCGACACCATCCTCAACAAACCCCAGCGGCTTTCGGACAACGAGTTCGAACAGGTCAAGCTGCACCCCGAGGCAGGCGGCGCGATCCTGCGCCAGAACGGCGCCGTGGATGCCCTGGTACTGGATGTGTGCCTGCACCACCATGAAAAAGTCGACGGCTCGGGTTACCCCCATCGCCTGAAGGGCGAGCAGATCAGCCTGTTTGCACAGATGGGCGCCGTCTGCGACGTGTACGACGCAGTGACCTCCAACCGCCCCTACAACCGTGGTTGGGACCCGGCCGAGGCGATCCAGCGGATGTCCACCTGGACCGGTCACTTCGACCAGCGGGTGTTCCAGGCCTTCGTCAAGAGTGTCGGGATCTACCCGGTGGGCTCCCTGGTACGCCTGGAGAGCGGACGGCTGGCGGTGGTGCTCGAGCAGCACCCCGAGGCCTTGCTGACGCCCAAGGTCAGGGTGTTCTTCTCCACCCGCTCGAACCTGCCGCTGGAGCAGAGCGTGATCGATCTCGCCAGGGTCCAGGGCCAGGAGCGCATCGTCGGCCGCGAAGCCCCGGGCAACTGGGACTTCAAGGAACTCGACCGGTTGTGGCGGGAAGTGCCGGCCTGAGCCGCAGGTGCCCAGGGCCAGGCCGTTGGCCGGCAGCGGCAGCGCGGCCGCCGGCCATGCCCGCGCAGCCCAGCGCAGTGGTAACTACCAGCGGGTGACAACGGACCGCAGGGTCTCGCCCAGCATCAACCGCTGGTAAGCACTGGAGATCTCATGGATGGAAATTTCCTCGCTGACAAGCTCACCCACCAGGAGGCGTCCGTCCACGCAGAAATCGGCATAGATTGGAATATCCCGCTTCAGATTCGTCGACCCCATGGCCACCCCTCGAATGGTCTTGTGCTCGACTAGCATCGAGATCGACGTATCCAGCGTGATACGCGAGCCAGGCTTGCCCAATCCGATCAGCAGCGCTGTCCCTCCATGGCGTGTCGCGCGAATCGCCTGTTCCTGCGTCGCGGGCAATCCAATGACTTCGAAGGCGAAGTCCACTCCGCCGCCAGTGATGTCCCGAACCGCTTCGACAGGGTCCGAGTCATTGGCGTTGACCAGGTGGGTAGCCCCAAAATCGAGGGCGCGCTTGAGCTTGGAGTCGATGATGTCGACCGCGATGATCCTCGACGCGCCAGAGAGCCGAGCGGCATTGATCGCATTCAGCCCCACCCCGCCAGTGCCGAACACCGCGACGGTTTCGCCGGGACGGACCCGGGCCGTGTTGATGACTGCGCCTGCGCCCGTCACTGTCGCACACCCCAGGATCGCGGCCTGGGCGAACGGGAGGTCCCTGGTGATCACCGCCAACTGATTTTCATGGACCAGTGCCTGCTCTGCGAATCCGCCGATGCCGAATCCCTGGGTGATCGCGGTTCCGGCGAGCGACAGTCTCGCCGGTTCGTCGGCCGAACGCAGGGTCGCACCTGATTTGCCGCATTCATGGGTGCGGCCACTGAGGCAGGCCACGCACCGTCCGCAGAAGGCAATCAGGCAGCCGACGACATGATCGCCAACGCAGATATCCTTCACCAGCGGTCCGGTTTCCCTGACCACACCGGCCATTTCATGGCCGAAGACCGCGGGAAAAGTGAAACCGTAGTCCGCTTCCGCAAGGCTCAAGTCCGTATGGCAAAGACCACAGGCACGGACATCGATCAGCACCTCTGACCCAATGGGATGGTCGATTTCGACATCCATCGTTTCAAAACCCAGCCCTACTCCTCGACATACCGATGCTTTCATAAGACTTCTCCCGTACAACCCAGCGCCTGGCGTGGCCCTGGAAGCAGACTCGAGGCGCCTTCCCGAGTGATCCGGGAGGCGCGATGGGGCGACCGCGTGCCAGAAATGGAGCAGCGCCGGCTTGATGACAGGCCCCAAGCGGGCATGGGAATTCGGCCTGGTACCGTCAGGCCAGCGCGTAGGTCTTGATATTGGAGAACGCATCCATGCCGGTGCTTCCCAGTTCGCGGCCGACGCCAGACGCTTTCGTGCCTCCGAACGGTATCTCGATGGGGCCGCCCAGGTACTGGTTGATGCCGACCATCCCGGTGTCCAGCGCCTGCGCGACCCGGTTAGCCTCGCCCAGATCCTGACCATAGACCGTGCCACCGAGGCCATAGGGACTGTCATTGGCCAGCGCGACGGCTTCATCGGCATCGGCGACGCGATAGATGATGCCAATGGGCCCGAAGGCTTCCTCGTGATGGAGGCGCATCTGGGCGGTGATCCCGGCCAGGACCGCCGGCTTGAAATAAGCCCCCGGCCCGGGGATGCGCCCACCCTCCACCAGGACCTTGGCCCCCTTTGCAACGGCATCGTCGTACTGGGCCTGCAATGTATCGACGGCCACGGGACTGGAGAGCGGCCCCAGGGTGGTTTGCGGATCCAGTGGGTCACCGATCTTCTGGTTCCTGAAGATGTCGCTGTAGGCCTCGATGAACACATCGGCCACCTTCTCGGTCACGATGACGCGCTTGGGCGAGACGCAGACTTGTCCCCCCAGGGCCAGGCGGGACAGGGCCGCCGTACCCGCGGCACTGGGGATGTCGGCAGAGTCCAGGACGATGAATGGGTCCGAGCCCCCCAGCTCAAGGATCATCGGCTTGATGTGCCGCCCGGCTTGTGCGCCTATCTCCATCCCGGCCCGATCGGAACCGGTCAACGTCACTCCCCGCACACGGGGGTCGGCAATGTAGTTGGAGATCTGTTCCCTGGAAACCAGGGCGACCTGGAAGACCGCTTCAGGCAGCCCTGCCTCGACCAGCAGCTCTTCCAGGAGGAGCGTCGATCCTGCAGTGATCTCGGCAGGCTTGAGAATGATGGTGTTGCCGAGCATCAGGTTGGGAACGGCCGCCCGCATGGCCTGGTACAACGGCCCGTTCCAGGGCTCGATGCCAACGACGACTCCTACCGGTTCACGCCGGGTGTAGACCCGCGAGAACCCCGAGACCGCAACGGCCGAGTCAGCCAGGAATTGCGCGGCATGGTCGGCGTAGTAACGGAGCATGGCCGAAGCCACACCGACCTCGAATCTTGCCTGCTCCAGGGGCTTGCCCATCTCGACGGTAATCTGTCTGGCCAGGCGCTCGACGCTGGCATCGATGATGTCGGCCAGCTCCCGGAACAGTCCGATGCGCCGCGAAAGCGGCTCGCCACGCCACCCGAGATAGGCCTCGTGCGCCTTTTCGAGCAGCGCGTGCGCTTGCTCATCGGTCAGGGTGGGATATTCCTTTAGAAGTTCTCCGGTTGCCGGATTGAACGTGCGGTAGCTCTGCATCGCCAGGCAAGAAGGCATGTCGGAAGGAAATGTGGCCATGAGGATGTCCTTGAATGCGAATGATGGTCAGCCCTGCGGGCCTGGCGGCGTTCCAGGAAGCTCGGGGCTTTGCCCAGGCTGCATGGCGAGCCGGGCCACTGACACTGTGCAGGGAACGTCCTTGAACTTTATGGCTGCCGATGCGCCTTGGAAACGAACAAACATCCAAATTTTTCACCTGTTCCTGCAATCTCGCCTGATGTACTGGTTGCCGCCAACGACTGCGAATAGGCTGGAAAATAGTCATTTCATGCAGGGACTCATCCATGGCAACGGCGCTGAAGCAGATGGTCGAACAACACGTCAGCCCGGAACACCGCACCGGATTCCTGCGCACAGCCATCGATGGCCTGTTCCTGGTCGTGGCAACCGAACCCATTGCGCTCTATCACCAGCTGTACCGACCGGCGATTTGCGTAACCCTGCAAGGGCTCAAGGAAGCGCGGGTGGCCGACAGGGTCATGACCTATGGGCCCGGGCAAGCCCTCGCGGCCCGAATCGATGCACCCGCCACGGGCAGCGTGGTCGAAGCCAGTGCCGACAGGCCTTACCTGGGCATCATGCTGACGCTGGACCTGGAAGTCCTGCGGGAGATGGCCGCAGGCACCCAGCGCCCGCCCGCCGGGGCCAGGCCGGAACCAGGACTGTTCGTCGTCGATGTGGGAAGCGATCTGGAACATGCACTGGAACGCCTGATCCGCCTGGTTGCCGTGCCCGACGCGATCCCCCTGCTGACCCGAGGCATCATGCGCGAAGTGTGCTACTGGCTGCTGACTGGCCCCAAGGGCGCAGCCTTCGCGGACCTGGGGCTGGCAGGAACCCGTTCGCGAGGTGTCATGAACGCCATCTCGGTGGTGAAAACCCGATTCACGGAGTCCCTCCCCGTCGCCGAATTGGCAGAGGCAAGCGGGATGAGCCTCTCCTCATTTCATAGTCATTTCAAATTACTGACTGGAGCGACGCCCCTGCAGTATCAGAAGCAACTGCGTCTGTTCGAGGCCCGGCGCCTGATGCTGGATGAAGGCATGAATGTCAGTGCCGCTGCCTACAAGGTCGGCTACGAGAGCGTTTCGCAATTCGTACGGGAATACGCTCGGTTCTTCCGGGCCACGCCCAAGCAGGACATTCTGGTCCTGCAAAAGCTGGGGCACCATCGGGCGCTGGCACAGAAACCGGCGTGAGACTCCCGGCGCCGCCCAGGAGGCGGTGACCGCCAGGCATCACCACGACCGCGCTTGAAGCCCGGCCGGGGCGCTCCGGCGCAGCCCCCCTGAGCCGGTCATTTCGACCCCGGGTGTTGCGACGCGAACAGGGCGTGCCCGAGCGCGCCTGAATCCTGGGCCAGGAGCGCATAGCCGGCCGCAAAGCCCTGGGCAATCGGGACTTCAAGGAACTCGACCGATGGTGGCGGGAAACGCCGGCCTGAGACTCAGGTGCCCAGGGTCAGGCCGTTGGCGGGCAGCGGCAGCGCGGTCTTGTAGCGCACCTGCTTGAGGGCGAAGCTGGAGCGGATATTCGCCACCCCGGGCACCTTGGTCAGGAAGTCCATCATGAAGCGCTCCAGGGCCTGGATGCTGGGTACCAGCACCCGGATCAGGTAGTCCGGGTCGCCGGCCATCAGGTAGCACTCCATCACCTCCGGACGATCGGAGATGGCCTCTTCGAAATGCTGCAGGGCCTCTTCCACCTGCTTCTCCAGGCTGACATGGATGAACACGTTGACGTGCAGGCCCAGGAGGTCGGCGTCCAGCAGGGTCACCTGCTCGCGGATCAGCCCCAGTTCCTCCATGGCCCTGACCCGGTTGAAGCAAGGCGTGGGCGACAGGTTCACCGAGCGGGCGAGGTCGGCGTTGGTGATGCGGGCGTTCTCCTGAAGGCTGTTGAGAATGCCGATGTCGGTGCGGTCCAGTTTACGCATGAGATAAAACATCCTTTTTTTTATGTTTATAGAGATTTTTTATCTGCAAATGAGTTTTAGCGCAACGAAACAGAGATAAATATTCTCCTTCTCCCGGCCTATGATGTTTGTAGGACAAGATTTCCCTTACCCAGGGAAGGACTGTCAGCTAGCGCGCCCAATTACAAGAAATCCACAAGATCGAGCGTAGAAAGCCATGACCCCAGCGTATGCACCGCTACGCCTGCACGTTCCCGAACCCTCGGGCCGTCCCGGCTGCAAGACCGACTTCACCTACCTGCGCCTGAACGACGCCGGCCTGGTGCGCAAACCCCCGATCGATGTAGAACCCGCCGATACCGCCGACCTCTCCCGTGGCCTGATCCGAGTACTCGATGACCAGGGCAACGCCCTGGGCGCATGGGCCGAGGATGTGCCCGTGGAGATCCTCCGCCAGGGCATGCGGGCCATGCTCAAGACCCGCATCTTCGACAACCGCATGGTGGTCGCCCAGCGTCAGAAGAAGATGTCGTTCTACATGCAGAGCCTGGGCGAGGAAGCCATCGGCAGCGCCCAGGCGCTGGCCTTGAACATCGACGACATGTGCTTCCCGACCTATCGCCAGCAGAGCATCCTGATGGCCCGCGAAGTGCCACTGGTGGACATGATCTGCCAGCTGCTGTCCAACGAGCGCGATCCGCTCAAGGGACGTCAGCTGCCAATCATGTACTCGGTGAAAGAAGCCGGGTTCTTCACCATCTCCGGCAACCTGGCGACCCAGTTCGTGCAGGGCGTGGGCTGGGGCATGGCCTCGGCAATCAAGGGTGATACCAAGATCGCCTCGGCCTGGATCGGCGATGGCGCCACCGCCGAGTCGGACTTCCACACCGCCCTGACCTTCGCCCACGTCTACCGGGCGCCGGTGATCCTCAACGTGGTCAACAACCAGTGGGCGATCTCCACCTTCCAGGCCATCGCCGGTGGTGAAGCCACCACCTTCGCCGGACGCGGCGTGGGCTGCGGCATCGCCTCGCTGCGGGTCGACGGCAACGACTTCATCGCCGTCTACGCCGCTTCGCGCTGGGCCGCCGAACGTGCCCGCCGCAACCTCGGCCCGACCCTGATCGAGTGGGTCACCTACCGTGCCGGCCCGCACTCCACCTCCGACGATCCGTCCAAGTACCGGCCGTCCGACGACTGGAGCCACTTCCCCCTGGGCGACCCGATTGCCCGCCTCAAGCAGCACCTGATCAAGCTCGGCCAGTGGTCCGAAGAGGAACACGCCGCAGTCAGTGCCGAACTCGAAGCCCAGGTCATCGCCGCGCAGAAGGAAGCCGAACAGTTCGGCACCCTCGCCGGCGGCCAGATCCCCAGCGCCGCGACCATGTTCGAGGATGTCTACAAGGACATGCCCGAACACCTGAAACGCCAACGCCAGCAACTGGGGGTCTGAGATGAACGATCACAACAACAATATCCAGCTGGACACCGCCATGACCACCACCACCATGACCATGATCCAGGCCCTGCGCTCGGCCATGGATGTGATGCTCGAGCGTGATGACAACGTCGTGGTGTTCGGCCAGGACGTGGGTTACTTCGGCGGCGTGTTCCGCTGCACCGAAGGCCTGCAGGCCAAGTACGGCACCTCGCGAGTGTTCGACGCGCCGATCTCCGAAAGCGGCATCATCGGCACCGCCGTCGGCATGGGCGCCTATGGCCTGCGGCCGGTGGCGGAAATCCAGTTCGCCGACTACGTCTACCCGGCCACCGACCAGATCATTTCCGAAGCAGCGCGCCTGCGTTATCGCTCCGCCGGCCAGTTCACCGCACCACTGACCATGCGCATGCCTTGCGGCGGCGGCATCTATGGCGGCCAGACCCACAGCCAGAGCATCGAGGCGGTGTTCACCCAGGTCTGCGGCCTGCGCACCGTGATGCCGTCCAACCCCTACGACGCCAAGGGCCTGCTGATCGCCTCCATCGAGAACGATGACCCGGTGATCTTCCTGGAGCCCAAGCGCCTGTACAACGGTCCGTTCGACGGCCACCACGACCGTCCCGTGACCCCGTGGTCCAAGCACCCGTCGGCCCAGGTGCCGGACGGCTACTACAAGGTCCCGCTGGACGTGGCAGCCATTGCCCGCCCCGGCAAGGACGTCACCGTGCTGACCTACGGCACCACGGTCTATGTCTCGCAAGTGGCGGCCGAGGAAACCGGCATCGACGCCGAGGTCATCGACCTGCGCAGCCTGTGGCCACTGGACCTGGACACCATCGTCAAGTCGGTGAAGAAGACCGGCCGTTGCGTGGTGGTGCACGAGGCCACCCGTACCTGCGGTTTCGGCGCCGAGCTGGTGTCGCTGGTGCAAGAGCATTGCTTCCATCACCTGGAGGCCCCGATCGAGCGCGTCACAGGTTGGGATACGCCGTATCCCCACGCGCAGGAGTGGGCATATTTCCCAGGGCCGTCCCGAGTGGGCGCGGCGCTGCAACGGGTCATGGAGGTCTGAATGGGCACGCACGTTATCAAGATGCCGGACATCGGCGAAGGCATCGCAGAAGTAGAACTGTCGCAGTGGCACGTGAAGGTCGGCGACCTGGTGGTCGAAGACCAGGTGCTGGCAGACGTGATGACCGACAAGGCCATGGTCGACATCCCCTCCCCGGTCCACGGCAAAGTGCTGGCCCTGGGCGGCGAGCCGGGTGAAGTGATGGCGGTGGGCAGCATCCTGATCAGCATCGAGGTGGAGGGCGCGGGCAACCTCAAGGACTCCGACCAACTGCCGACGCCGAGCAAGGCGCCAGCCGCCGCGGAAAAACCGACCGCCGCGCCGGTAGCCGCCGCACCACAAGTGGAAAAACCGGCACCGGCCTGCCAGGCCGCTGCCAGCCGTCCGGCCCAGGCTCCGGTCGCCCGGGAAGCCAACGAGCGCCCGCTGGCCTCGCCGGCGGTGCGCAAGCATGCCCTGGACCTGGGCATCCAGCTGCGCCTGGTACAAGGCAGCGGCCCCGCCGGACGCGTGCTGCATGAAGACCTGGACGCCTACCTGGCCCAGGGCAGCCAGCCGTTCGGTGGCCATTCGGCGCCAGGTGCCGGTTATGCCGAGCGCCACGACGAAGAGCAGATCCAGGTGATCGGCATGCGTCGCAAGATTGCCCAACGCATGCAGGAATCCAAGCACCGCGCCGCGCACTTCAGCTACGTCGAGGAAGTGGACGTCACCGCCCTGGAAGAACTGCGCATCCACCTCAACGAGAAGCATGGCGCTACCCGCGGCAAGCTGACCCTGCTGCCGTTCCTGGTACGGGCGATGGTGGTGGCCCTGCGCGACTTCCCGCAGATCAACGCGCGCTACGACGATGAAGCCCAGGTCATCACCCGCCACGGCGCGGTGCACGTCGGGGTCGCCACCCAGAGCGACGTCGGCCTGATGGTGCCAGTGGTACGCCACGCCGAGGCCCGCAGCCTGTGGGGCAACGCCGAGGAGATCGTGCGCCTGGCCAAGGCCGCCCGCGCCGGCAAGGCCGCGCGTGAAGAGCTGTCCGGCTCGACCATCACCCTCACCAGCCTCGGTGCCCTGGGCGGGATCGTCAGCACTCCGGTGCTGAACCTGCCGGAAGTGGCCATCGTCGGGGTCAACAAGATCGTCGAGCGGCCCATGGTGATCAAGGGCCAGATCGTGATCCGCAAGATGATGAACCTCTCCAGCTCCTTCGATCACCGGGTGGTCGACGGCATGGACGCCGCGCAATTCATCCAGGCCATCCGCGGCCTGCTCGAACAACCCGCCACGTTGTTCGTGGACTGATCAAGAGGAGCAGGCATGCAACAGACTCTCAACACCCAGCTGCTGATCATCGGCGGCGGCCCTGGCGGCTACGTCGCAGCAATCCGTGCCGGCCAGCTGGGCATCTCCACCATCCTGGTGGAAGGCCAGGCCCTGGGCGGCACGTGCCTGAACATCGGCTGCATCCCGTCCAAGGCGCTGATCCACGTGGCCGAGCAGTTCCACCAGACCCGCCACCACAGCCAGGGCTCGGCACTGGGCATCGAAGTGGCGGCGCCGACCCTGAACATCGGCAAGAGCGTGGAATGGAAGGACGGCATCGTCGACCGCCTGACCACCGGTGTGGCCGCCCTGCTGAAAAAGAACAAGGTCCAGGTGATCCATGGCTGGGCCCGGGTGATCGACGGCAAGACCGTGGAAATCGACGGTGCCAATACCCGCATCCAGTGCGAACACCTGCTGCTGGCCACCGGTTCCAAGAGCGTCAACCTGCCGATGCTGCCCATCGGCGGTCCGATCATCTCTTCCACCGAGGCCCTGGCGCCCAAGGTCCTGCCCAAGCGCCTGGCCGTGGTCGGCGGCGGCTACATCGGCCTGGAACTGGGCATCGCCTACCGCAAGCTGGGCGTCGAGGTCAGCGTGGTCGAGGCCCAGGAGCGCATCCTGCCGGCCTATGACGCCGAGTTGACTCAACCGGTGCTGGAATCGGTCAAGCAACTGGGGATCAAGCTCTACCTCAAGCACAGCGTGCTGGGCTTCGATGCCGGCACCAGCAGCCTGCAGGTACGCGAGCCCAACGGCGACACCCTGGACCTGGCAACCGACCAGGTGCTGGTGGCCGTGGGCCGCAAGCCCAACACCCAGGGCTGGAACCTGGAAGCGCTGAACCTGGACATGAACGGCTCGGCGATCAAGATCGATGCACGCTGCCAGACCAGCATGCGCAACGTCTGGGCCATCGGCGACCTGAGCGGCGAGCCGATGCTGGCCCACCGGGCCATGGCCCAGGGCGAGATGGTGGCCGAGCTGATCGCCGGCAAGCACCGGGAGTTCACCCCGGCGGCGATTCCGGCGGTGTGCTTCACCGATCCGGAAGTGGTGGTGGTCGGCAAGACGCCGGACGAAGCCAAGGCAGCCGGCCTGGACTGCATCGTCAGCAGCTTCCCGTTCGCGGCCAACGGCCGGGCCATGACCCTGGAATCCAAGAGCGGGTTCGTGCGGGTGGTGGCACGGCGTGACAATCATCTGATTGTCGGCTGGCAGGCGGTGGGCGTGGGGGTTTCCGAACTGTCCACGGCCTTCGGCCAATCCCTGGAAATGGGCGCGCGCCTGGAAGACATCGGCGGCACCATCCATGCCCACCCGACCCTGGGCGAGGCCGTCCAGGAAGCCGCGTTGCGAGCCCTGGGCCACGCGCTGCATATGTAAACACCGGGCCGTGGGAGCGGGGCTTGCCCGCGGTGAGGCCAGCGGGCACGCCAGAGATGTCGAGCCAGCTGCACCGATGCTTCGCGAGCACGCTTCGCTCCTACAAAAAAGATGCAAAGCAGGTCGCTATCCGTGGGGTGGCTGGAGGGTTCATGAGCAGGCTAAGTTTTTTTGCTCCCCCTCCCATCGTCCGGGGTGCGGCCTGCCCCCGGAATGCAGTATTGTTGTGCCCATCCAATAAAACGTCAGAAGCCTTGAGCCGTTACGACGGTTGTTAAGTGATAGAGGGTGTCATGGGTAACGAAAGCATCAATTGGGACAAGCTGGGTTTTGACTACATCAAGACAGACAAGCGCTATCTGTCGCACTGGCGTAACGGCGAGTGGGACGCAGGCACCCTGACCGAAGACAACGTGCTGCACATCAGCGAGGGCTCCACCGCCCTGCACTATGGCCAGCAGTGCTTCGAAGGCCTCAAGGCCTACCGCTGCAAGGACGGTTCGATCAACCTGTTCCGCCCGGACCAGAACGCTGCCCGCATGCAACGCAGCTGCGCTCGCCTGCTGATGCCACACGTCTCCACCGAACAGTTCATCGAAGCGTGCAAGGCCGTGGTCAAGGCCAACGAACGCTTCATCCCGCCCTACGGCACTGGCGGCGCGCTGTACCTGCGTCCGTTCGTGATCGGCGTGGGTGACAACATCGGCGTGCGTACCGCACCCGAGTTCATCTTCTCGATCTTCGCCATTCCGGTCGGCGCCTACTTCAAGGGCGGCCTGACCCCGCACAACTTCCTGATCTCCAGCTACGACCGCGCGGCGCCACAAGGCACCGGTGCGGCCAAGGTCGGTGGCAACTACGCCGCCAGCCTGATGCCCGGCTCCCAGGCCAAGAAGGCCAGCTTCGCCGACTGCATCTACCTGGACCCGCTGACCCACAGCAAGATCGAGGAAGTCGGCTCGGCCAACTTCTTCGGGATCACCCACGACGACAAGTTCGTGACCCCGAACTCGCCATCGGTCCTGCCAGGCATCACCCGCCTGTCGTTGATCGAGCTGGCCAAGAGCCGCCTGGGCCTGGAAGTGGTCGAAGGCGACGTGCTGATCGACAAGCTGGCGGACTTCAAGGAAGCCGGCGCCTGCGGCACTGCTGCGGTGATCACGCCGATCGGCGGCATCGAGTACCAGGACAAGCTGCACGTGTTCTACAGCGAAAAAGAAGTCGGTCCGATCACCCAGAAGCTCTACAAGGAGCTGACTGGCGTACAGACCGGCGACGTCGAGGCTCCGGCCGGCTGGATCGTCAAGGTCTGACCCGCCCCGCTTCACCCGAGCCCGCCCCTGCTTGCCAGCGGCGGGCTTTTTCATGGGAGATTGGCGGGCTGTCGGATTCCTCCTGGCAGCGCTCAGACTTTTCTTGCCGAGCTTGGGGAGCGATCTATATGATAAGCGTTATCATTCGCGACCTCCCTGCCCCGGTAATTGTCCGCCATGCCTGCTCCCGTCCAAGCCAGCGACCTGACCCTGCTGTATCGCCAACAGCATCAATGGCTGAAGAACTGGCTGCGCCTGCGGCTCAACTGTTCCCACAGCGCCGCCGACCTGGCCCAGGACACCTTCCTGCGTCTGCTGGCCAAGCCCGAACCGCTGCAGATCCTGGCACCGCGCAGCTTCCTGGCCAAGGTGGCGCAGAGCGTGCTGAGCAACCACTACCGGCGCCAGAAACTGGAGCGAGCCTACCTCGAGGCCCTGCAGCACGTGCCGGCGCATGGGGTGCCGGACCTGGAGACCCAGGCCATCCTCATGCAAACCCTGATGCAGCTGGACGCCGTGCTCGAGCGCCTGGAGCGCCCGGTACGCCAGGCCTTCCTCTGGTGGCAGCTCGACGGCCTGGGCCATGAGCAGATCGCCGAACGCCTGCAAGTCTCGGTGACCACGGTCAAGCGCTACATCGTCAAGGCCGGGGCCCAGTGCATCCTTCTCGACGACAGCCTGGGCTCCTTGTGAATCAGCCGCTGAGCCGCGACACCAGCACCGATCCGCAGTCCATCGACATCGCCATGGCCGAGCAGGCCATGCAATGGCAACTGGACCTGCAGGAACCCCAGGTCAGTGCCGCCACCCTCGCCGCCTGGCAGCGCTGGCGCCAGGCCCACCCGCTGCACGAGACAGCCTGGCAGCGGGCCGAAACCCTCGCCCAACGCCTGCAGCAGGTGCGCAGCCAGGGCCACAGCGAGCTGGCCCGGGCCACCCTGGCACCGAACCCGGGCCGGCGTCGCGCCCTCAAGCAACTGGCCCTGCTGCTGGCCGCCGGAGCCGGTGCCTGGGCCACGCGCGATACCGCGCTGATCCAGGATTGGAGCGCCGACTACAGCACCCGGGTCGGCCAGCAGCGACGCATCACCCTGGCGGACCACACCCAGGTACAGCTCAATACCGACACTGCGATCAGCCTGGCTTTCGACCGCCAGCAACGGCGTATCAGGCTACTGCGCGGCGAACTGCTGCTGACCCTGGCACGACAGGACTCGCTTCCGGCCCTGCAGGTGGAAACCGTCGAAGGCTGGATCCAAGCCCGTGCGGCAAGCTTCAGCGTGCGCCAACGGGCAGGACGCACCGAATTGACGGTGTACCAGGGCGATCTGACCCTGCGTCCACGGGATGGCGGGCAGCCCCCGCTGCGCCTGGGAGCCGGCGAACAAGCACATTTCAGTCGCCAGGGCTTGTTGCTGCGCCAGGCACAGAACACCACGCAACCGGCCTGGAGCCAGGGCATGCTGGTGGCCCAGGCCCAGCCCCTGGCGCAGTTCCTCGAAGAGCTGGGGCGCTACCGCCCCGGACACCTGGGCTGCGATCCGAGCCTCGCCCAGCTGAAAGTTTCCGGCACCTTCCCCCTGGCGGACACCGACCGCGTGCTGTCTGCCGTGGCCCAGACCCTGCACCTGGAGGTGCGCCAGTTCACCCGCTACTGGGTCACCCTCAAGCCTCGCGCTGTCCTGGGCTGAAAAAAAGTTGCACCAAGGTGGTCTGTTTTTCGCGCTGACGAGACTTAACCCCCAGAACATTCATTTGCATGGGGAGCCACACATGTCATCCGCAGTAATGCAGCGCCGTCAGCGAACCTTTTCACTCAAGCACAACCTGGCCGGCGCCGTGGCCCAGGGCCTGGTCTGCCTCACTGGCAGCGCCGCGGCCATGGTCCTGCCCACGTGGGCCCTGGCAGTTGAACAGGCCCAGGTCGAATTCGATATCGCCCCCGGCAACCTGGCCGGCGCCCTCACCCGTTTCGGCCAGAGTGCGCATATCCTGCTGTCCTACCCGGCAAGCCTGGCCGAAGGCCGCAGCAGCCCGGGACTCCAGGGCCGGCATGATGTCGACGGCGGCCTGGCCCTCCTGCTCAGCGGCACCGGCCTGCAAGCGGTGCGCGGCGCCAATGGCGACTACTCCCTGCAGGCCCGCAGCAGCGGCGCGAGCCTGGAGCTGAGCCCGATCTCGATCTCTGGCAAGGCCCCCGGTTCCACCACCGAAGGCACCGGCGAATACACCACCTATTCCTCCAGCAGCTCGACCCGCCTGAACCTCACGCCCCGGGAAACCCCGCAGTCGATCACGGTGATGACCCGCCAGCGCATCGACGACCAGAACCTCAGCACCCTCACCGATACCCTGGAAGCGACTCCCGGGATCATCGTCACCCGCGACGGCCTGGGAGCGGAAACCGACAGCTATTGGTCCCGGGGTTTTGCGATCCAGAACTACGAGATCGACGGCGTGCCCACCAACACCCGCCTGGACAACTACTCCCAGAGCATGGCCATGTACGACCGGGTCGAAGTGGTGCGCGGCGCCACCGGCCTGATCAGCGGCATGGGCAACCCGGCGGCCACCATCAACCTGATCCGCAAGCGCCCTACCAGCGAGGCCCAGGCCAGTATCACCGGCCAGGCCGGGACCTGGGACCGCTATGGCGGCGGGGTCGATGTCTCCGGCCCGCTGACCGACAGCGGCAATGTGCGCGGGCGCCTGGTGGCGGACTACAAGACTGAAAGCGCCTGGGTCGACCGCTTCAAGCAACAGACCCAACTGCTGTACGGCATCAGCGAATTCGACCTCAGCGAAGACACCCTGCTGACCCTGGGCTTCAGCTACCAGCGCACCGACGTCGACTCGCCGCTACGCACCGGCTTGCCGACGCGCTTCAGCAGCGGTGAGCGCACCCACTTCAAGCGCTCCACCAACACCGCCCCGGACTGGTCCTACAACGACCACCAGCAGACCAGCTACTTCGCCTCCATCGAACAGCAACTGGGCAACGGCTGGAGCGGCAAGGTGGAGTTCACCCACGCCGAAAACCAGTTCGACGAGCTGTTCAACTTCGCCATGGGTTCAGTGAACAAAGACGGCAGCGGGCTCAGCCAGTTGCCGGTGCGCTTCTCCGGCACACCCCGCCAGGACAACCTCGACCTGTACCTGACCGGCCCCTTCAGCCTGTTCGGCCGCGAGCATGAGTTGATCAGCGGCGTGACCTTGTCCCAGTACAACGAGCGCACCCCTGGCTGGGGCGGCTGGCGCTATGACTACGCCGGCTCTGCGGCCGGTGCCATCGGCAACCTCAACGGCTGGGACGGCCGATCACCCAAGCCGGACTTCAACGTAAGCGGCAAATCCTCGATAGATGAAGACCAGTACGCGGCCTACCTGACCTCACGCCTGAGCCTGACCGATGACCTGAGCCTGATCCTCGGCAGCCGGGTCATCGACTGGAAGCGCGACACCACCGAACGCCCCTATGGCGGCACCGAGACCGAGGTCAAGCGCGAAGAAAACGGTGTGTTCATCCCCTACGCCGGGGTGGTCTACGACCTGGACGACACCTGGTCGGTGTATGCCAGCTACACCAGCATCTTCAACCCCCAGGCGTCCTGGGTACGCAGCGAAGACAACAAGCCCCTGGACCCAATGGAAGGCAAGGGCTACGAGATCGGGATCAAGGGCAGTCATTTCGATGGCCGCCTGAACTCCAGCCTGGCGCTGTACAAACTGCAGCAGGACAACCTGGCCATCTGGCAGCACGACAACGTCTACAGTGCCGAACAGGACACCACCTCCAAGGGGGTGGAACTGGAATTCAACGGCGAGCTGGCCGAAGGCTGGCAGGCGTCCGCCGGCTACACCTACTCGGTGACCACCGACACCGACGACCAGCGGATCAACACCGGCCTGCCGCGCAACAGCTTCAAGACCTTCACCAGCTACCGCCTGCATGGCCCGCTGGACAAGCTCACCGTGGGCGGCGGCGTCAACTGGCAGAGCAAGGTCGGCAACGACCTGCACACCTTCACCCAGGGCAGCTACGCGGTGACCAACCTGATGGCCCGGTACGACATCAGCCGCAACCTCAGTGCCTCGCTCAATCTCAACAACCTGTTCGATCGCGAGTACTACAGCAACGCCGGCCTGTACGGTAACTACGGCGCCCCGCGCAACCTGATGACCAGCTTCAAGTACAGCTTCTGACAGCGGCCGCATCGCCGCGCAGTCGAGCCTCGGTGCCGCCCGCCTTCATGTCGATGAAGACGGGTTGGCTCCTCAAGGGTCGATACCCAGCAGCCTCAGCACCTGACGCGACCCGTCCACCACCAGCAGCGCAGCCCGGGACGCCATCAGGGTGTAGAGAAAACTCGCGATCAACACGCAAAGCTCGAACCAGACGAACATCGGCCAGTTGCTGACGCGCAACGGCCGATCCTGCATGAGCTGCCTCACCCCACTGCGCGGCTTGTGATAGACGATCTCGAACACCTGGGTCTCGCGAAAGTTCTTGAACACCGCGTACACCACGGCGCACCCAGTGACGGCAGCCATCCACCAGAAACCCGCGACCTCCACCCCGTCCTGCCCCGGCAGCTGAAAACTGGCGCTCTGTTGAAAAAAATGAATGCCCACCGTTGAAACCACGGGCATCACGACCCCGAAGTAGACCACCAACCCCAGGCTGGCCATGGCGACACCCGTGGCGAACACACTGAGGCGGATCACCCGGTCCAGGAACTTGGGAGAAAATTTCGAATAGGCCCTCTGTGTCTCGATCACCAGCAACGGGATCAGCATGGTCAGCACCCCGACCCCGATATCCACGGCCCGGAACCCGGTCTTGGGCAGCAGCAACGCCATCAGGAATGTCACGCCACGGCTGCCCACCCGCCACAGCATCTTGGCATCGTCGCTCACCCCCTTCGACCAGAAATCCTCGGTAATGCCCTTGCCGTCATCCATTGGCTGCCTGCCTCATTGTTCAAAGCTGCCCATTGTCGCTGATGACTCCAGCGACGACACCTTGCTCTCCCTTCGCAGGCCAATCTGCTTGCCACGCTGCGCCGCCACCTGGCGGGCCTGGCCATCGCGCTGCTTGCCATGGCGTGCCTGGGTGATCAGCGCGGGGATCAACGGTCCCTCCGGCAGGTGCTTCCAGAACCGCGCCGGTAAGTGTCCCTGCATGACCTTGGGGTTGAGCCGGGCGGGATTGAAGATATGGCTGTAGTACGTCAGCCACAGTTCGCCTCCGGGGTCGTCGATGCCCTGGGCCAACTGCTGCCAGGCGCCGGGGCACTGGCGCTGGTGATGCAGTTGCGCGCCATCGAAATACACCCCATCACGGGGTGTGGCGATCATCCAGCGATGGCGCCCCATGCGCCCGATGAAGTGTTCGCTGGCGGTGGCCAGGATGTCGTGGGCCGGATCGTGCCAGGCTACGTACTCAGGCTGCTCGGCCAGGCTCGAGTGCCCCTCGGGCACGCCGACGAAGCGCACGAAGGCATGCAGGTGATGGGCTTCGCGATCCACCTGGCGGATGCGCCGTTGCAGTTCGCTGCCCAGCTGGTCGCCGCTGAGCATCGCGGTGCGATCGCCGTGGCTGACCCGCCACAGCACCTCGTACAGCAGGCTCCAGCGCTGCTCGCCGCGATAGCAGGCAGCCCGCTGCAACAGGCCCAGCAACGCCAGGGGAATGCGCGCCTGGAACGGTCCAGGCTGCGCCGGGTACGCCTGTTCCTGGCCGAACAGGTCGGCCTCGCGGGCTCCGGACCAGCTGACCTGGCCCGGGTCGACGCCATGGCTGAGCAGCCAGCGGGCCTGCTGGCGCCAGGTGTCGAACAGGTCGTGGCACTCCAGGTCGATCATCCCCAGAGCCCCATCTGCTGCGGCTGCGGGCGGTCGCGCAGTTGCTGGTAGAGCTGCGTGCTGCTGGTCTCGGCCTGCTGCGGGTGATAGTCGCTGGTGATCAGGAACGGCTTGGCCTTGCTCAGCACGCAACGCATGCGCGCCAGGTCCTCGAAGCGGATGCGCCGTTCCCGACGCAACGCCACCAGGCGCTGGGTGGTGCGCAGGCCAATGCCCGGGATACGCGAGATCAGCGCCGGCTCGGCGCGGTTCAGGTCCAGGGGAAACACACTGCGGTTCTCCAGGGCCCAGGCCAGCTTGGGGTCGATGTCCAGGGCCAGGTGCCCCGGCCCCTGGAACAGCTCATTGGCGCTGAAGCCATAACCGCGCAACAGGAAATCGGCCTGGTACAGGCGGTGCTCGCGCATCAGCGGCGGCGCGGCCAGGGGCACGCTTTTCGGGCTGTTGGGAATCGGGCTGAAGGCCGAGTAGTAGACCCGGCGCAGGCGGAAGTTGCCGTACAGCGCCTCGGCGCTGTGCAAGATGGTGCTGTCGTCGGTGTCGTCGGCGCCGACGATCATCTGGGTGCTCTGCCCGGCCGGGGCGAAACGTGGCGCCCGAGGCTCATTGAGCACCGTCTGCTCGCCGGTGTAGATGGTGCGCATGGCCTGCTTGATCGAGCCCAGCTGTTTCTCCGGGGCCAGGGTCTTGAGGCCCTGGTCGGTGGGCAACTCGACATTCACGCTCAAGCGGTCGGCGTAGCGCCCGGCCTGCTCGATCAACGCCGGATCGGCGTCGGGAATGGTCTTGAGGTGGATGTAGCCACGGAACTCGTGCTCCTCGCGCAGGAGCCTGGCCACCTGCACCAGTTGTTCCATGGTGTAGTCCGCCGAGCGAATGATTCCGGAGCTGAGAAACAGCCCGCTGACGCAATTGCGGCGGTAGAAATCCAGGGTCAGGCGCACCACTTCCTCGGGCGTGAAGCGGGCGCGTGGCACATCACTGGAGCGCCGGTTGACGCAGTACTGGCAATCGTAGAGGCAGAAGTTGGTCAGCAGGATCTTCAACAGCGAAACGCAGCGTCCATCCGGCGTGTAGCTGTGGCAGATGCCCATGCCGTTGGTCGAGCCCAGCCCGTCCTTGCCCTGGGAACTGCGCTTGGGAGCGCCACTGCTGGCACAGGAAGCATCGTACTTGGCGGCATCGGCGAGGATGCCCAGCTTGTCGATCAGTTGCATGGCCGGACCCATATACTGTTTTTATATACAGTACAGAGTTCGCACCCGGCACTTCAAGGGGCGCCTGACCAGCGTCACAGAAATATCCCTGGCCGCTTGGGATAAAACCCTGGCCTGGTGGGTAAAAATCCTTAAGATACACGCGCTTATCCAGCCGCTAAAGGACTGCCCATGCGCCCCTTCTACTTCCCCTGGCTACTCGCCATGACCCTGTTGCCGACCTGGCAGGCCCTGGCCGCACCAGCCCCTGCAACCCCGGCCGAAGCCGTGTCGACCAAGGTCCTGGCGCAACCGCAATGGCAGAGCCTGGCCCGGCAATGCCCGGCGACGCTGGTACCACGAAGGGAGGCGCCGACAGAGCCCGACCGCTGCAGCGAGCCCGAGCAGATGGAAGGCTGCCTGCAAAGCTGCAAGCGCGGCGATGGCAATGACTGCTACTGGCTGGGCATCAACGTGCAAAAGGCCAAGGGCCCGGCCATGGGCTATGAGCCGCTGTTCCAGCGGGCCTGCACCCTGGGCGTGGTCTCCGGCTGCACCAACCGTGCGGCCGGGATGTACGTGGCCACCCCCGACGACGAACCCGTGCGCCAGTGCGTGACCAAGACCTACGCCAAGGTTTGCGAGCTGGGCGACCCCTGGGCCTGCACCATGTACGGATTCAACCTGAGCCAGGGCATCGGCACCACGACAGACAACACCAAGGCCCTCAAGGTGCTGGACAGGTCCTGCAACAAGCACGGTACCGAGGACCCGGCCTGCACCGCCGCCATCCAGCTCCAGCAGAAGATCCAGGACAAGCTCGCGGCGCCCAAGCCCTGAGGCACCGCCTCAAGAGTCCAGGGCCCGCCGCGGGCCATGGCCCAGGCGCTGGCGCAACCACTCGTAGCCGCTGACCATGACGATGCCTGCCAGCACCAGCGCCGCGCCGAAGATGAAGTTCGGCTCCAGGGGCTCGTGCAGCAGCCATACGCCAAAACCGATGCCGAACAGCGGGGTCATGAACGACAGCACCCCCAGGCGCGAGGCCAGGTAGCGGCGCAACAGGGTGAACCAGATCAGGAAGCTGGCAAAGGACACCACCAGCACCTGGAAGCCCAGGCTGGTGATGACCAGCGGGGTGAAACGGATGTGCATCTGGCCGGACAGCCAGGCCGCCAGCCCCAGCCAGACGCAGGCCCCCAGCAGTTGGTATTGCAGGGTGCGGGTGGTGGGGCTGGACGCCAGCCGCGAACAGCGCACCACCACCGTGGTGGCGCCCCAGGCGACGCCGCCGAGCACGCCGAGGAAATCCCCCAGCAGGACATTGCCGCCCGTGTCCTGGGACGCAGGCCCGCTGAACGCCACGACGATACCGGCGAAAGCCACGCCGATGCCCAGCCATTGCGCCGGCTTGAGCCGCTCGGCGGGCAGCCGCCAATGCAGGCCCAAGGCCGCGAAGATCGGCGCGGTATACAGGAAGATCGCCATGTGCGAGGCGCTGGTGTGGCGCAGGCCCTCGCCCACCAGCAAGAACTCCAGGGCGAACAGCGCGCCCACCAACAGGCCCGGACGCCAGTGGCCGTCGCGCACGCCCAGGCGCTCGCCACGCCAGAGCATCAGCAGCCCCACCAGCAACGCGGCACCGGCAGAACGCAGGGCAATCTGCATGATCGGCGCAATGTCCTGGGCGGTGGCCTTGAGCGCCACCTGTTGCAGCCCCCAGACGGCGCAGAGGCCGATCATCAGGCTACAAGCCGTGGCATCGAGGGGTTGGCGTGCAGCCATGGTGATTCCTTGGGTGGATGATTCGGATGCGCTATTGTCCGCCTGACAGAATTGCTGGATATAGCTCGCCTACGCCAAGTCATAGCGAGTTAAAGACAACCGCATCGGAAATTTTCACGAGGGGACTTTCAAGACAAACCAATCTGGCGGTAGGCGAGCAAGCACTGTTCGCTCACTATCAGCAACTATCAGAGACTGGTGCATCACTAAAAGGGCTTTCAAAGCCTTTACGAGTAAGCGTGCCGTCGCTTTCAGCGACGAGCATCTGATGCCCATAGAGCAGGTATTGCAAATCCAGTGCCTCGAGGAAAAAGCAAAAGACCGCAAGGCCCTCGCCTGCCCCTCTACAGCGGAATTCCCAGCACTACGCCCAGATTAAAAAAGGTGCCCGAGCATATGGGCTACGGGCCACCATTGAAACGGCAAGGCACAAGGACTGGATCCTCGACCAGATCGACCGCGTTGTTGATGTACAGATCACCAACCCGACGTTGGTAAAGACAAAGCTGCATCTTAATTTTCCTACCTTCGCATTTATGTAAACGGAGGTAGATCGTGTTCACCCTGCTGTAAGTAGCACGACGCTCCAGATGTATTGAGCAGAGATCCCCTGTATATGTGGTTTTTCTAGGCTATGCCAGTAACTCGCAGATTACTTGCCTGCTGTTCATGGCAAAAAACGCAGTAGTTCAAAGCACGTCAGGAGATGTACCGGAATCAGGGCTGGAACCGCTGAACCAAGATAGACAGTCGGTTGAGACTGTCCTGCCAGACAATTTATTGCTGCACAAACACAAGCCATTTCGGGCGGGTTTTTATTGCACAACACTAATCCACTGTGACTCAACTTAAATACACAGGCCATTTCAGCCACAATTAGGCGGAATACCCAATGACCATTTTCGACTGAAACTTCCGAAATCAATGTATGAAAAGTCCGAAAACCACTATCTCATTGAAACATATAAATAAAATTATTCAGGCTAATTCTTGATTATTTTTTGATTCCAGACAATGTTTAACTTGTTGACCGCATGCTTTTCGTACTTGGATAGAGGCATCAAAAAATAGCGCCACTTGAAGTTCAGTCAAGCTTGGAAAATGATCGAAGACAGGAGCTCCTACCATGCATATTGTTTTTGTTCATACGCCCATGGCAACAGTCAGCCTTTCCGAGCGAGAGAGCTTTTGGCGAAACTTTGATATTCGTTACCACGCCACTCACCCTGGACTCAAGCCAATGAAGAATGATCTTTGGGAACTCCCTCATTGGATGACGTGGTTGGCGGGAGTCCTGATACAAGAAGGATTCGACTCATTGGAAGCAATGGATCTTTATGCATCTGAATGCACGATGAAAGGCATTGACAATGCCAAGATGGGAGAAACCATTAGACGTTATCAAGGTGACATCTACCTCTTTTCACCCATGACGCCTAATTTACCGTTCGCACTTCAGATTGCCGACCTAATAAAACATATTTACCCCAACAGCTTGATTATTTTTGGCGGTGTCGTAGCCACCCCTCTACACAAGGAAATCGCACAACATCCCAGCATAGACTTTGTAGTGTTCGGACGTGGCGAACTTGCGTTACCCGCGTTACTAAAAGCCCTAAGTAAAGGAGAAGGACCGGAGTTCATAGGAAATCTTTCCTTCAAACTACCAGATGGCCGTATTCATACTTCACACTTCGAGTACCCTTGGGTTCCAGTCAATGAAATTGCACTGCCGAAAGTTGATCTTTTTGACCGATCCGTAGGGGATGACATACGCTATTTACGTCAAGTTTATGCCCTGGGGTGCCCCTATCGTTGTTCGTTCTGCACTATTCAAACCATTGGTCGCAAAGCAGACTATTTTGCTCTTGATCGAGTGATCAGTGAAATCGCGAGCTACCGTAATCATTATGGTTCGCACCACAATATTTATTTTGGCGATGAGACATTCACTGTTAACAAGTCGCGTACGCTGGATATCTGTAGTGCTCTAAAAAATGACGGAACCATTCGCTACGACATTCAAACCAGACTCAATTGCCTAGAAGACTCAGAGGTGCTTGATACCTTGAAGAGCAGTGGTTGCAGTTGGGTGGAAATCGGCATTGAAACAGTCAACCAAGACAGTCAAAACATTCATAAGCAGAAAGTTAAACTCAAAGAAATTGAAAACACTTTAGCCCGAGTTCAAGACTCGGGGTTGGCGACCTGTGCATTTCTAGTCAATGGTTTCCCCGACCAGACACCTGACGATATGAAACATTCAATTGAATACACTTGCGGATTGATTGATCGAGGTTTGTTACAGGCATCTTATCTTTTTGGGTTAGTGCCTTATCCTGGGAGTGATTTGTTTTCCAAGCCTGAACAGTTTGGAATGGAATTGCTACATAAGGATTTTCGTTACTACCACGAAGAATTGCCACCTGTTTATAAAACCGCTCACGCCGATCCCGATGACATTTACAAGGTATTTTTATTTGGTATCAGTGCCTTGACAGAGACCATGGGCAAAACATCGAAGGTGTTGAATTATTCACACCAATCATCTGATATCGAATATGGAAAGTTCTGGTCAGGACCGCACGTTTAACTAAAAAATCAATTGCCTGGAGGTGCATCATGATAAGGGAAAACCAATATCTGGAAGTAGAAAAATCGGTTAATCGAATACTTTCCCAAGGACTGATATTCGACCAGTTGACCTGCGAACTCGAAAAACTGATAAGCCACAAGTATGGCGCACTCAATGTCGACACCAATCCTGCCGTGATCAATATCAATGACTGGAAAAAGGAGGATATTGAGTTTTTGGTGAAGGAGTATTCCGGCTTCTCTAATGAGTCCATTCACTTGTTTTATGATGCATTGATTCATCTAGAGTGGGACGGGGTGAAGACTGAAGTCCAGCGTAATCTTGCCGAAGAAATGGGGTCACTGACAAAAGGCGTACCTCATCTGGTGCTTATGAGGCGAGGCTACAAGCAAGAATTGGGCGTCGAAACTGAAGGAGTGCAGTACAGTGCTTGTACTGAACAACTGTTGAATAAAATGCGCACTGTATTCAGAAGTTCGAACAATGCTTATCTCTGCGGAGCGCTGCTGGCACTTGAAGCAACTGCCACCTTTGAATTCAAAGGAGTCGAGAAAATTCTGCGTGCACTCAAGCACAGAATAGATGGCGGAGAGATCAACGCTGATTCCTTGACGGGTGAATACATCCTTGGCCATGTGGCCGATGGGCCCCCGGGTGAGAACCCTGAGGATGATCACTATGTGGGTATGCGCTCTGCCATAGGGACATATATCACCCCAGAGAAGGGCGAGGCGTTGACTAAGGGATTTGTGGCCGTATGCACCGCGCTGAACGCATGGTGGGAAAACATTACCATCGAGATATACGCAAGAAGACTGGACTTTGCTGCGTCTCTTTAATGGTTTGCCGGTGAGTGACTAATGAAAACCTATGCCAGCATTGAAGACTTCATTATCCAGGGCAGGCCCGAGACGCCTCATTATTGCCTTGAACTGACGCAAATTGGTCGGTGTCTGCGTAGACTGATTGAGGGGTTTCCAGGAGAGGTTGCTTATGCCGTGAAATGTAATCCCCATCCCTTGGTGCTGGAGGAGATGATTCACCATGGTGCGCAAGCCTGGGACGTTGCATCCATTGAAGAGGTCAGGTTAGTCAGCCGTCTGTCCCGCGTACTCCCCGCTCGTTTTATGCATCCGATAAAACCTCCCGCCGATATTGTCGAGGCCTATACCCACTATGGGGTCACCGACTTCGCGGTAGATCAGGAAGAAGAAGTACGTAAATTTGTCAGGATCGGGATACCGCCCGCCACAGTCACCCTGTTGATTCGTCTTGCAGTTTCGGGACATGGAGCCCTGGCAAACATGGCCGGCAAATTTGGCGTAGGGGGTGACGAGGCGGTTAGGTTACTACAACTTGCTCAGTCCCTAGGTTTTCAGTGCGGCATCACGTTTCATGTCGGCTCTCAATGCCTTGATCCGATGGGGTATCAAAAGACTCTTGCTCAGGCCATTGCCATTGCTGAGAGTGCTGGCGTTCCCATCCGTGTGCTGGATGTTGGAGGAGGGTTTCCTGCTCGTTATGAGGGTGATGAGCCTCTCTTTAGCGTCTACGTCGATCGCATTGTAAAGACATTGTCAGGGAGTTTGCTGGAAGGAGCTGCGCTTCGTTGTGAGCCCGGTCGCTCGGTGGTAGCCAGCGCCGTGACAGTCCTCACGCGGGTTGATGCGATCAAGACTGGTGAACGCTTGGTACATCTGAACGACGGTATATATGGCGGGCTCTCAGAGATAAATTTTTTGAACTGTGTATTTCCGGTGAAAGTCTGGGATGACCTCGGGCAGGAACGTATGGGTAATGCAGGCCCTTGGCGCGTGACGGGACCGACCTGCGACAGTTCGGACATGTTCAAGAAGATGTATTCACTTCCCGATGAGATAACCGTTGGGGACTATGTAGGGTTTGGCATGTTAGGTGCTTATTCGCCATCGCTGGCGACGCGATTCAATGGTTATGGTGCGCAAGATTGGGTTCAGATTGTTAATGGGGCTCCATTATGAAGGTCGAGGTTTTACTGGGTCATTGGTTGGCACGTGTATCACCGATTTGGCTGGTCGTTATCTCTATTTTGTCTGTACAGGTTGGCACTGCTATTGCGATACACCTATTTCATGCAGTCCCGGCAAGTGGTGCGGCATTTTACAATGCATTTTTTTCAGCCCTCGTATTGGGGAGTTTTTCCTGGCGAGCAAAAATCCAGTGGCATGCCCGGAATGTTTTATTAGCACTGGGATTTGGTTTTTCTATCGCCGGAATGTTTCTCTCTTTTTTCTACGCGGTAGAGCTGATTCCGATGGCGATTGGTTCAACCATAGAGTTCATGGGGCCGTTGGCGTTATCTGTGTTGTTTGCTAGGCGTGCCTCACATTTTTTTTATATCTTTCTGGCTATGGCAGGTGTACTGGCCTTGGCTCCCGAGTTGGGTACCAGTCTCAACAGGCTTGGTGTGGTTTACGCCGTTTTGTCGGCAGTATTCTGGGCTATTTTTGTCTTATTGAGCCCGAGAATTTCTAAGGCGTTTGAAGGCGAATCCGGGTTGGCAATCGGGATGGCCATTGCCTGTGCTTTTATCTTTCCCTTTGCTTGGCTGGACAACGGATTGGGGAGTGTCGCACCGAGCATCTTGCTAGGTGAGTTCTTGATGGCCTTTTTTTCTACAATACTGCCATTGTCCCTCGAGTATTATGCGTTGCGCCGCTTATCGGCGCGCTCATTCGGTGTTCTTGTATCGATGGAGCCCGCCGCCTCCGCCTTGGTTGCTTTTGTGGTTCTATCTCAACCTATCTATCCACGTATGGCCGTTGCTGTTGTTGCGGTAACCATCGCTGCCATCGGAATCACACTTTCAGACGCGAGAAAGCACTCCAGTTAACCCATATCGGAATTTAATGCTCAATTATGTTTGTTTGGAAATTTCGGACTTAACTCTTGCATTTAGCACGAAACAATTTCACCTACAAAACTGTTTAACATCAGTAAATAGCGTGTATTAAAGAGAAACCTCAGATTCAAATCGTGAGCCTTCCTGCATCAGACTAGAGGCTTTAGAACACCCAGCGACAACTCTTCGCATATTCTGATTATCGACGGCGTAGCCCGAATAAATATGAGGCATATTACAGTTGCGGTCACCACCGCAGTCACGACGGCCACATAGTCAACTGCACCCTCAAACTCACAAGTACAACTACAAACCACCATAGGAATTTGGCAGTAGACGCTTTCATACATCATCCAGGAACCCTCCTCGGATTCGCTCCAAACGGCAGCAAGACTGTACAGCGTCCTTTTCTGACACCACCTCCGGCGATGAATCTGATGGGTCGTGTAGGATTCGCACCTACCTCCTTTTGCTTGTCCACCCACCGGTGCCGCCATGCCCAAAGCCGCGCAACACCTGCACCTGCCACCGTTCAGCCAGGACCTGCCGGCGCCGGTGTTCTTTCGCACCGCCAACCTGCCGGCCCACGCCACCTACCCTCGGCACAGCCATCCCTGGGGCGAGTTCGTCTACGCCTACCGGGGCGTGATGGAGATCGAGCTGGACGACCATCACTACCTGGCGCCGCCGCAATACGGCATCTGGTTGCCGCCGAATGTCGAGCATGTGGGTTTCAACCACCAGGAGGCCTGCCACTGCTCGCTGTACCTGAGCCCGGAGCTGTGCGGTGCCCTGCCCGCGCGCCACTGTGCCCTGAGCCTCAGCCCGCTGGTGCTGGCGTTGCTGGACGATCTGCGCCAGGACCCGCCCGGCCTGCCGCAAAGCCCGGAGCAGCAGCGCTTGCTGCAAGTGCTGGTGGACAAGCTCGGCCAGGCATCCTGCGCCGGCAGCTACCTGCCCTCCTCCGCCGACCCGCTGCTGGGCCCGGTGCTGCGCAGGCTCAAGGCCAACCCTGGCGATCCGCGCTCCCTGGCGGAGCTGGCCCATGCCGCCAACACCAGCGAGCGCACCCTGGTGCGCCGCAGCCAGAAGGAACTGGGCATGTCGCTGCTCGAATGGCGCCAGCGCCTGAAGGTGGTCCAGGCCCTGGCCCTGCTGGAACGCGGCCAGACCGTGGAAACCATCGGCCTGGACCTGGGCTACAGCAGCGCTTCGGCCTTCATCGGCATGTTCCGGCGCATGATGGGCACCACCCCGGACGAATACCGCCGGCAATGCATGGGACGCGACTGAGCAGTAGCGGCCCGTGGCTCAGGCGGCCGGTGTCCGCGGAGCCCCGGGCAACTGCGCGAGGATCTTGCACACCGCCTGCTCCGGCGCCAGCAGCGCGGTGTCCAGCACCAGCCGCGGCCGGTCCCAGGCTTGATAATCGTGGGCGAGCACCGATGGCCAGGTGGGGGCCAGCAGGCCTGGCACATCCGGGCGCCGGCTCTCGACCCGGCGCCGGTGTTCCTGAAGGTCGGAACACACCACCTCGACCTCCAGCAGTCCCACCTCCAGTTTGTGCGCCAGGGCCTGCCAGGCCGCACGGCTGTCGGCCACCGGGTTGACGCAGTCGGCCAGCACCCGATTGCCCAGCGCCAGGTTGGCCTCGGCCAGTTGCAGGGCAATCAGGTAGCCGGCCTTGCCGACCTCCGCCAGGCCGGCATCGCGCAATCCCTGCTCGATGCTGTCGATCCGCAGGTAGGTGGCCTCCAGGCGTGGGGCCAGCGTGCGGGCGATGGTGGTCTTGCCGGTTCCTGGCAAACCTGAAAAAACGATCAGCATGGGGTCCCCTCACGGTTGATGGTTGTCCGGCAGCGACGGCGATCCTGCGCGCCAGCCACCTGCGAGCCTGAATCGTGGCGCGCGGCTCAGCCGCCGAGGCTCTGCAACTCTAAGCTGGCCGAGGCCGAGAGTGGCCGGTCGGGCTGGATCAGGGCCAAGCCGAAACGCTTGCTGATGGCCCGCCCGCCGGTGCCGGTCAAGGCCAGGGCCCGGCTGTCCAGGTCGCGGACCAGCCATTTGCGCTGCAGCAAGGCTTGCAGGAGTGCGGCCCCCAGGGCGCCACCCAGGTGCGGACGGCGCATGCTCCAGTCCAGGCAACTGCAGGCGAAGCGCCGACGCAAGGCTGCGAGGGCGACCACATCGATGTCCAGCCCACGGAAGAACTCGACGCCGGCCTCGCTGACCCGGTACCCCTCGTCGTCCTCCTGCAACCAACCGGCCTCGAACAAGCGGTCATGCAACTGCACGCCCAAGGTGCCCGCCAGGTGGTCGTAGCAGGTCCGCGCGAACTGCAGGCGATCCGGCGTGCGCGGCATGAAGCGCTGCTCGCGGCCCTGGCCGATCACCATCAGCGCCTCCAGGGCCCGGGCCACCAGCGGATCGCCAAGGCTGTAGTAGCGATGCCGGCCCTGGACCTGCACCCGCAGCAGGCCTGCGTCCTTGAGCTTGGCCAGGTGCACGCTGGCCGTCGAGGCACTGACCTCGGCAATGGCCGCCAGCTCGGTGCTGGTGCGGGCGTGGCCGTCCATCAATGCACACAACATGCGGGTACGGGCCGGTTCAGCGATGGCCGCCGCCACCTGTGACACACCCCGGTCGTTCTGCTCGGCATTCATATTTCGCTCCCTGACGAATCATGTCCTCGAAAGTCTGCGGATAGTAGCAACCTGCACGCCAGCCTCATACAGAGATAAGTCATGGACCTGATCAGCACTATCACCCACGCGAACCCGTACTCAGGGGATTACGCCCGCCTGCGCGCCGAGGGTGGCCTGGCCTACGACCCCGGGCTCGGCCTGTGGATCGCCAGCAGCGCCGAGGCGGTGGCAGCGGTCCTCGCCCATCCGGCCTGTCGGGTGCGACCAGTCGATGAGCCGGTGCCCGCAGCACTGGCCAATGGGCCCGCCGGGGCACTGTTCGCTCGCCTGATGCGGATGAACGACGGGCCACGCCACGCCTGCCCGCGCGCCATCATCGCGCCGGGCCTGCAGGCCCTGGCCTCTGTTGACCTGCACGCCTGCCTGGATCGTGGGCATCCGGCCCTGGAGGCGCCAACCAGCGTGGAAGAACTGCGCCGCTGGCAATTGCAGCTGCCAGTGATGATGGTCGCCGGCCTGCTGGGCGTGGCAAAGACGCAGCAGGCAGAAGTGGCCCGGCGCACCAGTGAGCTGGTGGCCGGTTTCTCGCCCCTGGGCGATGCGTCCCAGCGCCAGGCCGCACACCTGGCGGCGCAGCACCTGGAGTTGCAGATGCAGGCCCTGCTGGAGTCCGACGCGCCCGGACCGCTGCTGCGAGCGATCCTGCAACAGCAAGGGACGCTGGACCCTGCGGACCTGCGGGCCAACCTGGCGGGCTTGCTGATCCAGGCTCATGACGCCTGTGCCGGGCTGTTCGGCAACGCCCTGCTGGCCTTGCTCGGCGAACCGTCGCTGCGCCAGCGCCTGCAGCGTTTCCCCGAGCAGCTCGGCGCCTGGTTGCTGCAACAGCAGAAACTCGATCCGCCGGTGCACAACACCCGGCGTTTCGTGGCCGAGCCCTGCACCCTCGCCGGCGTACCGCTGCAAGCCGGTGATACGGTGCTGGTGCTGCTGGCCGCCGCCAACCACGACCCGGCCCTGGACCCCGGCCAGGACTTCAGCTTCGGCGCCGGTCGTCACCATTGCCCCGGCCGGGGCCTGGCGTTGAACATCGTCACCAGCCTGCTCCAGGCCTTGCTGCACACACAGGCCCTGGCCAAGCTGCGGCTGCAGTGGCACTACCTGCCCTCGCTCAACGGCCGCATCCCCTGGTTCAGCGACGCGTCGCCGACCGCCTGAGCCACCCACGGTTGGCAGCGCCCCCGGCTTGCGGTAAAACCTGCGACCCACGTGGTGCCGGGCACCGCGCCCGATCCCGGAACAAGGAACGCCCATGCTGTTTGTAGTGATGCTGGGGGGCAAGCACCCCAAGGCGAAGATCGAGGTCCACGACGTCCAGTTCGTGGTCGCCGACACGCTCCAGGCGGCCTACCCGCAACTGCGCGAAGGCTGGTTCGGCAGCCCTGGCGGCCTGCACATCGACTCGTGGATGCAGGTCGATGGCGTCGAAGGCTACAAGCTCGAGCTCAGCCCACTGGCGCCCGCCGCTGGCGCGCCACGGCTGTTTTTCCTCAATCTGGGGGGATACGAGCACGCCACTTTCGGCGAAGCCCATCGCTACCTGTTGGTGGTGGCGCCGGACAAGAACCAGGCCAAGGCCAAGGGCAAGCAGCAGATGCTTGCCCACTGGCACAAGGCCCATACCGACGTCCTGCTGGATGTCGACGACTGCCTGCCGATCGACCTGCTGCACTGGCGCTACGTGCACCTGGTGCCGGGGCCGCACCGGGGTATAACGCAGCACAATGACTACATCATCCTCGGCTAGGCCCGCAGCGGCGGCCTAGGGTCGTGGCGCACCGGGCACGAGGTAGTCCAGGGCCAGATCGTCGATCGGCACCACCCGCTCCAGCAGGTACTGGCGCAAGCGCGCGATCCGCTCCTGCTGGAGGCTGCCACGCAGCCACACCAGGTAGTAACCGTCTCCCGAGGCCACGGCCCGGGGAAAAGGCACCCCCACCCGCCCACTCCGTATGGCCTCGGCCACCAGGTGCAGGTCGCCCACCGACAGCCCGTGCCCGGCCGTGGCGGCGGAAATCGCCTGGTCCAGGGTGTCGAAGACCGTGCCCCGTTCCAGCCGCACCGACTCCAGCAACGCCTGGTCCGGCTGTGCCTGCAACCAGCGGCGCCAATCACGACGATCCGCCGAAGGGTGGATCAGCTCGGCCTGCGCCAGGCGCTCCAGGGTCCAGGCCGGCGCATCCTCAGGTTGCGGCGGGCCGATGGGAATCAGCCACTCATCGAACAGCTTGCAAGCCTCGACCCCGGCACCGAAGTGGCCATTGCCCAGCAGGATCGCGCAGTCGTAAGGCTCGGCCTGCAGGTCGGCATGGTCGAAGTCCATCCAGACACTGGTCAGCTGCACCGGCAGTTCCGGACAGTCACTCTTGAATTGCTCCAGCACCCGCAACAGCCAACGCATGGTCAGGGTCGAAGGCGCTTTCAGGCGCAGCTGGCCGCTGTTGGCCCGCAAGGGCAAGCAGGCATCCTCGATGATCCGAAACCCGGTCTTGAGCTCCCGCGCCAGACGCTGTCCCACCTCGGTGAGCACCAGCCGCGGTCCGTGGCGCTCGAACAGGCGGCAGCCGAACTGGCTTTCCAGGGTACGGATATGCCGGCTGATGGCGCTCTGGGTCAGGGACAGTTCCTCGGCGGCACGGGTGAAGGAGCTGGAACGAGCGGCCACTTCGAACGCGCGCAAGGCATAAAGCGGTGGCAGGGACTCGACCATCGGCGGGCACTCATCATGATAAAAAATCATAGTAGGGCACAGCTTTTTGCGTTTTTCAACGCCGGCAAAAGCCCCCAAGCTGCGCGCCTGTCAATTGCCGGGAGCGGTGCCTGTGGAGCTGAATCTGTCGTTGTTGCTGGTCTACATCTTGAGCGTGCTGATGCTGGTGGCGACCCCGGGACCGGTGGTGGCGCTGATCATCAATACCAGCATGAACGCCGGCCCGCGCCAGGCGCTGCTGACCGCCGTGGGCACCAACGCGGCCTCGCTGCTACTGGCGTTGCTGGCCGTGCTGATGCTGACCACCGGCCTGTCCCTGGACCCGCGACTGATCAGCTGGGTGAGCCTGCTGGGCTGCTGTTTCATCGGCTGGCTGGCAATCCAGGGCCTGCGGGAACTGTCCGCCGCCCCCGGGAGCCAGCCCGAGGCACGCCTTCCCCGGCGGCGAGGCCAGGGCCTGGCAACGGGGTTCCTGGTGGGGATCGGCAACCCCAAGGACATCATCTTCTTCGTCTCGTTCTTTCCCCAGTTCATCCAGGTCGGCCGCTCCGTGCAGCACAGCGCCCTGCTGCTGACCCTGGTCTGGGTCCTGATCGACTTCGCGGTGCTGGGTGCCTATATCCTGATGGCGCGCCAGGGCTTCTCGCTGAAGTACAAACGCCTGGTCACCGGCTTGTCGAGCCTGGTGTTGCTGGCCGTGGCGCTGGTAGGGCTGGTCTATTCGGTGCTGGAGCTACTGCGCCCGGCGGCCTGAGGGGCAGACACAGCGCAGAGCCAGGCGCACAGGTTCCGGGCTGCGGGGGTGACCTGACAGAAAAAGCTGCTGTTCGTCATGTACGGTGGACTAACATAGCCAAGTGCTATCTGTCCTTCAGGATCCACCCTTTCATGTCGCCCAGAATCCGATGATTGTTGTCTGGTCCCTGCTCTGCCTGATCCTAGTGCTGATCCTGCTGGTGTTCTGGCTGCTGCATCGCGAACGCAAGGCCCAGGCCCAATTGCGGGTCTATCGGGAACTCGCCACGGGCCTGCCCGACGATGCCGAGCGCTTCAAGCGCAGCCAGTACTTCGCGCGCATCGGTACCTGGGATTGGGAGGTGGACACCCAGCGCCTGTATTGGTCGGAAGCCATCTACGGCATGTTCGGTTTCAAGGTTGGCGAAGTGGTGCCCTCCTACGAGCTGTTTTGTTCTTGCGTGCACCCCGAGGATCGGGAGCGGGTGCGCGAGGGGGAATTGCGCTGCCTGCGGACCGGGGAGAACCATGATGAGGAGTACCGCGTGGTATGGCCCGATGGCAGCGTCCACTGGCTGCGGGAAACCGGCAACGTGGTGAAGAATGGACACGACGCCGCGATCAAGATGATGGGGGTGGTGCGCGACATCACCGATGAAAAGGTCTCTACCCGCCAGTTGCAGCGCCTGGCGCATTTCGATCCGCTGACTGGCCTGCCCAACCGCCTGATGCTCGAACAGCGCCTGTCCCTGGCCCTGGAGCAGGCGCTCCTGGACCAGACCCGGGTGGCCCTGGTGTTCGTCGATCTCAATGGTTTCAAGGCCATCAACGACCAGTATGGCCATGCCACGGGTGATCAGGTGCTCAACGTCACCGCCCGGCGCCTGCAAGGCATCCTGCGGGCCAGCGATACCGTGGCGCGCATCGGTGGCGACGAATTCGTGGTGATTCTCGAAGGTTTGTCAGCGGGCCTGGATCTGGCCGAGGAAGCCAGGCGCATCGGCGAGAAGATCTTCAGCCAGCTGTCCCCACCAGTGGAGGTCGACAGCCACCGACACAGCATCGGCAGCAGCCTGGGGGTGGCAGTGTTCCCCGACCACGGGGACCGCATGGACCAGTTGCTGCACGTCGCCGACCTGGCGATGTACGAGGCCAAGCGCAGCGGCAACAACCAGTACCGGCTGGGGCAATGAACACACTGCGACACCCATTGCCCGCTATCGGCTCAATTGCCCGCAAGGCGCTCGCGCAAAAAGGCCAGGGCCTGTTGGAACAGCGGATGCCATTGCTCCGACGGTACCTCGGCCAGGGGATGCCAGAAGAAGCTGAACTCATGGCCGCCGTCATCGCCACAACGGTGGCTCCAGGATTCGGCCAGCTCATGGGCCACCCGGCATTCATGGAAGGCCCAGACCTGGCCGGGGAATCCGGACTGCCAGATGCCTAGCGGGCGCACCGCGATACCCTGGACTCCAGCCTCCTCCGCCAGTTCGCGAACCGCCGCCACGGCCGACGCCTCACCCGCCTCGATGGTGCCCTTGACCAGCTGCAGCCCCGCCAACGGATGCTCGAAAGCCAGGATTTCCAACCCCACGCGCTGGCGCAGCACCACCGGGCAGGCCTTGTTCGCCGGCAGGGCGGCGCGTTCTGGATCAGTCATCGCGGGTCAGCACTTCCAGCAGTTCGATATCGAAAATCAGGTTGGCGTTGGCCGGAATCGCCCCGACAGCGCGCTCGCCGTAACCCAGGTGGGCGGGCACCAGCAGCTTGCGCTTACCACCCACCTGCATGCCCATCAAGCCCTGGTCCCAGCCCTTGATCACTCGCCCGGTGCCGATCACGCACTGAAATGGCTTGCCCCGATCGTAGGAGGAATCGAAGCTGCTGCCGTCTTCCAGAAAGCCCCGGTACTGGGTGGTGATCAGGGCGCCCTTGACCACGGCCTTGCCTTCGCCCAACTGGATATCGATCACCTGCAACTCGTCGCTCATGCGTGTTCTTCCTTCAACCATCGCCCCGATACGGGGCTGCGGGCGGCTTTTTCGCAGAATTGCCCGGGCTTGGCAATCACCGGGGTTGTCGCTGGATAACGGTGGTGGTCTCGCTGAAGATCCCGGTCAGTGCCGCCTCGAGTTCTTCCGGCACCAGCAGCCCGGTCTCCCAGCGGATTTCCAGGCTCGGCAGGGAACGACACCAGGCCACCGCCTGGGAAAAATGCAGGGTCAGCTGGCCCGGCGCCTGCAGCACCTGCTCGATACCGCCGTAGCCGGATACACCCTGGCCTCCGAGCTCCACATGGTAAGTGGCCATGCCCAGCGCTTCGTCCTGCTCGTCAAAATGCTCGGCACGCTGCAACAACAGGTACTGCCCGGGCTGTGCCGGATCATCGGCCAGGCCGAGGATCCGCACCTCATCCTCGACGAAGGCATTGTAGGTCGTGGCATCAAACTGCATGTTCATCAACAACTCCTTGCAGGCCCCACGCCGTCATTGGCGCAGCAGTCCAGTTTCGTAGTCCAGCCAGCCCTGCTCTGAACATTGCGACAGGTAATCCAGCACATCGTCCAGGCTTGCCGAGGCGGGCACATTGACCGAGTAGAAGCGTGCACTGGCACCTTCCCAGGTACAGCCCAGCCGATTGATGCACTCCAGCACCTCGGGCGACCGTTGCGCGTGTGGGGCGAAGAACACCAGGCGCAGGGTGCTGTTGCCGCTGCTGCTGGCGACCTGCTGGAACCACTTGAGGCCATCGGCCTCGGTGCACACTTGCACCTCATCCTCGTAGCACAGTTCTTGGGAATAAAAGGGAATATTGGCCACGCGATAGCAACCCGAAGGCTGGCGTTCGGCCCAGACGCCTTCGCTGGATACCGGCGGATAGTCGTCGACGACAGCCAGCCTGAGCATGATCTTGTCCATTACCTGTCCCTGGATCTGCAAATTGAATGCCCGCAGCCCATGGGGCGACGAAACGCGGAACGCTTTTTCGCAGAAATGCCCCCACTTGGCAATCACTGCCAGGGCGACCGCGCTCGATAGACTGCGTTGTCACTGTGCGGGCGTATTCCGTTACCATTGCCGCCCCCACGACCCACCTCGATAAGGACATCCATGGCCACCGCCGATATCGTCACCCTGGCGCTGCTCATCCTGCTGGCACTTTACCTGGTCAGCCTCTACAACCGCCTGACGACCCGGCAGACTCGCTTGCGCAATGCCTTCGCCCAGATCGAAGTGCAGCTCAAGCGTCGCTACGACCTGATTCCCAACCTGCTGGAGACCGTCAAGGGCTACCTGCAGCACGAACGCACCACCCTCACCGCCCTGGCGCAGGCGCGCAACAAGGCTTGCGACAGCCTTCAGGCAGCAGCGGCCGAGCCCGGCGACCGCGAGAAAATCGCCCGCCTCGGCCAGGACCAGGCCGCGCTGGACCGGGCCCTGGGCCACCTGCACCTGAACCTGGAGGCCTATCCGCAGCTCCAGGGTTCGCAGAACATGGCGCAGTTGAGCGAAGAGCTGACCAGCACCGAGAACAAGGTGGCCTTTGCCCGCCAAGCCTTCAACGATGCAGTGACCGACTACAACCTGTGCAAGCAGCGCGTGCCGGCGCTGTTCTTTGCCCGCTTCATGGGTCATCGCAGCGATGCGGCACTGCTGCAATTCAGCGACAGCGCCCAGATCCAGGACGTCACCAAAGTCTCCTTTCAGTAGATCCGCACTCCCTGCCCTCCGGACGTTTGCATGAAGTTCTTTCAACACCAGGCCCACGCTCGGCGCCACACCTTCAAACTGCTGTTGCTGATGGTCCTGGCCGTGGCCGGCCTGACCGCCCTGAGCAGCTTGGGCCTCGGCCTGCTGTGGCGCGAGCTGAACCAGGAGTACCAGCAGCCCAAGGTGTTCAACTGGACCCTGGTGGCCGCGGTGGCCGCGCTCATCGTCCTGGTGGTGCTGCTGGGCAGTTGGTACAAGACCTGGCGCCTGCGCGCCGGTGGCAAGGTGATTGCCGAACACCTGGGCGGGCGCCTGATCAACGGTGCGGCGCGCAATGGCGATGAACAGCGCCTGTTGAACATCGTCGAGGAAATGGCCCTGGCTTCGGGCACTGCGATGCCGGCCGTGTATGTGCTGCCCGAAGATGGGATCAACGCCTTCGCCGCCGGCCTCGACCCGCAACAGGCGGTACTGGGGGTAACCCGTGGCGCCCTCGCCCGCCTGGACCGCGACGAACTGCAAGGCATGGTCGCCCATGAGTTCAGCCACATTCACAATGGCGACATGCGCCTCAACACCCGGCTGCTGGCAGTGATCCACGGCCTGCTGGTGTTCAGCCTGGCGGGCATCGCGGTGCTGCGCCAGGCTGAAAAACAGCACCTGGGCAGCGACCGCCACCGCTTCTTCTGGCAGATCATCTTCGCCGTACTGGGCCTGGCCCTGCTGGTCTTCGGTTCCCTGGGCAGCCTGCTGGGCAACCTGATCAAGGCGGCCATCAGTCGCCAGCGCGAATTCCTCGCCGACGCCTCGGCTGTCCAGTTCACCCGCAACCCCCAGGGCCTGAGCGGCGCCTTGAAGAAAATCGGCGGCTGCAGCGCCGGCTCGCGCCTGAAGGCCTTCAATGCCGCGCAATACAGCCACATGTACTTTCACCAGGGCGTGAAATCGCGCCTGGACCGGCTGTTCGCCACCCATCCGCCCCTGACCGAGCGCATACGGCGCCTGGACCCGCAGTGGGACGGAAGCTACCCGGGAGACCGTCGATAAGCCCGCTCGGCCACTGGCGCTGCGTGCCTCACGCCGCCTGAGCCAAGTCTCAACCGAAAGCCGTACCCACCGTTGCTCGCCTGCGGCTGAAATCGTCACCGCCAGGCCGTTATCATCGCTGCGCCAAGTCTTGCGTGCCCGTTCTACCAGGAGTCCCCCCGATGCCCCATGAAGGCAACCTGCTACAAGCCGCCGTCGTGTTTCTCTGCGCCGCGGTCCTCACCGTGCCCCTGGCCAAGCGCCTGCAACTGGGAGCCGTGCTGGGCTACCTGCTGGCCGGCGTACTGATCGGCCCCTCGGTGCTGGGCCTGATCGACAATCCCCAGAGCGTCAGCCACATCTCCGAACTGGGGGTGGTGCTGTTGCTGTTCATCATCGGCCTGGAACTGTCACCGCGGCGCCTGTGGGTGATGCGCAGGGCGGTATTCGGGGTCGGGCTGGCCCAGGTGCTGCTGACCGGCGTGGTGATCGGCAGCATCGCGCTGTTCCTGTTCGGCCAGACACTCAACAGCGCCGTGGTGCTGGGCCTGGGCCTGGCCCTGTCGTCCACTGCCTTCGGCCTGCAGAGCCTGGCCGAACGCAAGGAGCTGACCAGCCCCCATGGCCGCCTGGCATTCGCTATCCTGCTGTTCCAGGACATCGCCGCGATCCCGCTGATCGCCATGGTGCCGATCCTGGCCGGCGTCGATCATCACACCAGCAGCGCCGAGGACCTGCGCCACGGCCTGCAGGTGCTGGGCAGCATCGCCGTGGTGGTGGTCGGCGGCCGCTACCTGCTGCGCCCGGTGTTTCGCATCGTGGCCAAGACCCGCTTGCCGGAAGTCTCCACCGCCACCGCCTTGCTGGTGGTGATCGGCACCGCCTGGCTGATGGACCTGGTGGGCGTGTCCATGGCCCTGGGCGCCTTCCTCGCCGGCCTGCTGCTGGCCGACTCCGAATACCGGCATGAACTGGAAGCCCAGATCGAACCGTTCAAGGGCCTGCTGCTGGGCCTGTTCTTCATCAGTGTCGGCATGGGCGCCAACCTCAGCCTGCTGCTCAGCGCGCCGCTGGCCGTGCTGGGCCTGACCCTGCTGCTGATCGGCCTGAAGCTGCCGCTGTTGTTCGTGGTCGGACGCCTGGCCGGTGGCCTGGATCGCGAGCACGCGATCCGTCTCGGCGTGGTGCTGGCGGCAGGCGGTGAATTCGCCTTCGTGGTGTTCAAGATCGGGCGCGACCAGGGCCTGTTCGAAGCACGCCTGCACGACCTGCTGGTGCTCACCATCACCCTGTCCATGGCCCTGACCCCCTTGCTGCTGCTCGCCTGCTCGCGCCTGCTCAAGCCCAAGCCAAAGCCGGTGGAGATGCCCGCCGAGTACCGTCGGATCGACTCCGACAACCCTCGGGTGGTGATCGCCGGCATGGGCCGCATGGGACAGATCGTGGCGCGTATCCTGCGGGCGCAGAAGGTGCCGTTCGTGGCCCTGGACACCTCGGTGGAAACCATCGAGCTGATCCGCAGCTTCGGCGGTGGCATCCCGGTGTTCTACGGCGATCCGTTGCGCCCGGAGATCCTCAGCGCGGCCAAGGTGGGCCAGGCGGAGTACTTCGTCATCGCCACCGACGACCCGGACACCAACATCAAGACCGCCGAACAGGTGCGCAAGCTCTATCCGCACCTGAAGATCATCGCCCGGGCGCGCAACCGCCAGCACGTGCACCGACTGGTGGACCTGGATGCCCAGGCCGTGCGGGAAACCTACTATTCGAGCCTGGAAATGAGCCGCCGCACCCTGATCGGCCTGGGGCTCAGCCAGGCCCAGGCCGACTCGCGCATCCAGCGCTTCACCCAGCACGACGAACAGTTGCTGGCCGCCCAGCATGAGATCTACGACGACGAGGCCAAGGTCATGCAGACGGCCCAGGAAGCCCGCGGCGAACTGGCGCGGCTGTTCGAAGCCGACGAGGAAGACGAACGGCTGGAAGAGAACATGCTGCCGCCGATGCGCTGAAGCCAGTCTCCTGACAGATTCTGTCAGCCGCCTGATCTAGATTGGGCGGCCTCCCTCCCCCCGACAGGAACCCTCGATGAGCGACGCCGCCCCTGCCCTCAAGGAAATCTTCAACCACCAACGCCTGGTGCACATCGCCGACGCCATGCTCGAGGTGTACCCGGCCTTCGACCACGCAGGTTTCCTGCAACGGGCCAGCCACGAACTGGCCGGGCTCTCGGTGATGCAGCGCCTGGCGCGGGTCAGCGACAGCCTGCACCAGGTACTGCCCAAGCAATACGAGCACAGCCTGGAACTGCTGTATGCCCTGGCGCCACGACTCGACAGCCGTTTTGTCTGCATGTTCCTGCCGCACTTCGTGGCCAGCCATGGCACCCATGACTTCGACCGCTCGATGGCGGCGCTGAAGTTCTTCACCGGCTTCGGCTCCTCGGAGTTCGCCGTGCGCCCGTTCCTGGTCAGCCAGCAGGCGGCGACCCTGGAGCATCTGTACGACTGGTCGCGCGACCCTGACGAACACGTGCGCCGCCTGGCCAGCGAAGGCAGTCGCCCGCGCCTGCCCTGGTCGTTCCGCCTGGAGCAGTTGCAGGCCGAGCCGCAGTTGGCGGCGCCGATCCTCGAACAACTGCGCAACGATCCCAGCCTGTACGTGCGCAAGTCGGTGGCCAACCACCTCAATGACATCACCAAGGACCATCCGCAGTGGGTGCTGCAACGCCTGCAAGGCTGGCCCCTGGACCAGCCGCACACCGCCTGGATCGTCCGCCATGGCCTGCGCAGCCTGATCAAGCAGGGTGAGCGCCAGGCCCTGGCACTGATCGGCGCTGGCGCCCGGGCCGAAATCCGAGTCGAGCGCTTCACCGTCACGCCTGCGGCCCTGCACCTGGGCGAGCGCCTGGAACTGGCCGTGGAGCTGGTCTCCACCCACCCGCAGCCACAGCGCCTGGTGGTGGATTACGCCATCGACTACATCAAGGCCTCGGGCGCTGCCAGCGCCAAGGTGTTCAAGCTCAAGACCTTCACCCTCCCCGGCCAGGCGCGCCAAACACTGGCCCGCCAGCAGCAGATCCGCGAATTCACCACCCGCCGGCACTATCCGGGGCGCCATCGGGTGCACCTGTTGGTCAACGGCGAACGGCTGGCCAGCGCGCACTTCGACCTGCTGCCCTGAGCCCCTTTCAACCCACACAAGGAAGACCTCGTGGCAATCATCAACAGGTGGGCCAAGTCCATCGCCAAGGTGCTGGAAAGCAGCTTTGCGGTGAGCAGCAGCATCGCCGACCACAAGACGGTACTGGGCGACGCCCGGGAGAGTTTCATCCGCGACGTGTTGCAACGCTTCCTGCCACGCAACATCAGCATCGGCTCGGGGCAGATCGTCGACGCCGAAGACGGGATTTCACGGCAGATCGACTTGATCATCTACCGCAACGACTTTCCCATCCTGCGCACCTTCGGTTCGGCCGACGTGTACCTGATCGAGGGCGTGGTGGCCACGGTGGAGGTCAAGTCGCAGCTCAACCAGGCGCAGTTGTTCAAGGCGCTGGAGAATGGCAAGTCGGTGCGCAATCTCAAGGTGTCGCTGCTCGGGGAATCGATCGACTACCACAGCCAGCAGATCTACCAGCGGCCGTTCGCCGACCTGACCCCGGCGCAATCGTTCTCGATCCGCGACCAGTTGCTGCCGCCCACCTACATCTACGGCTACCACGGCTATACCGCCAACAGCCTGGACAAGCTGCGCCAGAGCCTCAACGCCTGGCACAGCGAGCCCCTGGTCCAGGGCGAGCAGGACGTGATCCTGATGCCGGAGGTGATTGCCACCCAGGGGTGCGTGACCCTGAAGAACCTCAACAACCTCCTGGACCTGCCCCGGGTCGCCGGCGAAGACCTGGAAGCCTGCCGCCAGGCATTCAACCAGGCATCACCGATCAAGCTGGGCAAACGGGAGTTTCTCAGTCACTTCCGCGAACGTGACGACCAGGGCTTCGACTACGGGATTGGCCTCAAGGCCTGCGAGACGCCCCTGCAGTACCTGATTTCCAGCCTGCTGCAAACCCTCACCAGCCGGGTCGGCCACCCACAGTTGGGGAGCACCGCGATCCAGTACGACCTGAGCCGGTACCACCTGAGCCAGGAGATGGAGGGTGGCTGGAGCGGAGCGGCAGTGAACCTGACGCGCATCAGCGACCCACGGCTGGACTTCGCCAGGGCCAACGGCTTCTGAAACCTGCGCTGCGGCCGTATGCAACTCGGCCGCAGCGCGCCGCAGGTGCCGGACCTCAGTCCTTGACGGCCGTGGTCGTCAACGCTATCAAGTGCTCGTCGCAGCCAAAACCCACCACGTGTTCGCTGCCCCAGGACACCTCCACCACCGCGATGCACGGATCATAGGACTGGCCCACCAGGCCTCCATCGGCCTTGAACACCCGCAGGTAGCCACCGGTGGAATACCGCGAGCTGTCGCCGTCACCAGGCATGGTCATGGTCGGAATCCAGCTGCGCCAGCTGAACAGCCGGTACTTCTGGTAGTAGAAGGCGTGGTCGTCACGGTAGTAGCGGTCCTGGTAGGGCGTGCCGTAGTAGAACCAGCCATAACCCTTGTACGCCAGGAATACGGCCAGTACCGCGCCGAGCAGGCGTTTGCTGTGTTTCATCGAGGGTCTTTCCTTGTACCGTGGAGAACGTCAGGGCTGGGTGATACCGAGCATCCGCAGGCAAGCCTGGACGATGGCCTCGGCCAGGGCCTGGCCATCTTCCTCGCGGGCGGCGATCACGTCATCGGTGGCGCCGTGCACCCCGGCGTAGATCAGCGAGGCGATCACCGTCGGCTGCTCCAGGGGCCAGCAACCGGCTTGCCGCCCGGCTTCGAGGATGCCTTGCAACTGCTGCAGGATCGCATTGCGCTCGGGGTTGCCGCGCCCATGGTGGTGATGGTTGGGGTAGACGATGTCGTGCAGGCGATAGGTGGCCAGGTAGGCCTGGACGCTGGCGCGAATCCAGCTGCCGACCTTCGCCACCCAGTCATCCTCGGCGCAGGCCGCTACCGCCTGTTCCAGGCAGTCGAGGAAATCCCGGGTATAGCGCTCGCCCAGGGCCGCCAGCATGTCGTTCTTGGATTGGAAGTAGTGATAGAAGGTGCCCTTGGCCACCCCGGCGCGCTCGACGATCTGGCTGATGGTGGTGGCTTCCACACCCTGCTCCAGGAACAGGCTGCGAGCCGCGCCCATCAGCTCCTCCAGGCGCACCTCGGCGGGCTTGGTCCGCGGCTGCGGCAGGTCGCTGGCAGGCTCCTGGGCCTTGTGGCGTTTCACGATCATGAACGATTCCGGACGGTGACGAGGGCCGCCAGTCTAGGGCAATTGCCGGGCAAAAGAGAGTTGAGAATATTTATCATTTTCCATTGACCGACGGTCAGTCGAAATACTAACCTGAGCCTCCTGCCCCTCTGCGGCCCTCTATCGGAGTTGCTTCATGGAACGCTATCGCCGCCCGGCCCTGGTGGCTGCCGCCTACCTGGGGACCTTTCTCGCCTCGCTGGATATCAGCATCGTCAACGTCGCCCTGCCGACCCTGCAACACGCCCTGGCCACCGACCTGGCCGGCCTGCAATGGGTGGTCAACGCCTACGCCATATGCCTCTCGGCCTTCATGCTGTCGGCCGGTCCGCTGGGCGATCGTTTCGGTCACAAGCGCTGCTGGCTGGCCGGAGTACTGTTGTTCACCCTGGGGTCGGCGCTCTGCGCCATGGCCCAGGAACTCTGGTTGCTGCTGGCCGGGCGCGCAGTCCAGGGGCTGGCCGGGGCGCTGCTGATTCCCGGGGCGATGCCGATCCTCAGCCACGCCTTCCCCGACCTGCGCCAGCGGGCCCACGTGATCGGCGGCTGGTCGGCGTTCAGTGCCCTGGCGCTGATCCTCGGCCCGCTGTTGGGTGGCCTGCTGCTGGAGTCCGTCGGCTGGCAGAGCATCTTCCTGATCAACCTGCCCATCGGCCTCTTGGCCCTGGCCCTCGGATGCTGGGGCATCAGCGAACGCAAGCACCCCCAGCATGCGGCGCTCGACCCGCTGGGCCAGGCCCTGAGCGTGCTGTGGCTGGCCGCCCTGACCTATGGCCTGATCCTGGCCGGCGAAGAGGGCTTCACCCACCCCGATAGCCTCCTGTCATTGCTGGTGTCTGGCGTTGCGCTGGTGCTCTTCTGCCGGGTGGAACGCCGAGTGCAACGGCCGCTGGTGCCGCTGGACCTGTTCCGCCAGCGGCATTTCGCGGTGGCCAACCTGGCCTCGTTCATCCTGGGTTTTTCCTGCTACGCCAGCCTGTTCTTCTTCTCGATCTTCCTGCAGCAGATCCAGGGCTGGTCCGCCGCCGAGACCGGTCTGCGGATGCTGCCGCAGTTCATCGTCACCGGCGTGGTGTCGATCCTCTTCGGGCGCATCAACAGGCGCCTGCCATTGCCCTGGCTGATGGTTGCCGGATACGGCCTGGTGGGCGTGGCCATGACCGCCATGACCGGTTTCGACGCCCACACCCCTTACTGGCTGGTGGGCTCGTTGCTGGCGATGCTGGGCCTGGGGATGGGCCTGACGGTGCCGGGCACCGGCCTGACGGTCATGGCCTGTAGCCCGCCGGAGCGCGCCGGGATCGCCTCGGCCAGCATGAATGCCCTGCGCCAGACCGGCATGAGCGTCGGCATCGCCCTGCTCGGCAGCCTGATGAGCACCCGGGCCATCCAGGTGCTGGAGCAATCGGCGCGGGCCAGCGGCATGGCCAGTGCCAGCGAACTGGCCCATCGGGCGGTGACCGAACACCAGCTGCCACTGGACAATCCGCTGTTCAGCGAGCTGTACAGCACGGCCATGACCAGCGGTTTTCGCCTGGCCATGCTGCTGGCGGGCGCCTCCAGCCTGCTGGCCATGGGTTTGCTGCTGGGCTCGCGACGCAGGGCCGACATTGCCAGCGCCGAGCTGTCGCCGGAACGTCAGGGCAGAGCCCCTGCCGAAAGGGCCGATGACATCGGCTGAAGCCCGCTGCCTGATGAGCCATCGCGCAAGGGCACGCTCGCCTGGCAAGCGAGCCGTGAGGATCGGCAAACGCCCCTCCACACCTTGGACGCGCCCAAGGCAGGCCAGAAGGCAAACCCAGTGAATGGCGATGTCGCGGACACGCCCGTCGAAGTCGAATCCAGCCAGCGCCGTGGGCCAGCCCTGTCCATACTGACTGGCCATGTCGCCCGGTAATGGAATACGCCCGTGAACCTGCCGCTGTCGCCCGTCCCTGCCCTGGTCAACCACCTGCCCCTGGGCCCGCTCCAGCGGCGAGCCTTGCAGGAGCAGGGCTACCTGAAGCTGCCGGGGCTGCTGACGGCCACCGCCATCGCGTCGTTGCGCCAGCTGGTGGACCAGCAGCTGCGCCCGGCCCAGGCAACCACTGGCGAGGGGTTCAGCCGCCTGACCCATCGCCTGGACCAGGACGGTATTCTCCGGCAACTCCAAGGTCAGCCGGCACTGGCCCAGATGCTGACCTACCTCACCGACAGCCGGCTGATCCTGTGTGAGGCCCAGGGCTTCGAGCTGGGCGTGGGGCGCTCGGGTTTCGCCTGGCACTACGACTCGCTGAACTTTCGCTACATCCGCCCCCAGGACCCGGCCTTCAGCCTGTGGCTGCCGTTGCAACCGGTGCGCCCCGAAGCCCAGGGCGGCGGCATGGCCTGGGTGCCGCTGTCGCTGTTCTCGGCCCAGGGCAACTTCCAGTTCTCGCGCCTGCTGGCACAGAAACTGGCCGAGGGCGAGCCGGTGGCCGAACTCTGCGCCCTGCTGCGCCAGACCTACGCCACCCCAGGCGCCCTAACCGACTGTTTCGAGCAGCAGCGTATCGAAGCAGCATTCGAACCCGGCGACGCCCTGCTGTTCAGCAAATACCTGTGGCACCGCTCCAGCCCCTTGCTGGCCGGTGAAGTGCAACGGCGCCAGGCGGTGACCCTGCGCCTGGTGGATGCCCAGGCCCGCCTGGACCCGCTGTTGCAGGACGGCGAGACCCGCACCACCGGAGGCCTGGGCATGGGCCAGGATCGCGGGGCACTCAAGCCGCTGTCCTACGGCTCGCGCTTCGTGGATATCCAGGCCGGCGACCTGCTCACCCGCTCGGCCCATTGCGGACCGCTGCTGTGAATCGCCCTAGACCTGTGGGGCGGTCCCCAGCAATACCGGCTGGTGCGTGCCGCACAGCTCCATGAGGTAGTCCCAGACCACCCGCAGGCGCACCGACTTGTGCAGTTCGCGGCGGGTGCTGATCCAGTAGGCGCGCTGGATGCTCTCGGTGGGCAGCAACGGCACCAGTTGCCGGTCCCTGGCGGCCATGTAGCACGGCAGCACGGCGATCCCCAGGCCGGAACGGGCCGCTTCCTGCTGGGCGATGACGCTGGTGCTGTGGAACACCACCTGGGGGTTGCGACAGAAACTGTTGAGGAACATCAGTTCCTGGCTGAACAGCAGGTCGTTGACGTAGCCGATCCAGGCATGGCGCCCGAGGTCCTCGCGGCTGCGCAACGGCGGTGCGCGATCCAGATAGGCCGCGCTGGCGTAAAGCGCCAGGCGGTAGTCGGTGAGCTTGCGGGTCACCAGCATGTCGGCGCTGGGCCGCTCGAGGTGGATGCTGATTTCCGCCTCGCGGTTGAGGATGCTGACGAACCGCGGCACCGCCACCAGCTCCACCTCCAGCCCCGGGTAGCGCTCGAACAGGCCACCCATGCGGCTGGCGAGGAACTTGACCCCCAGGCCCTCGGTGACGCCGACGCGGATCTTGCCCAGCAGCGCGCTGGACTGGGTGATTTCCTCCTGGGCCAGCAGTGCGACGTTCTCCATGGCCTCGGCGTGCTTGAGCAGCGCCTCGCCGGCCGGGGTCAGTTCATAGCCCTGGGCATGCTGGACGAACAGCGCGGTGCCCAGGGCCTTCTCCACCGCCTCGATGTGCCGCGCCACCGTGGCGTGGGTGGTGTTCAGGCGGCGCGCGGCGGTCAGCAGGCGCCCGCTGCGTTGCAGTTCGAGAAAAAAGCGCAGGTCGTTCCAGTCGAACATGGGGATTCCTTGCCGGTGCCGTGGGGCGAACGCTGTTAGAAAACGCACAGCGGGTGGGCAAAAACTAACATTCTTTTAACGAAAGCTAACAACTAGGATGAAGCACAAGGCTGCCGCGGATGACGGACAGCTGCTAATAAGAATCTGCCAACGAGGTCACGGATGCTTCCTGCCTTTGACGCTTACGACTACATCGTGGTCGGTGCCGGTCCCGCCGGCTGCCTGCTGGCCAATCGCTTGTCCGCCAACCCCGAGCACCGGGTGCTGCTGCTGGAAGCCGGTGGGCGCGACAACTACCCCTGGATCCACATTCCCGTCGGCTACCTGTTCTGCATCGGCAACCCGCGCACCGACTGGTGCTTCAAGACCGAGGCCGAGCCGGGCCTGCAGGGCCGCAGCCTGAGCTACCCGCGGGGCAAGGTGCTGGGGGGCTGCTCGTCGATCAACGGCATGATCTACATGCGCGGCCAGGCTGCCGACTACGATGGCTGGGCCGCCGAGGGCAACCCGGGCTGGAGCTGGAGCGAGGTCCTGGCGCTGTTCAAGAAGAGCGAGAACCACTTTGCAGGGGCCAGCCAGGTGCATGGCAGCACCGGTGAATGGCGGGTGGAGCGCCAGCGCCTGTCGTGGCCGATCCTCGATGCCTTTCGCAGCGCTGCCGAGCAGAGTGGCATCCCCAACATCGATGACTTCAACGGCGGCGACAACGAAGGTTGCGGCTACTTCCAGGTCAACCAGAAGGCCGGGGTGCGCTGGAACGCCGCCAAGGCCTTCCTCAAGCCCATTGCCCGGCGCCCCAACCTCACCGTGCTGACCGATGTCGAGGTCCAGCGGCTGATCCTCGAGGGCGGTCGCGCCACGGCGGTTCGCGCCATGGCCCAGGGACGCCTGCACAACTTCAAGGCCCGTCGGGAAATCATCCTCTGCGCCGGCTCCATCGGCTCGCCAAGCATCCTCCAGCGCTCCGGCATCGGCCCGGTGGCGCTCCTGCAACGCCTGGGTATCGGCGTCGCCCATGCCCTGCCCGGCGTGGGTGCGAACCTGCAGGACCACCTGCAACTGCGACTGATCTACAAACTGGACAACGCCCGTACCTTGAACCAGATCGCCGGCAGTCTCTGGGGCAAGATGGGCATGGGCCTGCGCTACCTGTACGACCGCAGCGGCCCGCTGTCCATGGCCCCCAGCCAGCTCGGCGCCTTTGCCCGGTCGGGCCCTGAACAGGCCACCGCCAACCTCGAATACCACGTGCAGCCGCTGTCCCTGGAACGCTTCGGCGAGCCGCTGCACAGCTTCCCGGCCTTCACTGCCTCGGTCTGCGACCTGCGCCCGCAAAGCCGTGGCCGGGTCGAGATTCGCTCGGTGGAAGCGGGCCAGGCACCGCTGATCCAGCCCAACTACCTGAGCCACCCGCAAGACCTGCAAGTGGCCGCCGATGCCATCCGCCTGACCCGGCGCATCGTCGCCGCCCCGGCCCTGCAAGCGTTCAGGCCCAGTGAATACCTGCCCGGTGCGCAATTGCAGAGCCAGGAGCAGTTGCATGAAGCCGCAGCGAAGATCGGCACCACCATCTTCCATCCGGTGGGCACCTGTCGCATGGGGCACGACGCCCAGGCCGTGGTGGACGCCCAACTGCGGGTGCATGGCATCGCCGGGTTGCGTATCGCCGATGCCTCGATCATGCCGCGCATCACCTCGGGCAACACCTGCTCGCCGACGCTGATGATCGCCGAGAAGGCCGCCGAGCTGATTCTTGCCACGACCACAAGGAGCACTACGCCGGAAAAACAGACCGCCTCTCCCGCCTGATTGTAGGAGCGAGGCTTGCCCGCGACAGAGCCAGCCGGCACGCCAGAGAGATCGAGCCGCCCACGCCGACGCTATCGCGAGCAAGCTTCGCTCCTACAGAGGCCGGTACAAAACCAGATAGCGACGCCACGCTGGCGCCGACAGTGGAACAACAAAAATAGTCACTGTGAGGGATATCGATATGTCGGAACATGCTCAAGCGATGGACGCCGCAGCCGTGGCGCCTACCAACAAGGAAAGCCAGAAGGTGATCTTCGCCTCGTCCCTCGGCACCGTCTTCGAGTGGTACGACTTCTTTCTCTACGGCGCCCTGGCGGCGGTGATCAGCAAGCAGTTCTTCGCCGGGGTCAACGACACCACGGCCTTCATCTTCGCCCTGATGGCCTTCGCCGCCGGCTTCGTGGTACGGCCCTTCGGGGCCCTGGTGTTCGGTCGCCTGGGGGACATGATCGGGCGCAAGTACACCTTTCTCGCCACCATCATCCTGATGGGCCTGGCCACCTTTGCCGTGGGCCTGTTGCCCAACTACGCCAGCATCGGCATCGCCGCGCCGATCATCCTGGTGGCCTTGCGCATGCTCCAGGGCCTGGCCCTGGGCGGCGAGTACGGCGGTGCCGCGACCTACGTGGCCGAGCACGCGCCCCAGGGCAAGCGCGGCCTGCACACCAGCTGGATCCAGTCCACCGCGACCCTGGGCCTGCTGCTTTCGCTGCTGGTGGTGCTGGGCTGCCGCTACTTCACTGGCGACCAGTTCGAGGTCTGGGGCTGGCGCCTGCCGTTCCTGCTGTCGATCGTGCTGCTGGGTATCTCCACCTGGATTCGCATGAGCCTGCACGAATCACCGGCCTTCCTGAAGATGAAAGAGGAAGGCCTCGCCAGCAAGGCGCCGATCCGCGAGTCCTTCGGCAAGTGGGAGAACCTCAAGGTGGTGCTGATCGCCCTGTTCAGCATCAATGCCGGGCAAGCAGTGACCTTCTACGCCGCGCAATTCTACGTGCTGTTCTTTCTCACCCAGTTCCTCAAGATGGACCCGGCCCTGGCCAACAGCCTGCTGATCATCAGCGTGGTGATCGGTGCGCCGATGTTCATCTTGTTCGGCTGGCTTTCGGACAAGATCGGCCGCAAGCCGGTGATGATGTTCGGCCTGCTGCTGGCCACGGCGCTGTACTTCCCGATCTTCAAGAGCCTGGCCCACTACGCCAACCCGGCCATCGACCAGGCCAGCCGCCAGGCGCCGATCGCCGTCACTGCCGACCCGGCCACCTGCACCTTCCAGTTCGACCCGGTGGGCAAGGCCCGCTTCGACAGCCCCTGCGACAAGGTCAAGACCTTCCTGGTGAAACAGGGCCTGCCCTACAGCAGCATTGCCGCCCCGGCTGGCAGTCCGGTGCAGGTCAGCGTCGGCGACGTGAAGATCGACGGTTTCGACGAGGCGGCCCTGCGTGGGGCGGTGACCCTGGCCGGCTACCCGCAACAGGCCGACAGCCAGAACGTCAACAAGGTCATGGTGGTCGCGCTGATCGTCGCCCTGATCCTGATCGCCGCCATGTGCTACGGCCCGCTGGCGGCGCTGATGGTCGAACTGTTCCCGACCCGCATCCGCTACACCTCGATGTCCCTGCCCTACCACATCGGCAACGGCTGGTTTGGCGGCTTCCTGCCCACCGTGTCCTTTGCCCTGGTGGTGTACACCGGCGACATCTTCTACGGCCTCTGGTACCCGGTGTTGATCACTGGGGCCAGCCTGGTGATCGGCCTGCTGTGCCTGAAGGAAACCCGTGACGTGGACATCCATCACCTCTGAAAGAAAGCCCGGGTCCTGGGACCCGGGCGCCTTGCCCCACCCTACTCGGGGACTCAGATGTTGTTGCAGCCCTTGGCGATGGAGTCCTCGTTGGAGGTGTAGGGGCGCGAGGGCTCCAGGTTCCACTCGGGCTTGTTGCGGGCGATGTTGAAGTGGCAGACCAGCTGGCGGCGCATGCTGCCCACCGTGCTGTCGCGGTTGTCCGGGTTGTTCTTCCACTGGGCATCGAGGTAGTGATCGCTGGCCAGTTCGTTGAAGAAGTTGTTGGTCTGGTTGTCCTGGACCTTGCGCCCGCAATCGGTGGGGATGACTTCCAGGGTCATGACCTTCTTGCCGAAGCCCGGGTCGTCACGCTCGATCCAGGCGGCACTCTGCACATAACGTTCGCAGCTGTTCTTCTCGGTGATGGGGTAGATCACCTGTTTCTTGTTGTCGTAGACAAAGCTCGCCTCCTGCTGGGGTGTCTGCGGCAGCTTCATGTTGATCACCGGCAGGTACTGCTGGACTGCCTTGTACCACTGGATCTGGTTCAGGCGCGCGCCTTCCAGGCCGCCCTCCTCGGTGTAGAACAGCGCCAGGATCGACGGCGACTGCGGCGGTTTTTCCTCCCACTTGGCCAGGCGCAGCTCGTTCTGGGTGCCGAAGGATTCGGCGGCGATCTGCGCCATGGAACGGATGCTCTGGTAGAACGCCGGGCCGGCGGCGGTGTTGCGCTCGTCACGCACATCGAAGGAGCACTGGCGCGAGTGATCGCCCCGGTTCTGCCGGTAGTTGGCGCCCCATTGCTCGGCGGTGGTCACACCAACCTCGTGGCAGAACTTCTCGACGCTGCCCGGGGTGCGCCGGGAGTCGGTGCACCCCTGCTGCTGGCGATCGTCGGTGGCGGCGTCGATGGGAAAGGAGCACAGCACGGCATAGTCCTGGTGATCCTTGGGGTTGCCGAAGATGGTGTCGAAGATGAAGCCGCTCTGCAGGCCGTAGGCCAGCTTGCGGAACTTGGAATCCTTGCGCAGGTAGGACGCCGAGACGCCGCCGCTGGCCTGGCTTTTGGGGCTGATGCTGTAGAACTGGTAGTCGGTGGAGGGCCAGGTGGCGCGAAACAGCACACCGGAGCAGAGGAACGCCGGCTTGGACGGGCCGCCACAGTCCTGGCGAGTGTCGTTGTACAGCTGATTGAGACGGGCCACCGTGTCGCTGCCCTGGTCGGCTTGGGCGGTGGGCAGCAGGCACAGGCCCGCCAGGCCCACGGCGAGAGAGAGTGAGGTGCTGGGTTTCATGGCATGACTTCCGTGTGGGGTGAAATCCATGGCCGGGCGCAAGTGCGACCGGCGCCAGCCAGAGGATAGAAGCACGACCTGGCGCCACCGGGGTTTTTCCGTCATCTGTCCCCGGTCGCCGCTGCCCGGCCGCGACGGTCTCCGGCTTGAACAAACCGCGGCTTTGCGCCACTGTCTGGGCCCCCTTGCGCTGGAGACCTCGCATGCTGTTCATCTTGCCCACCGTGGCCGCGCTGGCCCTGGTCCTGCTGTTCTGGCGACGCCAGAAAACCCTGGCGGTCCTGCGGCGCGAAGCCTTCATTCGCACCTTCAGCCTGCCGCCCGGATTGTTCGTGCCCCTGCGGGCCCGGCACCCGCAATTGACCCTCAAGGACTGCCAACTGGTGGCCCAGGGCTTGCGCCAGTTTTTCCTGGCGTATCTCAAAAGCGGCCAGCGTTATGTCTCTATGCCCTCCCAGGTGGTGGACGACCTGTGGCATGAGTTCATCCTCCACACCCGGGAGTACCAGGCGTTCTGCCACAAGGCGTTCGGCCAGTTCCTGCACCACACCCCGGCAGCGGCCCTGGGCCGCGATGCCGAACGCCAGAGCGACGACGGGCTGCGCCGAATCTGGCAGCAGGCCTGCCGCGAAGAGAACATCAACCCCGCCCAGCCTAGCCGCCTGCCGCTGCTGTTCGCCCTGGACACCAAGCTGAAGATCGCCCAGGGCTTCCACTACGTCGCCGACTGCCAGTCCCTGCGGCGCCAGGGCGACAGCAGCGCCGGCAGCACGGTGGTTCACTGCGGCAGCGACCTGCACAGCAGCTCCCTGGGCAGCGACTCGTCCCCCAGCAGTTCCAGCAGCTCCGACAGCGACAGCTCGCGCTTCGGCGGCGACGGTGGCAGCGACGCAGGGGGTGACAGCAGTGGTTGCGGAGGCGGGGGTTGTGGCGGAGGGGGCGGCGACTGAGCACCGGGGAAGCCGGTGGCGGTCGGGCTGCTACCGAGCAGCTGGCAGGCCCTGACCGGTAGTGTGGAAGCGGCGCATGGCGCGCCGCTTCCATTGGCTTGGGTCGATCAGGCGATGATGTCGGTCGTGGCCGCCTGGCCAACGATACCCACGGCAAAATCCGCCGTGCCGTGGCCGGTGAGGTCTACCAGCAGGCTGCTCTGGTTGGTGTCGGCGAAATAGCTGAGGATCGCATCGCCCGCATGCCCGGTGAAGGCATTGACGAAGTTCAGCGTTGCGCCGCCGGTCGCGAACTGCGGGATGCCGGTGAGGTCGATCTTGTCCTGGCCACTGGCGAAATCCATGATCCAGTCCGGCGCGTCAAAGGTGGAATCCGACGCCGCACCAAACACGAAGGTGTCAGCCCCTGCCCCGCCCCACAGGGTATCGCCACCGCCACCACCGTAGAGGATGTCGTTGCCGGCACCGCCTTCGAGGATGTTGGCCGCCGCATTGCCGATCAGCAGGTCGTTGCCGGAACCGCCAATGGCATTCTCCACGGTCACGCCATAGGCGATGGAGACGTTGCCCACCAGGCCGCCAACGTCGGAGAAGGAACCGGCGTTGAGGTTGATCTTCTGGTTATGAGTGAAACCCGAGAAATCCAGGGTGTCGTTGCCGCCGCCGTCCCAGACCGCGAACACCAGCTTGTCGCTGTTGGAGTGGGCGCTGTAGAAATCCCGTCCGGTGTTGGAGTTGAAGCCGTACACGGTGTCGTCGGCACGGGTCTGGTAGTTGGCGCCGTAGAGCTTCTGCACCGCGACGATGTCATCCACCAGCGGCGCCGAGGCATAGGCCCCGCTGCCATCCTTGGTGAAGCTCTGGCCGGTGTTGCTCTCGCTCCAGTAGCTCATCAGGCTGTAGCCACGGGTGTCCTGGGCGTAGCTGGCATCCTTGTAGGTAGGGTTGCCGTTGCCGGCGTTGTACGTTCCAGGATGGGACAGGCCCAGGGTATGGCCGATCTCGTGGGTCAGGGTCTGGCGTCCGTAGTTGCCGGTGCCGGGGGTCTCGTTGACTCGGTACTGGCTGTTGATCAGGTACCAGGACTGACCGTCGTAGCTGCCCCCGGATGGCAGGTAGGCAAAGGCCGCGCCACCGGTACTGACGTTGTAGTTGCCGAACGTCATGTGCCCGTCGCCGCCCTTGGCCGCCTCGGTGAAGCTGACATTGGCCACGTCCGCCCAGGACTGCATGGACAGCACGGCCTGGGCCTTCTGCAAGGCACTGAACTGGCTGAAGGTCCCCAGGGACGGGTTGTAGTTGGCAGGTTTGTCGGTGAGGAAGGTGTAGGTCAGGTCGATCTTGCCGTCGCCGTTCTTGTCGTGCCATGACAGGTTCTTGCGCAGGATCGAATCAGCCGCCTGGTCGGCGGTGAACGACGGCTTGCCGTTCACCAGGTCGCTGCCGCCACGATCATAGAGGTGACTGAAGGCCTGTACCTGTTGGTAGGCGTTGCTGGCTTGTGCGGCCGGGTCGGCCCAGTTCCAGGTGATTTCCGACAGTGCTTGTGACAGTGTCTTTGACATTGTTACGTCCTTGTTCCAGACAAAAGATATTCGATAGAACACAAACGACCCCGCCTGCGAGATCGTCCTATCACTCGCCCATAGAGGCGCTGAAAAACTGACACAGTCGTCGACGGCGAGTCCATGGTTTTTTTTGTCCGACAAACCCGCTGAATCCCTTGGATTCGAGGGGACATTTTCCACTCGCACGCGTACCGCACCGACGCTAGGCTAGGCACTTGTCCGGGGCCTGCCACGCCGCGTCCGCCCCCTTTCCTCGAGGAGTCCGAAATGCGCAATATCCTGCTGCTGGGCGCTTTGCTGATCGCCGCCGGTGCGGCCCAGGCCGAAGGTATCCCGCTGTTCAACGTCGCCTGTCCCGGCAACCTGGCCGTCAGCGCCGACCAGGGCGGGCCGGTCTATCTCAACGGCAAGGCGGTGGAGAGCCATGCCGTGGATGAACGGCATTTCCAGGTCAAAACGCCACAGGCGAGCCTGTCCATCAGTGTCGAGGACGACGATTCGGTGAGCGTGAAGTACACCGACAAACACGGCGCCAGCAGCCTGTGCGAGGCCGTCGACGACTGACCCTGTCCCTCACAGGGGCCTTCGCTGGCAGGCCTCAGAACAGTCCCATCTGCCCACCCACCAGGGTCGTGAAGTCGTCCTGCACGAAGGGCAGGATGGCGTCCGCCACCGGCTGCAACTGCCGGGTCAGGTAGTGCTCGTAGTCGATGGCGGCCCGGCGGTTTTCCAGGGGCTCCGGGCCGGCCAGGGTGATCACGTAGCTGATCCACCCGCCCTTCTGGTATTGCAGCGGGCGACCCTGTTCGCGGTTGTACTCGTCCGCCAGGCGCGCGGCACGGACATGGGGCGGGACGTTGCGCTCGTAATCGTCCAGGGGCCGGCGCAGGCGCTTGCGGTAGATCAGCAGGTCGTCCTGCTGGCCAGCCAGCGTGCGCTGCACATAGTCGCGTACGTAATCCTGGTACGGCTGGCGATGGAAGATGCGCTGGTACAGCTCCTGCTGGAACTCCCGGGCCAGCGGCGACCAGTCGGTACGCACGGTCTCCAGCCCCTTGTAGACCATTTCCTGGCGGCCATCGGCACGTTGCACCAGGCCGGCGTAGCGCTTCTTGCTGCCCTCCTCGGCCCCGCGGATGGTGGGCATCAGAAAGCGTTTGTAGTGGGTTTCGAACTGCAACTCCAGGGCGCTTTCCAGGCCGTACTGCTGGTGCAGATGATCACGCCACCACTGGTTGACGTGGGCCACCAGGGCACGGCCGATCTGCCCGGCCTGCTCCTCGTCATGCGCACTGCCAAGCCAGACGAAGGTGGAGTCGGTGTCGCCATAGATCACCTGGTGCCCCTGGGCTTCGATCAACTGCCGGGTGCGGGCCATGATCTCGTGCCCGCGCAGGGTGATGGACGAAGCCAGGCGTGGATCGAAGAAGCGACAGCCACTGGAGCCCAGGACCCCGTAGAAGGCGTTCATGATGATCTTCAGCGCCTGGGACAGCGGCGCATTGTGCTCGCGCTTGGCCACCTCCCGGCCTTCGGCGACCCGGGTGACGATGGACGGCAGGCAATGCCGGGTGCGAGAGAAGCGCGCCCCGCGAAAACCCGCCACCGAATGCTGCTCATCGGGCTGGCGCAGGCCCTCGACCAGCCCCACCGGGTCGATCAGGAAGCTGCGGATGATCGATGGGTACAGGCTCTTGTAGTCCAGCACCAGCACCGATTCGTAGAGCCCGGGCCGCGAGTCCATGACGAAACCACCGGGGCTGGCCTCGGGCGGCAGTTCGCCGAGGTTGGGGGCGACGAAACCCTGGCGGTGCATCAGCGGCATGTACAGGTGGGTGAAGGCCGCCACCGAACCGCCGCTGCGATCGGCGGGCAAGCCGGTGACCGTGGCCCGCTCCAGGAGGAAGGTCAGCAGTTCGGTCTTGGCGAAGATCCGCGTCACCAGCTCGCAGTCCTTGAGGTTGTAGCGGGCCAGGGCCGGCTTGTCCTCGGCGAACATGCGGTTGATCTCGTCCATGCGCTGGTAGGGGTTGTCGATGGACTTGCCCTCGCCAAGCAGGGTCTGGGCGACGTTCTCCAGGCTGAAGGACGGGAAGCTCCAGGTGGCCGAGCGCAGGGCCTCGATGCCGTCGATGATCAGCCGCCCCGCCGCCGAGGCGAAGTAATGGTTGTGGGTGGCATGCTCGCGCCAGTGCATTTCCTCGCCACCACGGCCCAGGCGCAGCGGCACGGCCAGGCGCCGGGCATGTTCATGCAGCACCCGCAGATCGAACTGCACCAGGTTCCAGCCAATGATCGCGTCGGGATCATGGTCGACCAGCCACTGGTTGAGCTTGTGCAGCAATTGCTCGCGGCTGGCGCAGAACTCGAGGTCGAAATCCACCGCGCTGTCGTCGGCCCGGGCCTTGCCGAGCATGTACACCTGGCGCTGGCCGCAGCCTTCCAGGGCAATGGAGTACAGCTCGCCACGCTCGCTGGTCTCGATGTCCAGGGACACCAGGCGCAGCCGCGGCCGATAGTCCGCCGCCGGCTTCATCTGCGCCTCCAGCAGCAACCCGTCCGGGCCGGGCTGGCCGCTGAACTGAACCGGTGCGGTGATGAAGCGTTCCATCAGGTAGCGCTCCGGCGGCCGAATGTCGGCTTCCAGCACTTCGACGCCGGCTCGACGCAGGGTCTTGTCCAGGCGCATCAGCTGGTTGTGCTGCGGGCAATACAGGCCCAGCACCGGGCGCTGGTGGAAATCGCGCAGCTGCAGGGGGCGCAGTTCGACATCCGGGTCATCGGCCAGCAGGCGTTCGGCCTGGGGTCGCTGCACGGCCGGGATGAAGGCCACGGAAGTCTGCAACGGCAAGCGCAGGTGACGCGGCCCCTGGTCGGTGGCCAGCCAGAATTCGACTTCCGTACCGGCTGGCGTATCGCGCCAGTGCCGCGTCAGGACGAAGCCTTGTTGTACATCCACCGTTGCAACCTCAGGACCGTTTCAAGGCGCCGATTCTACCTGCCCAGGCCCCGGTCAGGGGCCTGGATGATGGCTTTATGGCTATTGTCGGACAATATGTAGTGCATGAAAATTTCCACTACAAAACCGTTGACGAGCGGATTCCGCCCTTGCATGATGCAGGCGTCCCCCCGATCGGGGGACGAGGCAAAGGTGTTATGAGCAAGCTCGTCTGACCGCCGAGCTGTTGACCCGGATGTGTACTGCCCACAAGGCAGATTGATGAAACTGACCTGGCATTGACCGTGCGGATACGACGGGAAAGCTGGCGAGAACTCTTCAAGATGCTTGTGGCCGATGGTGGGAATGTCGGCAGATTCATCCCGGTTCATGCTGCTTTTCTATCGTTGTGACGCTCTCTGCGTAGCAGTTGATCAAGGTAACTACACACATCAGGCTCTGGGCCTTATCTGTATCCGACAGACACCCTCTGTCGCCCTGTTTCCGGTATCAGGGTTCAACTTACCGACGTAGCAAGATGAATTAGCGAATCAACTCAGATAGATCGATGAATGGTCAAGGGGGCTACAAATGAATCTTAACAATCAACCCACTATTGATGAATTGGCACGTATGTTCGCCGCACAGAAAGACAGCCACGACAGCCACATCCTGTGGATTGCCAAGTCGGGCCAAGTGCATATCGACTGCCTGTCGCCCCATAGCCATGAAGCAGAGTTCGACCAGAACAACCGGGACCTCGCGGCCCGCCTGAAGATGTACCGCCGCGGGCAGGGTTATGTCGGCAGGAAAGCCGCCGCCGACAAGGACTTCATCGGTCGAGTACTGGAGACCTTGAAAGCCGAGTGGCAGTCGCTGCGCGGCAACTCGGAAGTTCGGGTCATCGATCGGTTTTGCTAATAAACGGCCAATGCCTGGCTGATAAAAGCCCAATGAAACAACAATAAAAACGGGCGCTCTTCGAGAGCGCCCTTTTTATTGCGTCGTGAAACTAACCAGTCACTGCGATTCAAGCTTTCCTAATATTTTTCATTCATGCCGCTGCTATTTTTTCATGACAGCAGTGGGTCTAGAAAGCAAAGCACGAACAACCAAACGCTCCCCAGAAGCCCTGGAAATCACTCACCGGCACCGATGATTGGCGAGCCCGCTCATGACCATGGGCGTGTACCGCACAAGGTCCGTTGCACTGGTGCACCTGATTCTGCAACGGCGCGCCCGGTTTCCAGTGCCCCGGCACCTTGGCCACTGGCGACCAGTCGGGGGTTACCGGCAAGGCAGGCGGAGCCAGCGTGGCGAAATCGCCAGCGGCGTTAACCACCTTGCCGCCCACCACGGTCAGCAGGGACTCGATCCACTTGATCGCCTCCTCCTCCACCTGGAAGTAGTCCGCCGACAGGGCCACCAGGTCCGCCAGTTGCCCGACCTTGATCTGGCCCTTCTTGCCCTGCTCCGAAGAGAACCAGGCGCTGCCGTGGGTGTAGAGCTCCAGCGCGGTGTCGCGGTCCAGGCCCTGGGGGTACAACGCCAGGCCGCCTACCGTCCTGCCGCTGACCATCCAGTACAGCGAGGTCCAGGGGTTGTAGCTCGAGACACGGGTGGCGTCGGTGCCGGCCCCTACCGGAATGCCTTCGGCGAGCATGCGCTGGATCGGCGGGGTCATCTCGGCCGCCTTGGCGCCGTAACGGTCGACGAAATACTCGCCCTGGAAGGCCATGCGGTCCTGGATCGCGATGCCACCGCCCAGGGCCCGGACCCGCTCGATGTTTCTCGGGCTGATGGTCTCCGCGTGGTCGAAGAACCACGGCAGGCCGTTGAAGGGAATGTCGCGATCGACCTTTTCGAACACCTCGAGCATGCGCGAGATGGATTCGTCGTAGGTGGCGTGCAGGCGGAACGGCCAGCGCTGCTCCACCAGGTGGCGGACCACTGGTTCCAACTCCTGCTCCATGGCCTGCGGCAGATCGGGACGCGGTTCGAGGAAGTCCTCGAAATCGGCGGCGGAGAACACCAGCATCTCCCCTGCTCCGTTGTGCCGCAGGAAATCGTCGCCCTGGCCGTAGCGCACGCTGGCGGTCCAGTTCCTGAAGTCGATCAGTTCCTCCTTGGGTTTCTGGGTGAACAGGTTGTAGGCGATGCGCACGGTCAGTTGCTGCTTGGCCGCCAACTCGTTGATGACCTGGTAGTCGTCCGGGTAGTTCTGGAAGCCACCACCGGCATCAATGGCACTGGTGACGCCAAGGCGATTGAGCTCGCGCATGAACTGGCGGGTGGAGTTGACCTGGTATTCCAGGGGCAACCTGGGCCCCTTGGCCAGGGTCGCATACAGAATCATCGCGTTGGGCCGAGCGATCAGCATGCCGGTGGGATTGCCATTGCCATCGCGGACGATCTCGCCCCCCGGTGGATTCGGCGTATTGCGGTCGTACCCCACCACCCGCAGCGCGGCCCGATTGAGCAAGGCACGGTCATACAGGTGCAGGACGAACACCGGGGTATCCGGCGCCGCCTGGTTCAGTTCCTCCAGGGTTGGCATGCGCTTCTCGGCGAACTGGAATTCGTTCCAGCCGCCCACGACTCGTACCCATTGCGGCGCCGGGGTGCGCAGGGCCTGTTCCTTGAGCAGGCGCAGGGCATCCGCCAGCGACGGCACGCCTTCCCAACGCAACTCAAGGTTGTAGTTGAGGCCGCCACGGATCAGGTGCAGATGCGAGTCGTTGAGCCCGGGGATCACCGTGCGCCCCATAAGGTCGATGACCTGGGTGGCGGTACCGCGCAGGGCCATGGCCTGGGCATCGTTGCCCACGGCGATGAAGCGCCCGTCCTTGATCGCCACCGCGCTGGCCCGGGGCTTGGCCCGGTCCACGGTGTGCAAGCGGCCATTGAACAGAATCAGATCGGCAATTGCATCGGGTTTCATGGCATTGCTCCAAATGAAGATCGGGAAGGAATCAGCCCGCACTGCGCGGTTGCAGCCAGCGGCTGAACAGGCGAGTGACCCGGGGCATGAAAACGTAGACCACCAGCAGCACGATGCTCAGGGTGATCAGCACATTGGCCTGCACATAACCGCCGAGCCAGGGCAATTGGGCAAACAGCGGTTTCCACAACTGCGGCACCAGGAAGCTCAGCGGCAGGATCACCAAAAAAGTCACGCAGGCTTGTTTCCAGCGGGGCGGTGGAGTGGGTGCGCTGCTGTCCTGGGGGGTAAACCAGAATTCGCGTTCGACGTTGACTTCGGTCTGGTCCCCATCAGCCAGCAGATGCCGGGCCTGCTCTACCAATTGCCGGCGGTCGGCAGAATCCAGCCAGTGCTGCAGCTGCTCGGTACTGGCAAAGCGCAGCACGCTGGTGAACAGTCCTAGACCACCGCTGTGGCCACGCACCACGTCGATTCCCAGGTGCCCGGGGTAGCTGCGGGCCTTGGCGATGATCTGCCGCAACCAGGTTTCATAGGCCTGATCCTGGCCCTTCTTGACCCGGTGGCGCACCAGCAAGGTCACCACGCCGTCAGTGATTTCGATGTTCATGTTTGACTCCGTACTGCCAGGAAGATCAGAGCCCCGCGAAGGGCATGCCGTTGCAGGGGGCACAGGCGGCCTAGGGGACCCTTGGAGGTTCCGAAGCCCGGGGTGCCGGTACTCGAGCCGGCTGTTGCCAGGTCACCGATACCGCGCCGGCCTGGAACAGGGGAAGCTCGTCAGGTTGCAGATCCTTGCCGTCCTGGCCAGGGCCACGGTGTCGCTCTTCAAAGGTGGATGATTGAGCGGGATGAGCGCGCGGTCGTTGAGAGGTAGGGATTCGAGCATGGACATGACGCATTCCTTTTGCAGTCGGGCTGGGGGGCGAACATGACCGGATGATGGCGCTGGATGCGTCCTGAATAACCGGCCTGGCGGCTAATCTAGGTGCTGGCCGTAGCAGGAACAATTCCCTAAAATCGGGAATCATTGATTCCAGATCAGGGACAATCATGGACCGTATCGAATGCATGCGCGCCTTCGTCGTCACCGTCGACGAGAACGGTTTTGCCGCCGCGGCTCGCACGATGGAAGTGCCTCGGTCCAAGGTCAGCAAGCAGATCCAGGCCCTGGAAGAAGCCCTCGGCGTGCAACTGCTACAACGCACGACTCGTAGCCTGCACCTGACCGAAGCCGGTGCCGAATACTACGAATCCGCCCGCGAGGTGCTGGCGGCGGTGGACGAGGCCGAACAGCGGGCCCGGGATGGCCGTGCCGAGTTGCGCGGTGTACTGCGGGTCAACGCGCCGATGTCCTTCGGCCTGCGTCGGCTCGGACCGCTGGTGCCGCTGTTCCATGAACTGCATCCGCTGATCGAGCTGCAGCTGGTGCTCAGCGACCAGCAAGTGGACCCGGTACGCGGCGGCTTCGACGTGACACTGCGGATCGCCAGCCTGGCGGACTCGTCCATGGTGGCCCGGCAACTGGCGCCGGCGCCACGGATCATGGTCGCCTCCCCTGGCTACCTCCAGCGTGCAGGCATGCCCGGCCAGCCCAGGGACCTGAGCAGTCATCAGTTCCTCAACTACGGCTATCTGCAAAGTGGCGTCAGCCTGCAATTGAGCAACGGCAGCGACACCCAGCGGGTGCACGTGACCGGGCCCCTGCATGCCAACAATGGCGACCTGCTGGCCCAGGCCGCCGAGGCCGGAATGGGCATCGCCCTGTTGCCGGACTTCATCGTCGAGGAGGCCCTCGCCGCAGGACGCCTGGAGCCGGTACTGTGCCAGTGGCAGGCGCCTCCCATCAGCATCAACGTGGTCTACCCCTCGGCCCGGCGAGTGCCGCAGAAGACCCGGGTGTTCATCGATTTCCTGGTGAGCCGGCTGGCAACCGCCAGTCCCTGAACAGCAGCACCGCAATGAACGCTCTCCTACACTCACAAGAGGCACTGTTCCTTGCGCGGTCGATCATGAACATCTCTCCCCGGCTGGCCGTCTCCAGCCTGCTCGGCGCCCTGGCCTACCTTGGCCTGGCGATCTGGGGACGCGGCGGCTTCGCGGCGTTCTTCGGCCACCCGGCCTTGATCCTGGTCGCCCTGGCCACGCTGCTGATGGTGGTGGCCTCGCTGTACACCCAGGTCAACCTCAGCAGCGGCGACCAGGAGGACCGGGGCAATCGCTGGGTGTTGCCGGTGTTCGGCGTAATCGGCCTGGCGAGCGGATTCCTGCCGGCCTACTGCGATCGCCTGGACGTCTGGACCTTCGGCGGCGAAGGCCTGCGCTGGCTGGGTGCGCTGCTGTTCGCGGCCGGTGGCGCGCTGCGCCTGTGGCCGGTGTTCATCCTGGGCCGGCGCTTCAGCGGGTTGGTGGCGATCCAGCCGGGCCACAGACTGGTCACCGATGGCCTGTATCGCCACCTGCGCAACCCCAGCTATCTCGGTTTGCTGGTCAACGCGGTGGGCTGGGCGCTGGCCTTTCGCTCCGGGCTGGGCCTGCTGCTGGCGGCCCTGACCCTGGTGCCGCTGATTGCCCGGATCCATGCCGAGGAAGCCTTGCTCCGCAAGCATTTCGGCAAGCCCTACGAGGATTACTGTGCCCGCAGCTGGCGCCTGCTGCCCGGGGTCTACTGACGCCCTGTAAAAAAATCAGACAGCTTCGCCAGTCCAAAGGCGCCGCTCTAGCCCGGCAATTTGCGCCTGGTCTCCAACGGTTTTCCTGGGCCAGGCACCTTTACCACCCCCTTACATTGGCTGGCGGATTCTTGCAGTATGGCTTCGCCCCGGGGCTTGCGGCCCCCACGGCGCCCGGTCCACACGAAGAATAATCACAGCGAACTCGACAGCGAGATCACCCGGCCGATGTCCCTCCTGAACCCGTGCCACGGATTCGCCAGACCCGCCACCACGGCTTGCAGCCGGGGCCGTGCGAGTGTCGGCGGCGCACGAGGATCGCTGTCCACTCGCTCACGTCCATTGCCCGCCCAATGCCCTCATGAGGTCCATGGGGATCGCGCCGTCGTCATCGGTTATTACCTGCTGGACAGGGCTTGCCCATGAAACTCCTGGTCAACCTGCCCATGGCCCTGTGCCGCTCCCGCCTGCGCCACTCCTCACGCCCTCCGGATCACTCGCTCCCGGCCTGATCGCGCACTGCGCGCGCCACGCCCCAGATCTGCCTTGTGCCCCTGCGAACGCCCGTGCGTGGTGTCGTCGCAGGACCTGAAGACCTGTGCGCCCTGACGGCGCAAGCGAGAACGACAATGAATTTTGCCGCCCCCGAAGAGGCCCGTGACTTCCTGGCCGCCAACCCCGATATCGACATGATCGAGCTGTTCATCCTCGACGCCAACGGCGTGCCCCGAGGCAAGCTGCTGCACCGCGAGGAACTGCTGACGGTGTACGAAAGCGGCCGGCCATTGCCCAGCACCATCCTCGGCCTGACCCTCAATGGCGACGACGTGGAGAATTCCGGGCTGGTGTGGGACGTGGGTGACATCGACTGCCGCGCCTATCCCCTGGCCGGCAGCCTGGTACGCCTGCCCTGGCGGCAGATCCCCACTGCCGCGGTGCAGGTCAGCATGCACCCGCAGGAAGGCATGCCCGCCAGCATCGCCGATCCGCGCCATCTGCTGATCAAGATCATCGACCGGCTCAAGGCCGACGGTTATTACCCGGTAATGGCCTGTGAGCTGGAGTTCTACCTGCTCGACGCCCGGCGCGACGCCGAGGGTCGTCCGCAACCCGCGCTGGATGCCGATGGCGGCCGGCCACGCACGACACAAGTCTATGGCTTGCGTGAGCTGGAGCAGATCGAGCCCTTTCTCGCCGACCTCTATGCCGCCTGCAAGCTGCAGGGCATTCCGGCGCGCACGGCGATTTCCGAGTATGCCCCTGGCCAGGTGGAGATCACCCTGGAGCATGGCGATGCCCTCCAGGCCATGGACCAGGCCGTGCGCTACAAACGCCTGGTCAAGGCCGTGGCCCACAAGCACGGGATGCAGGCCACCTTCATGGCCAAGCCTTTCGACCACCTGGCCGGCACCGGCATGCACATGCACGTGAGCGTCGCCAATGCCGACGGCCACAACCTGTTCGCGACCCAGGACCCGGCCGGTACCCCACTGCTGCGCCACGCGGTAGGCGGCATGCTCGCCTCACTGCTGGACAGCCTGCTGCTGTTCTGCCCCAACGCCAACTCCTACCGACGCTTCCAGGCCAACAGCTATGCACCGCTGGCCCCGACGTGGGGCGTCGACAACCGCACCGTGAGCCTGCGGGTGCCGGGCGGCCCGGCCAACAGCCGGCACATCGAGCATCGTATCTGCGGCGCCGACGCCAACCCCTACCTGGCCGCCGCCGCGATCCTCGCCGCTGTCCACCGGGGCCTGCGCAAACAACTCGATCCGGGCGCCCCGGTCCAGGGCAACGGTTATGCCCAGGCCAAGGAGCTGCTGCCCACCGACTGGCTGACCTCCCTCGCCGCCCTGGAGCGATCGACCTGGGCTCGCGAAGCCCTGGGCAGCGAGTTTCTCGGCGTGTACCTGGCGGTCAAGCGTGCCGAGTACCGCCAGTTCATGGCCGAAGTCGGCGAGCAGGATTGGCGCTGGTACCTGGCCCAGGCCTGAGGCCCCTGCTGGCAACCCGACGTGCTGGCCGCTGCCTGCAAGCAGCGGTCCGGTTCACTCTTTTGCGAGGATTTCCCCATGAGCGCCGCCTTCGATCCGCGGACCCCGGCAGCCGAACGCTGCCCCAGCTACTACAGCGCCACCCTGAACCAGGAAACCCAGTACCCGACCCTGCAGGGCACCCATCAAGTGGATGTGGTGATCATCGGCGGTGGTTTTACCGGCGTCGCCAGTGCCGTGGAACTGGCCGAGCGTGGCCTCAAGGTGGCCATCGTCGAGAGCCACAAGATCGGTTGGGGCGCCAGCGGACGCAACGGTGGCCAGGTCACCGGCAGCCTGTCCGGCGATGCTGCCATGCGCCAGCAGATGCGCCGCAGCCTGGGCAATGAAGTGGAGGACTTCATCTGGCACCTGCGCTGGCGCGGGCACCAGATCATTCGCCAGCGGGTGGAGAAATACGCCATCGCCTGCGACCTCAAGCATGGTCATCTGCACGCGGCCTACAAGCCCGGGCACCTGGCCGAGTTGCGCGCATCCTACGATGAAGCCGTCGAGCGCGGCATGGGCGACGAGGTCAGCCTGCTGGACCGGGATCAGGTCCGCGGCCTGCTGGAAAGCGACCTGTACCACGGCGCGATCAAGAACACCCGCAACCTGCACCTGCACCCGTTGAACCTGTGCATCGGCGAAGCCCGCGCCGCCGAAAGCCTCGGTGCACTGATCTTCGAACACAGCCCGGTGCTCGAGATCGTCCATGGCCCGCAGCCGGCAGTGGTCACCGCCCAGGGTCGTATCGAGGCTCGCCAGGTCCTGCTGGCCGGCGACGTCTACCACAAACTCGAACCCAAGCAACTCAAGGGCAAGATCTTCCCGGCCATGGGCGGCATCGTCACCACCGAGCCCCTGGGCGAGCTGGCCAGGCGCCTGAACCCCGAGGACCTGGCCGTGTACGACTGCCGCTTCGTGCTCGACTACTACCGCATGACTGCCGATGGGCGCTTGCTGTTCGGTGGCGGCGCCAACTACAGCGGCAAGGACTCTCGGGATATCGCCGGTGAGCTGCGCCCCTGCATCGAGCGCACCTTCCCGGCGCTCAAGGGCGTGGGCATCGACTTCCAGTGGAGCTGCGCCATGGGCATCGTGATCAACCGCATCCCGCAGCTGGGCAAGCTCTCGGACAACGTCTGGTATTGCCAGGGCTACTCCGGGCATGGCGTGGCCACCAGCCACATCATGGGCGAGATCATGGCCGAGGCCCTGACCGGCCACCTGGGCCGCTACGACACCTTCGCCGCCTGCCGGCACATCCGCGTGCCCTTCGGCGACCAGTTGGGCAACCCGATGCTGGCCGCCGGCATGTGGTACTACCAGATGCTGGAAAAACTGCGCTGAGCCGCGCTGTAGGGCGTGCTAGATTCGCCTTCCAGCCAAGACCGGCACAATCCCGGATACAGGAAGACTTGCATGAGCACAGTGATGTACCAGGGCGGCTGCCTGTGCGGGCAGATTCGCTTCGAAGCCCGGGGGCCTGCCGCCAATCCCCATACCTGCTCGTGCAAGCTGTGCCAGCGCCACAGCGGCGCCCTGACCCTGGCCTGGGTCGAGTTCCCCCGCGAGCGGGTGAGCTGGACCGGACCAGGCGGTGCCCCGGCCACCTTCAGGTCGTCGGACTATTCCAGCCGGGCGTTCTGTTCCCAGTGCGGCAGCTCCCTGGGCGCCATCGATGATGAACCCACGGTCGCCTTGCTGCTGGGGACGTTCGACAGCAACAACCGCAAGGCGCTGATGCCCACCCACCACTCCTACAAGAGCCGGCGACCACGCTGGTGGCACGCTGGAGAAGCACCATGAACCAGGATACCGGCCGCGAAAAACTGGCGACGCATATCTGGACCTGGTACGGCCAGGACCAGTACCGCTGGCTCATCCTCCTGGGCGAACTGGGGCCGGCCCTGGAGTTCCTGGCCATGGACGCGGAGCAGCAACGGGTGGAGATCGGCTGCTGTGCGGAATGCAACCTGTGGTCCGATCAGTTGGATTACCTGGAGCGTTTCGTGCGGGATTTCCCGGCGCGGCTGGACCCGGTCCTGCACCAGCACCTGCAAGCCTTGCTGGAGGCCTGCGAGGGCCTGAGCCGGGAGGCCTATGGCATTACCCTCGAGGACAACGGCTTCGAACACCGGCAATGGCAGCCATTGCGCCAGGCGGCCCAGCTAGCACTGGAGGACCTGGGCTGGCCCGAGGCCAGGGAACACATGCCCGAGCTGGTCGCCGATTGCCGTGTGGCCCTGGACAAGTGGCGCGACGGTTGAAACTGCTTCGTGTAGCCGCTGCCGCAGGCTGCGCATGGCTCGGCACGAGCCACATCTGGCGTATCAGAAACTGGCCTGATGTACCCCATCGCCTGGTTTGGCGGGTGCTGCGCACCCGTTCGCAGCCTCGCGTGCTCGACAGCGGCTAGAGGGGCCGGGCATGAGGGGTCGGAGTGCAGGGCAAGGCGCGCTTGTGGGCGCTGCGACGGTAGGCGTTCTCGATCAGTTGCCGCACCCTGTCGATGACCGGCTGGCCCATCAGGTAGGCGTCGATTTCCTCGTAGCTGCAGCCATAGGCGTCCTCGTCCAGCTTGCCCGGGGCCAGTTCTTCGAGGTCCGCGGTGGGCGCCTTGTGCACCAGGTGCCCGGGGGCCCCGAGGGCACCAGCCAGCAGCCGCACCTGGGTCTTGGTCAGGCCCGACAATGGCGCCAGGTCACAGGCACCATCACCGTACTTGGTGAAGAACCCCATCAACGCCTCGGCGCCATGGTCGGTGCCCACTACCAGGCCATTGCTCAGGTTGGCGATTGCATACTGGGCCAGCATCCGTGCCCGGGCCTTGACGTTGCCCTTGGCAAAGTCCGTGAGGGCCGGCGAAGGCTGCAGGCCGTCGACCTGCACCTGGTGCATCAGGCCATCGACACAGTCGGCGATGTTGCAGGTGCTGATGCTGTCCGGGTGAATGAATGCCAGGGACGCTTGGGCATCACGTTCATCCGCCTGGCTGCGATAGGGCAAGCGCATGGCGATGAAGCGAGCGTCATGTCCCGCCTCGCGCAATTGCTCCACCGCCAATTGGCACAGGCGCCCGGCCACCAGGGAGTCCACTCCACCGCTGATGCCCAGCACCAGGCTGTGGCAACCGGAAGCACCCAGTACCTGCTGGATGAACGCCACGCGGCGGGCAATCTCGGCAGGCTCGCCGCCAGGGACCAGTTGCCGATCGATGCCCAGTTCACGGGCAATACGTTCTTGGGTCGAGTTGCTCATGTCAGGCCTCCAGGGGCGAATTGGCGAGATCGACGTTGAACACTTGCGCCGCATAGCGAAGGAAGGATGGGTCTTCGCAGACGTTCTTGATCGGGTCATCGGAGAACTTCACCACCGGTTCGCCATGCACCCGTACCAGCTTCATCACGATGCTCAGCGGCTCCACACCCTCCACATCGCAGGCCAGGCTTGTGCCCATGCCAAAGCCGAAGCGGGCCTGGCCACGCACATGACGCAGGATCGGCAGGCACTTCTCGAAGTTCAGGCCGTCGGAGAACATCAGGTCCTTGGTCCGCGGGTCGATGCCCAGTTCCCGGTAGCGGGCCAGGACCTTGTCGGCCCACACCAGCGGGTCCCCGGAATCCTGGCGCAGGCCGTCGTAGAGCTTGGCGAAATACAGGTCGAAGTCCTTGAGGAAAAAGTCGGTGCTGATGCAGTCGGTCAGGGCAATGCCCAGGCGCCCGCGATACTCGTGCACCCAGTTTTCCAGGGCCGCGTTCTGGCTCTCCCGCAGCCGCCCCAGTTGCTGGTGCACCATCAGCCACTGGTGGGCCATGGTGCCGATCAGCGGCAGGTCGAATTCGTAGGCCAGGTGCGCATTGCTAGTACCGACGAAGATCCCGGGGAAATCGCTGCGCATGATCTTCACCACTTCGCGCTGGGCCTTGAACGACAGGCGCCGGCGGGTGGAGAAGTCCGAGACCCGCAGCTCGGCCAGTTCTTCGCGGCTGGCGTTTTTCTCCAGCCATTCGAACTTCTGGTAGAGCCGGCGAGTGACGTCCGCCAGCTCGACATCCGGGTATTTATCGCGGTTGCGCAGCTCGCTGACCATGGCCAGCACCGGCTGTTCGAACATGATGCAGTGCAGCATCGGGCCACGGACGCGGATGCTCAGTTGGCCATCGACGGCGGCCACATGGATGTAGCGCAGGTTGAAGCGGAACAGGCCGAGGAACTGTTCGAAATCCGGGGTCAGGTATTCGCGAAAACGCTTGTTGAACAGAAACCGCTGCTCGCCTTCGCGCATCTGCAGACCTGCCAGTTTCTCCAGCTCCTGGCGGATCTCGGGGATCAGGTGCACCAGGGACTCCCTGGAGCGGACGATGAACTGGTATTCCACATCGACATTGGGGTGCTGGTGCAGCACGGCCTGCATCATGGTGAAGGTGTAGTAGTCGGTGTCCAGCAGGCTCTGGATCACGCCGTTGTCGCGGTCAAATGCACTTTCCATGGTGACTCCTCAAACGCTGGCCAGTCTGGCGGTTTCTTCGCGGGTCGCGGCAACCGTGATGCCCGCTTGTTGCAGCTCGGCGATGGCCTGTGCAGCACCGTCGGCGCTGATGGCCCGGCACGCCGGCAGGTGGATGATCACCTTGAAACCGGCAGCGGCCAGTTGCAGGGCGGTAGTCTTGACGCAGAAGTCCAGGGCCAGGCCGCCGACGATGACTTGCTGCACGCCCTGGCCCTTGAGGTACTCGATGACCCCGGTGGACAGCTTGCCGTGCAGGTCGTGGTAGCAGGCGCCATAGGGGTGCAGGTCCGGCTCGACACCCTTCCACACGAAGTAGTCGTAGTCATAGGGCGCGGGCAGCTCGTCCAGCAAGGTGAAGCCCGCGGTGCCCGGTACGCAGTGACTGACCCAGGTCAGGTCGGCATGCTCCAGGCCGGTGGGCTGGAGCATCTGTGCGTGCTCGGCCACTACCCAGGGCGCCCGGGGGCTGTGGGCATCCTTGCTGCCAACGCGCAGGCCGGCCAGGGTTGCCATGAAGTTCAGCTCGCCACCGATGCGGTCGCCCTCGACCACGGGCAACTCGTCCGGGCACAGCGGGGTGAAGCTCTTTTGCGCATCGACATCGAAAGAAGCGGTCTTCATCGTTTGACTGTTCATGCTGGGTCTCTCCTCTGCATGGAACACAAAGTACATGTCATGTACTTTTGTTGCAATACCCCTGCTTCAGGTTTTTTTGCGCTGCCAAATAGATCACAAGTCAAAGAACCACCCCAACCAATAGTTGCAACGAGAGGAAGCAGTGATAAAGTACACGTCGTGTACCAAATGAGGATAAGCAGATGTTCGAACTGGCCCTCTACGGCGGCGCCTTCAATCCGCCCCACGCCGGACATGCCCAAGTGATGCTCGAGGCGGCTCGCCATGCCCGGCGCGTCTTGGTGGTACCCAGCTTTCGCCACCCCGATGGCAAGCGCATGGCCGACTTCGAGCAACGCGCACTCTGGTTGCAGGCCATCACCGGACACCTGCAAGCACAGTGCCCGGCCGAACTGGCGGTGAGCCGCCTGGAGCAACAACTGGCACTGGCCGATCCCGGCCCGGTGTACAGCATCACCCTGCTCGAGCGCCTCGCCGATGACCTGGCCCTGGAGGGCAAGCGCATCGCCCTGGTGGTCGGTGAAGATGTAGCCCAACAGCTGTCCAGGTTCCATCGCGGCCAGGAGTTGCTGCAGCGCTTTTCCGTCCTCTGCATCGAGGAACAGCCCGGCGTGCGCAGCACAGTCTTGCGCCAATGCCTGGCCCGGGGCGAAACACCGCCCAGCCAGTGGCTGGCACCGGGGATGAATCCGCTAAACTATGGCCTCTACGCCGTCCACGGAAGTTGATATGCACGACCGCCCCACCCTCGCCAACGCCTACCTGCACACCATCGACCTGTGCCTGTTGCGCTACAACCGTGACAGCGGCGCACTGGAAATCCTCCTGCACCAGCGTGACAGCGAGCCCTTCGCCGGGCACTGGGCCCTGCCGGGGATCGTGGTCAACGGCGATGTCGAGGATCGCAGCCTGAACGATGCGGTAGAACGCCTGCGCCGTTCGAGCAAGGTAGACATGCCCCTGGCCTGGCTGGAACAAGTGGGCACCGTGGGCGACGCCTTTCGTGATCCGCGCTGCTGGTCTTCCTCGACCTTCTACCTGGGGATCGCCAGCGAACCCGTGCAACCAGGTGCGCAGCAGGGCTTCTTCGCCTTGCAGGAAGTGGCCAGCGGCGCCTTCAAGCTGCCCTTCGACCACAACAGCCTGGTGGCCCAGGCCCATGACCGGCTACTGTCCAAATCCCTGTACAGCAGCCTGCCGCTGATGTTCCTCGGCAACGAGTTCAGTGCCCCCGAGGCGGTGGCGATCTTCTCCACCGTGCTGCAACGCCCAGTGCTCAAGACCAGCATCCGCCAACGCCTGCTGAAGATGAGCGAAGCCGGCTACCTGCGCGACACCGGACGCAAGAAGAGCGGTGACGGCGGCCGCCCCCAGGCGACCCTCAACAATCTCAAGCCCGAGCAGGTGTACCTGTTCGATCGTTGTTTCCTGGAGTGACCCACATGAGTTCGACCCCCGATAATCAATGCCTGCTGGAAACCCCCTATTTCAGGGTGGTCCGTGAACAGGGCTACTTCATCATCAAGGAAGCCCAGGCGGTGAACGGCGTGGTCGCCGTGCCGACCCTGGCCGATGGTCGGCTGATGCTGGTGGACCTCAGGCGCCGGGCCATCGGCGGCCAGTCCATCGAGTTTCCACGGGGGGCCATCGATGCCGGCGAAAGCCCCTGTGACGCCGCCACCCGCGAACTGCTGGAGGAAACCGGCTGGCAGGCCTCGCAGGTGCGCCAACTGGGATTGCTGCACAGCAATACCTCGCTGATCGCCAGTGCCGTTGCGGTGTGCCAGGTGGAAATCGCCGAGCAACAGGCCATCGCCACCGATGGCGAGGTCGACAAGCTGCTGTGGGTCAGCCGCCAGGAACTGCTGGCGATGATCGCCGCCGGACGCATCACCGATGGCCATACCCTGTCGGCAGCGATGATGCTGCTGGCTCGGGAAGCGTCCTAGATCCGTCCCCACTTCTCCAGGACGAAGTCGACGAAGCTGCGCAGCTTGGGCAGTCGATAGCGGTCCTGGGCATAAAGCAGATGCATCGCCCGCAGGGGCAGTTGATAGTCCTGCAACAGGGCCACCAGCCGCCCCTGCTGCAGGTCTTCTTCGACCAGGGCATCGGGCATCATCACGATTCCCAGGCCGCCGCGCGCTGCGCGATGCAGGCCGGACGAGGTGTTGGCCAGCAACGAACCGGACACCGGAATCAGCACATCGCCCTGGGGCCCGCTCAGGGGCCACTGGCTGGCGGTGGAACTCCATTCGTCACCTGCCGGAAAGGCGAACGCCAGGCAGTTGTGCTGCGCCAGGTCTTCGGGAACCTGGGGCGTGCCGTGGCGTTCCAGGTACTGCGGTGCCGCACAGATGGTCAGGGTGTAGTCCTGCAGGGGACGAGCGATCAGCGCACTGTTATCCAGATTGCCCAGGCGAATGGCCACATCGAAGGTGCCGTCGGCAAGGTCGAAGCGCTGGTTGGCCAGACTCAGCTCGACCTTGACCTGGGGACAGCGCTGGCGGAACTCGCTCAAGGCCGGCGCCAGGCGCTCGGTGCCGAACGTCACGGGCGCGGTGATGCGCAAGGTGCCGGAGGGCGTGCCCTGGGCCTGCTCCGCCAGGTGTTCGGAATCGGCCACCAGCCCCAGCACCGCCAGGCAACGCTGGTAATACTCGATACCGAATTCGGTCAAGCGCTGGCGGCGGGTGGTCCGGTTGAGCAGGCGCACGCCCAGACGCTGCTCCAGGGCCCGCAGGTGATTGCCCACCATGGTGGTGGACAAGCCACATTCCCGGGCGGCGGCGGTCATGTTTCCGGCCTCCACCACCTTGACGTACACCGACATCGCCTGGAACAGATCCATTATCAACCCTTGCTTCAAGATGATTAAAGATCTACTGAGTTTATCTAGTCAGGCTGGCTAACGATACTGGCGACACCCCTACCTGGATGGAGTACCCCGCCATGACCGCCGCCCTGATGAGCACTTACCAGCCACTGTCCCTGAGCTTCAGCAAAGGCCTGGGTACCCGACTCTGGGACCAGGCCGGCCGCGAATACCTGGACGCCATCGCCGGCGTGGCCGTGACCGGTGTCGGCCATTCCCATCCACGCCTGGTCAGCGCCATCAGCGAACAGGCCGGGCTGCTGCTGCACACCTCCAACCTGTACAGCATCGACTGGCAACAGCAACTGGCCACGCGGCTGACGGCACTGGCCGGCATGGACCGGGCGTTCTTCAACAATTCGGGGGCCGAAGCCAATGAGACCGCCTTGAAACTGGCGCGCTTGCATGGCTGGTACAAGGGCATCGAGCGGCCGCTGGTGGTCGTGATGGAGAACGCCTTTCACGGCCGGACCCTGGGCACCCTGTCGGCCAGTGACGGGCCAGCGGTACGCCTGGGCTACGGGCAATTGCCAGGGGATTTCCTCAAGGTGCCCTTCGGCGACCTGGCGGCCCTGGAGCAGGTCGCAGCCAGCCAGGGCTCACGCATTTGCGCGGTGCTGATGGAGCCGATCCAGGGCGAGAGTGGGATCCAGCTGGCGCCGGCAGGTTATCTCAAGGCTGTGCGCGAACTGTGCTCGCGGCGCAACTGGCTGCTGATGCTCGACGAGATCCAGAGTGGTATCGGCCGTACCGGCCGCTGGTTCGCCTGCCAGCACGAAAACGTGGTACCGGACGTGATGACCCTGGCCAAGGGCCTGGGCAACGGTATCCCCATCGGTGCCTGCCTGGCCCAAGGCAAGGCTGCGCAACTGTTCACCCCGGGCAGCCACGGCAGCACGTTCGGCGGCAACCCTCTGGCCTGCCGTGTGGCCTGCACAGTGCTGGACATCATCGAGGAACAGGGCTTGCTGGCCAACGCCGAACGCCAAGGCACCCTGCTTCTGGAGCTTCTGCGCGAAGAACTGTCGGGGCATCCGCAGGTGCTGGAGATTCGTGGCCAGGGATTGATGATCGGCCTCGAACTGCAGCATCCGGCTCCGGACCTGGTGCAGGCTGCCGCCCGGGATCATGGGCTACTGATCAATGTCACCCGGGGCAAGACCATCCGCCTGCTGCCACCGCTGGTGATCGATGAGGCAGAGGTAAGGACGATCGTCCAGGCGCTGAGCCAGTTGCTGGATCGCCCTTGAGCGCAACCGGGAACTACCTGGGGGCGGGAGCAATGCCGGGGCTGCAGTCCGCTCCCGGCAGGTCCTGAAACCTGGCTCAGTCGTCCAGGGCTTGGGGCGCCGCCGCAGGCTTGGCCTGCTTGCCAGCCTTGGCATTGGCCGGTTTGGCCTGGGGTTCCGGCGCTGGGGCCGGGGCGGCCGCCTGCTTCTCGGCCGCCGGTAACTGATCGATGGTGCTGAAGACTTCCTTGAGCTCGAGGGCTCCGGAATGCTCAAGCTTCTTCTCGCCGTCCTTGCCCACCAGGATCACCTTGGTCTGGGCTCCGGCACCCAGCTTGAGGCTGCGGATCAGGGCCATGGTGGATTGCGGATCGATGTCCTTGCCGTCGCGCTGGCCGATGGTGTTGACCACCGTGTACAGGACCATGTTGCGCTCGCTGAAGGCCTGGCGGTTGGCCGGCTCCTCGAGGGACTTCTTCAGGCTCACCAGGGTCGGATCGACGGTACTGGGGGCGATCACGATCAGTGCCCGTGACTTGCCCAGGTCCTGGGCCAGTGGGCCATCGTTGTCGGCAGCCAGGACAGGGCCTGCGACAACGAGCAGAGTAGCGAGGGTCAATGACCGAATGAACATGCGTCTCTCCTTATATTTTCCACGCAGTAATGATTGCGCATTGCGGGAAAAGGTCCAGCCCGAGACTCAAAATCTGACATTTTTTCCCACTGCGGCGCCTCGCGCGCCCGTGCTTCTTTGCATTTACCGGAAGATCTCGGATAACCGCTGAACTTCCCGAGCCTGCACGCCGCTGAAAAATCACTCTTCGGATTATTGCGTCTCGCACTATTAAAGTTTGCGCAGGGTAACTAACAAGTTGCACTCACTCAGTTTAATAGTCACTGGCAAAGTGTCATTTTTCGAACGCCAGAAAACAGTCATTAACGATTCGGTTAATTTGGCGACGCTCGCCCCCGGCCTCCGAAGCATCATCGGCAACGCCTGTAAACAGGGTTGAACAGCATTGCCAGGGCGAGCAAACGCCACATGAACCTGCGCCGTGAATTGCACCGAACAATGACCTGAAGCAAATAACCCGCCTACCCGCTACTTGTTCTTTCTTTATCCGTCGCTCTATAGTTCCGCGCGGCACGGACAGCCTGTAACAAACAATATACAAACGGCAACTCGTCATATTTCCGAACACTATCCACCTGCGGATTTTTTCGAATGAGCGTCCGATCCCGATGATTCCCCTTCTCGTCTGCGATGACTCGAGCATGGCCAGAAAGCAGGTATTGCAGACCTTGCCCGGAGAGTGGCGAGTGTCCGTGACCCAGGCCTGCAACGGCCGCGAAGGGCTGGAGGCGCTGCGCAGGGGCTTGGGCAAGGTGGCGCTGCTGGATTTGACCATGCCGGTGATGGACGGCTACCAGGTGTTGAGCGCCGTGCAGGAAGAAGGCATCGACGCGCAGATCATCGTCATCTCCGGTGACGTACAGGAAGAAGCCGTGCGCCGGACCCGTGAACTCGGGGCCCGGGCGTTCCTCAAGAAGCCTTTCGATCCCCAGCAACTGCGCAGCTTGCTCAACGAGTTGCAGTTGCTGGACAACGGACGCTGCAAGCCGGTGCCCAATCCCTCGCCCCCGCCGGTGGTGACCTTTCGCGATGCCTTTCGCGAGACTGTCAACGTCTCCATGGGCTACGCCGCGGCTCTGATCGCCAGGGTCCTGGACGTGTTCGTGCACCTGCCGATTCCCCACGTCAATGTGCTGGAGGCCGGCGAACTGCAAATGCTCCTGGCGGACGCCAACCGTACCCGGCAACTGACCGCCATCTGCCAGAGCTACATCGGCAGTGGCATCGCCGGCGAGGCGCTGTTGATGTTCCATGACTCCTCGGTGGCCGACATCGCCCAACTGATGGAACAAGGCACCGACCCCTACCAGGAAATGGAGGTACTGATCGACTTGTCCAGCGTACTGATCGGTGCCTGCCTGAGCAGCATCGCCGACCAGCTGGATGTGTTCTTTTCCGTGGGCCATCCCCAGGTGCTGGGGGAACACACCGCTATCGACGAGCTGATCGTGCTCAACCAGCAGCGCTGGAAGAACACCCAGGCGGTAGAGATCAGCTACAGCCTGGATGAACAGAACATCCACTTCGACCTGTTGCTGCTGTTCACCGAGGGCTCGCTGGCCCTGCTGGAACAGAAGCTCGCCTACCTGATGAGTTGAATCATGCCCAGACGAATGGATTTCAGCGAACTGCACTGGCTGCTGGCAGTGGTCCAGAGCATCGACGTGGGCATCGTGGTGCTGGACCTCGAGTGCCAGGTCCAGGTTTGGAACAGCTTCATGGAAAACCGCTCCGGGGTGGCCTCCAAGCAGGCCATCGATTGCTCGTTCTTCGAGCTGTTCCCCGAGGTCGAGCGGCCCTGGTTCACCCGCAAGGTCGGACGGGTCGTGGCCCTCGGCACGCCCGCCTTCACCATCTGGAAACAGCGGCCCTACCTGGTGCACTTCAAGAATTACCAGCCGATCACCGGCCAGGGCGAGTTCATGTACCAGAACACCACGCTGCTGCCCCTGCGCTCCTCCAATGGCGAGATCCACCACGTATGCCTGGTGATCTACGACCTCACTGACGTGGCGATCAACAACCTGGGCCTGCAGAAGGCCAACCACCAGTTGCAGCAACTGTCGCGCACCGACCACCTCACCCAGCTCTACAACCGCGGCCACTGGGAACAGCGCCTGCAGCATGAATATGCACGCCACGACACGGCCTTCGCCCTGCTGATGCTGGACATCGACCACTTCAAGTCGATCAACGATCGCTACGGCCACCAGGCCGGCGACGCGGTGATCAAGCGCCTCTCGGAACTGATCCACGCCCACCTGCGCGACAGTGACGTGGCCGGGCGTTATGGCGGCGAGGAGTTCGCCATCCTGCTACCGCACACCGAGCTGAGCGGTGCCCAGAGCCTGGCCGAACGCCTGCGCCAGGCGGCGGAGAACCAGGCGGTGCTGCACAACGGCCAGGTCATTGCCTTCACCATCAGCCTGGGCATCGCCTGCCTCGATCGCCCGGCCCGGGATCACCGCTGCCTGATCGAATGGGCCGACCAGGCGCTGTATGCCTCCAAGCATGCAGGGCGCAATCGGGTCAGTACCTACACGCCTTGAGCAGCACTTCACGTCCTTGAAAAAAAACCGCCTGCAACGGATAAACTGCGCGCTTTTCCAGTCCATCTCCGGTCTGCTATGCCTTTTCCAGCGCCACAAGGAGTCCTGCGCGCATGTCCTCGTCGAATTCGAATCTCTCCCCGCAACAGCAATGGCACCAAGCCGTACTGATGTACGCCGAGCGCATCAACCGCTATGTCGAGACCGGCACGCGAGAGGGCTTCGACGGCCTGCAGGAACCTCGCATGCCGGACAGCGCCCACCTGCTGCCGGCCTGGCAGGCAGCTCTGGAAGCAAGCAATCAGGGGCCCCACGATGAAGCCGCGCGCCAGGCCTTTCGCCAGGACTGGCCGCCCGCGCACTTCCCGCTGTTGCCGCGCCTGGAAAGCCAGGGACGGATGATTCCAGCCCTGGCCCTGTTGCCGGACGGCAGTTTGCTGGCACGCATCGGAGCGCCCTACGAGGCCGGCTCCGTGGTGCATATCGTCAACGACCAGGTCGAGACCCTGGAACACGTGGAATTCTTCGGCATGTGCCCGCGGCGGCGCTATGTCGCCTGGGCGCAGGCCGAGGGCGTGCAGGTGACCGACGGCTGGAATGGCCCGCAGGTGGCGAGCTTTCCCTGGCCCGATGGCCATGCCGGCCTGCCCCAGGGCCTGGACCTGCAAGACACCGGGCATCCCAGCCCCAGCAGCCTGATTCCATTCCCGGACGGGCGCAGAGTGCTGCTGGTGGGCGCCGACGGCATCTTCGTCCTGGCGGCCGATGGCGCCACCCGCCTGCTGCGCCGGCTGGAGGACATCCAGCAGGACCTGGCCGATGGCGTGGCCCCCGATGACCTGACCATCGGCCTGTCCATGGAGCATGGCGCAGTGTCGCCGGACGGCCAGTGGATCGCCGTGGGCGAACAATGCGGTTCCCACCTGGTGTTCGATGCCCGCCTGCAACCTGTGGCCGAGATCGGCCCTGCCAGCGAGTACCCGCACTTCGCGTACTTCAACCAGCGCGGCGACCGCCTGCTGCTCAACGCTTGCCACTTCTATGGCGGCGCGAGCCTGGGGGTGGCAGTGGCGGACCTGCCGGGCCTGGCCACCGACTTCTACAGCGACGACCCGCGCACCCCGGTGTTGCAGCAAGGCGCTCGGGTATACGCGGCGGCGTCACGGGGCGACGAGTTCATCATCGGCGATGCCTACGGTTACCTGCGGGCCTTCAGCGACACTGGCGAGGAACGCTGGCAGCACTATATCGGCTCGACGTTCAGTGCCATGGACATCAGCCCCGATGGCAAGTCCCTGGTGGCCGCCACCTATGCCGGGATCATCGTGCGCATCGAACTGGACCGTGGCCGCCCGGCCTGGCAGATCGGCACGGGCGAGCACCATGAAGTGCAGCGCTGGCTGTTCTGGAAAGACCTGGCCAAGCCGCTGCTGTGGTGAGGCACGATCAGCCCGCCTGGCGTGAGAACTCGACCTGCATCTGCAGGTTGGCCGGATCGTCGATGGCCCGCAGGTACTGCTCCAGGCTGACTTCACCCGCGCAGGCGCGGGCCCCCGGGAGCAGCGACTGGCCCTCGAGCACCTTGAGCACCACCGCTACCGCTGCGCAGCTGGGAATCTCCGGACCGTGATCATTGGCGGCGGTCAGTTGCGCGGTCATCGACAATGGCTGGCCATCCTGGCCCAGGCCATGCACATCAACGTACATGGCACTCAGGCCATCGCCCAGCCACTCGAACCAGGTGCCGCAGCGATGCAGGCGTGCGGCCCACGGCGCCGGGTCGCGCACCAGCCCCAGCTTCACCGCCTGGGCCAGCGCGGCGTTGGCCAGGCCGGCAACCTTGAGCCCGGCGCCTGCCTTGAATGACAAGGTATGGGCGCCATAACGCGCGGCGAACAGGTCCAGATCCGGCACATCGACATTGGCCACCAACCGGGTGCCCAGCCGTGGCAGTTTGCGCAGGGTCAGGCCCTGCCAGCCGATCACCGGGTGCGGCTGGCCATCCTTGAGTTGCAGGATCGGCCGGCCGGCATAGGCCAGCACGCCGAGGATGGTGGACAGCCCGGGCATTTTCGCCGAAGAGGAAATACCGTGCTCGATGCGCTCGATCCGGGAAAAGCGTTGGCGATGCTCATCGATGATCGCGGCCGACAGGGTCGGTACCGAGCTGCAGCCGCTGAGCACTGCTACCCCGGCTGCCCGGGCCTGGGCATCGAGGGCGCCGATACCACCGACGAATTGCCGGCAATCGGCCAGGTCGCAATAGTTGACCCCGGCCTCGATACAGCCGCGCGCCACAGCATAGGATTGCCCCTGGAACGGCCCGCCGGTATGGATCACCCAGTCGATGCCCAAGCGCTTGAGCGCCGGCCCCCATTCCTCGCCCATGGCGTCGCCGCACCAGCCTTCGCAAGGCTGGCCCTCCTCCGCGCGCAAGGCCTGGACCTTGGCTGCCAGGCGCACCGGGTCACGTCCGGAAATCACCAGGTGCAGACCGGGCCTGTGGATCAGGTAGCGACAAATGATGCTGCCAAAATTGCCATAACCACCGACCACCAACACCCTGAGCGTCATTGCCTGCATCCCTGAAGTGAAAACGTTGCGCCGCTGGATGGCCGCAATCCGAGGCGCGGCAGCTTCCTCGATTTACCTCGAATCGACAAGTGCCAGGCACCCGGCCCGGAGCACGGCGGAGGGCTTGCACAGCACTTGTAACATTAAGTTGCTAAAAAATTTCCAATGCCAGTCCGGCATAATGCTATGCAAATTCCTCATCATCTACGGCCCCGGAGCATGTTAGCCTCGTCCTGCTATGTCGGCCTCGCATAACAAACCCGCAGTTTCATCCAACCAAGCGGGATAAAGACGCCTTGCTACTCCTCTTGCTTCACCTTCATCTGCCCAACCAACGTTTCGCCGCGAACCGTTCGATCATCGGCTCGCCAAGGGAACTGATTGCAAAATTCGACTCGACCTGAAGGTCGATCTCTCGATCCCATCTCGGAGCTGTTATGTCCAGGCTTTCCCATCAAGATTTGCGCCGCGGTTTCCGTGAACTGATCGCCTCTTCTTCCTGCTATCACACTGCTTCTGTGTTTGACCCGATGTCCGCCCGAATCGCTGCCGACCTGGGTTTTGAAGTGGGCATCCTCGGTGGCTCCGTAGCCTCGCTGCAGGTCCTGGCGGCCCCCGACTTCGCCCTGATCACCCTCAGCGAATTCACCGAGCAGGCCACCCGCATCGGCCGCGTGGCCCAGCTGCCGGTGATCGCCGACGCCGACCACGGCTATGGCAACGCCCTCAACGTGATGCGCACCGTGGTCGAACTGGAACGCGCCGGCATCGCTGCGCTGACCATCGAGGACACCCTGCTGCCGGCGCAATTTGGCCGCAAGTCCACCGATCTGATTTCCGTTGCCGAAGGGGTCGGCAAGATCCGCGCAGCGCTGGAAGCCCGGATCGATCCGGAACTGGCGATCATCGCCCGGACGAACGCCGGGATCCTCCCGGTGCAGGAAATCATCAGCCGTACCCAGCAGTACGAACGCGCCGGCGCCGACGCCATCTGCATGGTCGGCATCCGCGACTTCGAGCAACTGGAACAGATCTCCGAGCACCTGAGCGTGCCGCTGATGCTGGTGACCTACGGCAACCCGGCACTGCGCGACGACGCCCGCCTGGCGCAGCTGGGCGTGAAGATCGCAGTCGACGGGCACGCCGCCTACTTCGCCGCGATCAAGGCCACCTACGACTGCCTGCGCGAGCAGCGGCAGATCTTCACCCAGGCCTCGGACCTGAGCGCCACCGAACTGGCGCACACCTACACCCAGCCCGAGGAGTACATCGTCTGGGCGCGGGAGTTCATGAGCGTCAAGGAGTAACAGCGGCAGTTGGCCGGGGTAAGGCGCGATGCCTCAACCCCGGGCCGACCTCAGCGCACCCTCGACGCAATCCAGAATCTGGCCAATGGTCCAGGGCTTGCGGATGAACGACACCGGATAACGTACCCCGGAGCTCTCGGGGGTCTCGAAACCCGACATCACCACGATCGGCATCCCGGGCCAGTGCTCGCCGCACAGGTTGCTCAGGCTCGCGCCATTGAGCCGGCCTGGCATGGTGATATCGGTCAGCAGCAGCGCCACGTCCGAGGCCCGCTCGCCCAGGAACTCCCAGGCCTGATCGGCACTTTCCAGGGCTTGGGTGGCATACCCTTCGTCTACCAGGATCTCGCACAGGAACTCCAGGACCGTCGGCTCGTCCTCCACCACCAGGATCAAGCGCCTGCAAGCACCGTTGTTCATGGGTGAAGTTGAATGCATGAGTGACACTCCCTGGCAGGTTGGATGGGCGAGCCAAGCCGCCGACACACTTATGAGCGGTACTGCGAAGATAAATTCACTTGCCGTGACCGTCGGCGGATAATGCCAGCCCCGCCAGCTTCACCCAAGTAGCGCAATCGGCGATGAATGAACGGAGGCTTGTCATTTCATGGAGTTCGATCCCAAGCGCCTGGCGCGGGCCAGGCACGTGGTGGTGTTCAGCGGTGCCGGGGTCTCGGCGCAAAGTGGCATCCCGACCTTTCGTGATGCCCTGACCGGCCTCTGGGAACACTTCGATCCCGCGCGCCTGGCCACGGTACAGGCCTTTCGCGAGGACCCGGCCCTGGTCTGGGGCTGGTACGAATGGCGGCGCCAGAAGGTGCTTGAGGCCCAGCCCAATGCCGCCCACCTGACCATCGCCGAACTGGCTCGTCGCCTGCCGCGCCTGACCCTGATCACGCAGAATGTCGATGACCTGCACGAGCGTGCCGGCAGCCTCGATGTGCTGCACCTGCACGGCAGCCTGCACGCTCCCAAGTGCTTCGCCTGCCACCGCCCCTTCACCGGCCCATTGCCCCTGCCGTCGCTGCCCGAGCAAGGCGCCCGCCTGGAGCCGCCGCGCTGCACCGGCTGCAACGGCAAGATCCGGCCCGGGGTGGTGTGGTTTGGGGAAGCGCTGCCGGAGCGAATGCTCAAGCGTGCCGTCCAGGCCGCCCGCGAGTGCGACCTGCTGCTATCGGTGGGCACCTCCGGGCTGGTTCAACCAGCGGCGCGGATTCCCCACCTGGCCCTGCAACAAGGCGCGTGCGTGGTGCATATCAACCCGCAGCCCCAACCCTGCACTGCCCCGGGGGAATACAACCTGGTGGGCAGGGCCGGCGAAGTACTGCCTCACCTGCTGGACCAGGCCTTTGCCTGACCACCGGGCGGTCCACAACGGGCCGCCCGCCTCTTTCAAGGACGCTCCAACATGTCGGATACCCAAGACCTCCCGTGGTTCGAAGCCGCCTGGGGACAACGCGAAGAACAGGTCTATCGCAAGCTGTTCGGTGACCTCGGCCCGGGAATCCATCCCCTGGACATGAGCCTGTTCCGCGACGCCGCAGTCGACCCGCGCTGGCTGACCCATGGGGTCTTCGAGTCGCCGCCCAACGCCCGCCACGACAGCTGGCTGTACGTCACTTCGGGGCTGTCCAATGCCTGGCACGACGAACACCCGAATGCCGAGGGCTGGTCCGGCCTGGGCCGCGAGCTGTTGCTGGAAACCCGCGAGCAATCACCCTGGGCGCTGTACCTGTTGCGCCATTTCTGCGCCTATCAGTTGCTGCTGGCCGCCGGCCATTTCGGCGAGCGACCGCTGCTGGATGAATGGGATCGCATGCGCCTGGGCAATCCCATCGACGGCAGCACCAGCCAGCTGCAAAGCGTGCTGTTCATCGCCGCGCCAGGTTTTGCCGGGACGCAGCAACTGCTCTCCGGGCGCTTCGACTTCCTGCAACTGGTGGGCATGACCCCGGATGAACACAACTGGGCCGAGACCGAAGGCTACCCGCAGTTGCTGGAACGCCTGGCGCGGGCCGGCGCCTCGCCGGTGATCGATCCGCAGCGGGCCGGCATCCTGTGACCCTCCCCGAAAACCATGGGCCAGGCCGCGACTCATCATTTTTCCCGCCACGGTGGTTCGTCATGAGGTAGATTCAAGCAGCGAACACCTTCGCAGCGACCATCGTTTTCTTGCCCAACCGCTGGAAACCCGGCCTCCCGATACGGATGGCCCTGTTCACTGCCCCGCTCTTCTGCGCCACCTGGCCATGACCCGGTGTCGCCGCTTTCAGGAAATGGATGAATGCCGCAAAGACATGTGATCAATGCTTCGGTCAGCCCGAAAGGCAGCCTGGAGACCCTCTCGCAACGTGAAGTGCAGCAACTGAGCGCCGCCAGCTCCGGCAGCATCTACACACTGTTCCGCCAGTGCGCCCTGGCCATCCTCAATACCGGCGCCCACGTCGACAACGCCAAGACCATCCTCGACGCCTACCACGATTTCGAAGTACGAATTCACCAGCAGGACCGCGGCGTGCGCCTGGAACTGCTGAACGCCCCGGCCGATGCCTTCGTCGACGGCGAGATGATCGCCAGCACCCGGGAAATGCTGTTCAGCGCCCTGCGCGACATTGTCTATACCGCCAACGAACTGGACAGCCAGCGCATCGACCTGGAAAGCTCCCAGGGCATCACCGACTACGTCTTCCACCTCCTGCGCAACGCCCGCACCCTGCGCCCCGGCGTGGAGCCCAAGATGGTGGTGTGCTGGGGTGGCCACTCGATCAACACCGACGAGTACAAGTACACCAAGAAGGTCGGCCACGAGCTGGGCCTGCGCAAACTGGACATCTGCACCGGTTGTGGCCCGGGCGTGATGAAGGGACCGATGAAGGGCGCCACCATCGCCCACGCCAAGCAGCGCATGAGCAACAGCCGCTACCTGGGGCTGACCGAGCCGGGGATCATCGCCGCCGAGGCGCCGAACCCCATCGTCAACGAGCTGGTGATCCTGCCGGACATCGAGAAACGCCTGGAAGCCTTCGTCCGGGTCGGCCACGGCATCATCATCTTCCCGGGTGGCGCGGGCACCGCCGAGGAGTTTCTCTACCTGCTGGGCATCCTGATGCACCCGGACAACCACGACCTGCCGTTCCCGGTGATCCTCACCGGGCCCAAGAGCGCGGCGCCGTACCTGGAACAGCTCAACGCCTTCGTGCTGGCGACCCTGGGCAAAGCGGCCGGCCAGCACTACCAGGTGATCATCGACAACCCGGCCGAAGTCGCCCGACAGATGACCGAGGGCCTGAAGACCGTCAAGCAGTTCCGGCGCGAGCGCAACGACGCGTTCCACTTCAACTGGCTGCTCAAGATCGACGAAGGCTTCCAGCATCCGTTCGATCCGACCCACGAGAACATGGCCAACCTCAAGTTGAGCCATGCCCTGCCACCTCATGAACTGGCGGCCAACCTGCGCCGGGCGTTCTCCGGCATCGTCGCCGGCAACGTCAAGGACCAGGGCATCCGCCTGATCGAGCAAAAAGGTCCCTACAGCATCCACGGCGACCCGGCGATCATGCAGCCCCTGGACCAGCTGCTCGAAGCCTTCGTCGAGCAGCACCGCATGAAGCTGCCGGGCGGCGCGGCCTACGTGCCCTGCTATCGCGTGGTGAGCTGAACCTGGGGCAGAACCGACCACAAGCCCCGCATTCCGGTCCAGGGAGTGCGGGTTTCAGCCCCGTCACGGCACGCCTTCCATCCCCTGCGGTACTGGCGCCGCCTGCAACTGGCCCTCGAGCTGGCGCCCCAGGTAATGCACCCCGGCCATGACTCCGTGCTCCGGATCATGCAACTGCCTGAGCCAGGCCTGGTCGAACGCTTCGCCCAGGTCGCGCCGGGTCTGGGCCTGCAGATCCTGGCGATCGTTGTCCTGGACCAGCGCCCGCACACCGGCCACGCCCACCGAGATCAACGCCCCGGCCACCCGTCCCACGGCGGCGGCCACCGCGCCGGCGACTCCGCGTCCGGCAAACTGGGCCTGGAGCTTGTCGCTGGTCTGTTGCGCAACCCGCGGCACGCCCGAGGTGCCCGAGGCCTGCTCGGGCACACGCAACCTTTGCAGCAGCGGACCATAGGCCGGCAACCGGGCGATCGGCTCGACCTGCAGCAGTTGCCGCAGACTGGCCCGCTGGCTCGCCTGGGGCCCCAGGTCGATGGCCGTGATCCGCTCCAGGTGCTGGTCCAACTGCACGGCTGGCAGTTGCAGAGCACCCGTGGTCAGCGCCAGCTGCTGACGCAGCAACTGCACATAGAACTCCATGGCCTGCGCGGTGATCTGGTCGGCATCGATCTCCAGCGCCACGGGCACCAGCACCCGCTGCTGATACTGCTCTTGCAGATACAGCGCCAGGCGCCTGGAAGCCTGGTCGCTGTCGCGGCTGTTGAGCGAGTACCAGCCGACCTTCAGCGACAACCACTCCTGGGTCCAGTAACCACTGAACCAGGGAATGAAGTGCTCGTCGGTCTGCTGGTAGACCCGGGTCCGCCACTGGTCCATGGAGCCCTGGGCATAGACTTCGGCCTGCAAGGTGGCAGAGCGCGAAGCCTGCAGCAATGCACGGTCCACCTGCTGCCAGGTGGCCGCGGCAACCGGGGCCTGCACCACGGGTTCAGGGGCGCGACCGGCGCAGCCCACCAACGCCAGCAGCCCGAGGGCGACCAGCCAGGCCCTGCCGTGAACGCTATCCAGCGCCTGTGAGCACACCACCAGCCCCTCCCTGAATGCAGTGCCGGACCCGGTCCGCACTGAGCTTTTTTCAGTATAGGTAGCGCGACACCGGTATATTGCCCCGGCGCTCGCGCCATGGACTTGTCTGCCCCGCCCAAGGAACCCTCATGCTCTACCGTATTGCCGCCGACAGCCTGGTGCTGTTCCACCTGTCCTTCATCATTTTCGTCCTGCTGGGCGGCCTGCTGGTGCTGCGCCATCCCCGGATGATGTTGTTGCACCTGCCCGCTGCAGCCTGGGGCGTAGCCGTGGAAGTCGGCCACTTGGAGTGCCCACTGACCCGCTGGGAAAACCTGCTCCGCCATGCCGCCGGGCAACAAGGCTACGAAGCCGGCTTCATCGAGCACTACTTGATTCCACTGATCTACCCTGCCGGGCTGACCCCGGGTATCCAGTTGTGGCTCGGCGGCCTGGTGCTGCTGATCAACCTGTCGGTGTATGCCTGGCTGACGCGACGCTGGCTGCGCAACCGTCGCGCGTGAAAGCCCCGGGGTCGCCAGCCGGCCCCGATTCCCCCCTCAGCCTCATGGCAGGCGCCCAAGCCGTTGAAGTCGGGGCAGACGCATCGCTATATACTTTTGTATATTGCGAAATCGAATCACGAGATGCCCCCATGCCTGCGCCCTCTTCTCCCGCACTCGCCCCTCCCCGACCACCTGGACGTGAGCGCCAGTCCCGATTGCGCCATCGGCAACTGATTCTCGACGCAGCCTGCAGCGAGTTCGCCGCCCGGGGTTTCAGCGCCTGCCAGACGCTGGACATCGCCCTGCAGGCCGGCGTCCCCAAGGCCAATCTCTATTACTACTTCCACACCAAGGAAAACCTCTACGCCGAGGTTCTCAAGCCATTGCTCGAACCCCTGCGCCAGGCTTCGGCACTGCTGTCTGCCAGCGCCGTACCGACGGCCGCGCTCGGCGCCTACATCGCCGCACGATTGCAGATCATCCAGGCTTATCCCTTGCGCTCGAAGATCCTCTGCAGCGAATTGCTGCATGGTGCCCAGCAGTTGCCAGCCACCTGGCGCGAAGCCCTGCAGGCCCAGCACCACAACGCCATCGCCTGCCTGCGCAACTGGATGGGGCGTGGCCTGATCCAGCCCGTCGCCCCGGAGCACCTGCTGCTGTTCATCGATTCGGCGACCCAGACCTACCCCACCCTCGGCTGGCAGATCGCCTTGATTCGCGGCAGTGGCGAACCCACCGACGACGACTTCCAGGATGTCGCCAGGACCCTGACCCAGATGGTCCTGGCCGGCATCGGGGTGACCCCGGGCATCTGCCTGGAGCCCGCTCCAGTGCTCTAGCTGCCCGCCGCCTCGGCGCAGGCCCGGGTCAAGGCCTGCCAGGTGACCTCGTCGGCCGGTATCAGGTGCTCGATGCGCAGCGAGGCAACGGTGATGTCCTGGGGCATGCCGAAGGTGGTGAAGGTGGAGAGAAAACGCAGTTCGCCCGCCGGGCCGTGCACCCGGGTCAACAACAGCGGCGTGGACAGCTCGGCCGGCTCCGTCGCCTGGGGCACCGGCAAGCGCGCCAGCAGCGCCGCCAACCCGGGAACCTGGCCGGCTTCCCGGGCTGCCCGTTGCCAGGCCACCTGGCGCATCTGTTCGGCATTGATCAGGCAGTCGCCAAAACCACCAGGCGCCAACAACGTCTCCAGCAGGTTGAAGCCCTCGCCCAGCGCCTGCCCAGGCAGGCCCAGCAACTGGAACAGGGCCTGGGTGCCGCGATTGGCCGCCAGCACCTGCCAGGTGCTGTCGATGACGATGGCCGGGGCCGGGTTGTTGGCCTCGAGCAGATGCAGCAACGCCGTGCGCACCGGGGCCAGCCCCGGGTCGCTCAAGGGCAGCGCGGCATAACGCGGTGCATAGCCAGCGGCGAGAAACACTCGGTTGCGCACCTCGAGGGGTGTTTCCAGGGTGTCCAGCAAGCGCTGCAACAAGGTGGGGCTGGGCTGGGCCCGACCAGTCTCGACACAACTGAGGTGCCGTTGCGACATGCCCGCCTGCAAGGCCAGGTCCAACTGGCTCAGGCGGGCCTGCCGGCGCAGCTGGCGCAACTGGCCGCCCACCGACAGGCAATCGGTACCGGGGTGATCAAGGTTACTGGTCATGGACGGTCTTGCAGAAGATCAGCTCAGGGTCCTGCTCGTCGAGGTTCTCGATCACCCCGCTGGGCTGGAAACCCGCCTTGGCGATCAAGGCCCGGGAAGCCTGGTTCGACTGGTTGGTGGAAATGAACAGCCGCGGTGTACGACACGCCTGTTGCGCCGCCGCCAACAGCCGCAGCGCGACGCCCTGGCGTTGCTGCCAGGGCGCCACGACCACCAGCGAAACGAAACCGTGCTCGAAGAAGTCATGGCTGAGCAGCAGGTAGCCGACGATCTGCCCGGCCGCGACTTCGACGAAGCCCTGGCCACGTCCGACAGCTTCGTCGACCGCCTGGCCTCGCGCCGGATGGCTGCGGGCATAGGTATCGCATTCGAGCATGGCCGGCACATCCGCAGGCACTGCCTGGCGGATAAGCGGGCTGGCCCCAGGCGGCGAGTCCTGATCGTTGCGGTTCGTCATCGTTCGGTCCTTGAGAGAGGTGCACATCGGTGCAGCACAGCGGATCTGCCTGTCGCTGTCTATGACCTGGGGGGTCATTGAGTGGCACGGCGCTCGCCACTTAGCCTGTTCGCCTTGCGTTGTTCAAGGAGTATTGCCGTGAGAAACACATTTTGGCTGCTGTGCATCGCCCTGTTCGCCGGCCATGAACTGGACGCCGTGGCCCAGGCCGAATGGCGCCTGCTGTACGGATTGCGCGACCTCGAGCCGGCCCAGGCCCGGACGCTGTTCATTGCCCTGCATGTGCCCCTGTGCATGGCCCTGATGCTGCTGGCCGGACATCCCCGGCCCCGGGTCCGGCGCGCCAGCCGGCGCTGGCTGGCCGGATTCGCCCTGGTCCACGCCGGGCTGCATTACCGCCTGCAGGAACACCCGCTGTACCTGTTCGATTCGCTGCTGTCCCAGGGCCTGATCTACGGCTGCGCCGGCGCCGGCCTGGGGTACCTGCTGCTGGACCTGGGCACCGTGCCTGACCGAACCCCGAGCTTCCCCCATCCATGACCGAGGACAACCCATGCCCCGCCCCTACCCTGCGCTCCTGGCCTTGCTGGCTTTCGGCGGCTACACCCTGTTCACCCTGCTGCAGGCCGAGCAGTCGTTGCTGCAGTTCGGCCTGCAATTGCTGTCGCGCCCGGACACCGCACAAGTGGTGATCGACCTGTACCTGATGGCACTCCTGGCCGGCTTGTGGATGCTGGCCGACGCCCGCGCCCGGGGGCGACCGGCGATCTCGGTGCTGCCATACCTGTTGCTGACAGCCGTCTTTGTCTCCATCGGTCCGCTGCTGTACCTGGTGGTGACCCGCTGGCGCCGTACACAACCACCCGGCGCCCGGCATCCCTGAGGCTACGCGTCAGACCAGGCGCTGGATCTTCTTGTGCCGCCAGACCAGCTTGAAGTAGCTGGTCTGCAGCACCAGCATGGTCAGGTAGGCCACCGGGAACGCCATCCATACGCCCTGCAGGCCGAAGTGCGCATCCAGCAGGTAGGCCGCCGGCAACTGTACCCCGAGGATGCAGAAGATCGAGATCGCCACCGGCATCAGCACCGTGCCGCTGGCCCGCATGATGCCGCCCACCACCGCCTGGAAACCGAACACCAGGAGGCTCCAGAGCATGATGTGCAACAGGTGCCCGGCCTGGACCAGGGCCGCCGGATCGATGATGAACAGCCCCAGCAGCCAATGGGAAATCAGGTAGCCGAGCAGCACCAGGGCCCCAGTCAGGCACAGGTTGATCAGCAGCCCGGTACGCAGGATGGGCGTGATCCGCTCCAGCTGGCCGGCGCCAATGGCCTGGGCACCGAGGATCGAGGCGGTGATGGCGATCGACAGCGCCGGGAACTGCACGTAATTGACGATCTGGGTCACCGCGCCGTAGGCCGCCGTGGCCTGGGAGCCGTGGTGGTTGACCAGGGCCAGGATCACCAGCTCCGAGAGCGAGATCACCACCATCTGCACCCCGGTGGGCAAGCCGATGCGCAACACCTTGGCCAATATCGCCCGGTCCAGCTTCAGCGCCGCGAACAGCGCCCGGTCCAACGCCAGCGGATGGGGCCGGCCCTTCAGGCGCCAGGCCAGAAACCCCATGGCGATGATGTTGCTGGCCAACCCGGCAAAGGCTGCACTCTGGATGCCCAGGGGCGGCAGGCCCAGCGAGCCGCGAATCAGCGCCGGGGTCAGGAGCAGCCCTACCACGGTCGAAACGATCAGCGCCAGCAACGGCGACAGGGTATCGCTGACACCGCGCAGCAATTGGGTAAAGAGCACGAAGACCAGCAGCAGCGGCAGGATCAGCATCATCACCCGGGCGTAACCCACGGCGTCATCCAGCACGTCCGCCGGGGTGCCCAGCCCCTGTAGCACTGGGCGGGCGAAAAGGCTGCCCAGCACCGCCCCCGCCAGGCCGATCAGGGCCCCGAGCAACAGCGTGCTGCCGGCCACCGACTTCACGGTATCCAGCTCCCGGGCGCCCCAGGCCTGTCCGATCAGCACCGAAGCCCCCGCGCCGAGGCCAATCACCAGGGCGATGAAAAAGAACAGGATCGGGAACATTCCCGACACGGCCGCCAGGGCCTGGGTTCCCAGCAACTGGCCGATGTAGATGCCGTTGAGCGTGCCGGAGAACGACTGCAGGAAGTTCGACAGCACCATGGGTAGCAGGAAGATCAGGTACACCTGCCAGAGCGGTCGCTGGGTGGCGATGGACATGCGCGGACAACCTCGAATCAGGGCTACGAAAAAAGGGCCACGGCGGCCCGGGCATCCACCGACCGGCTGTTATCAGGCTCAGCGGTTCGGTAGGCGCGCGGAGCAGCCGCGCGCGATGTTGCCAGAGAGGATCAGCGGTTCACATTGACCACTACCCGCCCACGGACCTTGCCGTCGAGCAGCTCCTGGGCAACACCGATGGCCTCGCCAAGCGCCACCTCGCGGGTGATCAGTTCCAGGTGATCGCGGTCGACTTCGGCGGCCAGCCGCTGCCAGGCATGGACCCGTTCCTCGTAGGGCCGGGTGACGCTGTTGATCCCCAGCAGGCTAACCCCGCGCAGGATGAAGGGGGCCACCGAGGCCGGGAAGTCCATGCCCTGGGCCAGCCCGCAGGCGGCCACCAGGCCATCGGCGGCGGTGCCGGCGCAGACGTTGGCCAGGGTATGGCTACCCACCGAGTCGATTGCCGCCACCCAGCGCTCCCTGGCCAATGGCCGCCCAGGCTGGGACAACTCGGCACGCTCGATGATCTGGCTGGCGCCCAACTGCTTGAGGTAGTCAGCCTCATGGGGCCGGCCGGTAGCGGCGATCACCGAGTACCCCAGGCGCGCCAGCAGGCTCACGGCAAAACTGCCGACCCCGCCGCCGGCACCAGTGACCAGCACTTCGCCCTGCCCCGGACGCAGGCCGTTACGCTCCAGGGCAACCAGGCACAGCATCGCGGTATAACCGGCGGTGCCGATGGCCATGGCCTGGCGCGCAGTGAAGGCTGCTGCACCCGGGCCTTCTGCGCCAGGCCGCCCCAATGGCTTTCACCCACGCCCCAGCCGTTGAGCAAGACCTGATCGCCCACCCGGAAGCGCGGGTGGCTGCTGGACTCCACCGTGCCCGCCAGGTCGATCCCGGGGACCATCGGGAACTGGCGCACCACCGGACTCTTGCCGGTCATCGCCAGGCCGTCCTTGTAGTTCAGCGTACTGTAGGCGACCCGCACGCCGACATCGCCCTCGGGCAACCGGGCCTCTTCCAGCTGCGTCACATCAGCGCGATAACCTGCAGTGTCTTTGTCGATCACAATGGCGTTGAACATCCTGGACTCCTGCTTGGAAAGTAGTCTGTCGGCAACGGGCAAAGGCCTGGTTCGCCCGCGACACACGGGGGAATGCAAGCGAAGGCGCCATCCTACTCAAGGCCCTGCAAGGCGTCCACGCTCAAGCTGTCATGGCAAACCCGGGCATCGCGGCGTTACCATTGCGCCGAGTTTTTGTTGATCGAACGGATTCCCGACCTTGTCCCACCTTCTGGAAAAAGCTGCCGCTCGCGGCGACCTCGCAGCACTGACCCGCCTGCTGGATGCCGGCGCGGATATCGAATGGAAGCACAAGGGCACCGGCCGCACCGCACTGCTGGCCGCTACCATCGCCGGGCGCCTGCCCACCGTGGCGCTGCTGCTGCAGCGCGGCGCCAACCTGCAACAACCCTGCAAGGCCCTGGGCTACAGCGCGCTGTCCTGGGCTGCGGGCAACGGTGACTGCGCCATCGCCAAGCTGCTGATCGAACATGGCGCGGCCCTCGACCAGGCCTCCCCCGACCTGCGACGCAGCGCCTTGATGAACGCCGCCCAGGGCGGTCACGCGGAAATGGTCGGCCTGCTGCTCAAGGCCGGCGCCGATCCCCGGCAACTGGACTTCGAGCAACGCAACGCCTGGTCCCTGGCGCAAGAAAAAGGCCATGGGCGGATCATGCAGTTGTTGGCAGAAGCCGGTGCCGGGGAACAGGCCCCGGTGCAGCCGTCCCCGCACCTGCCGTGGCCGGAACTGCCGACCGATGCGCACAGCAGCGCCGATCCGGTCACCCAGGTACGGGCCTACACCCTGGCCCTGGAAGCCTGGGAACGGCGCGGCAAGGCCCAGGCTCGCAACGGCCTGGACCAGGATTTCTGGGCCGAACCCCAACAGCTGCTGGAACGCTTCTGTACTTTGCGCGACAGGGCCTATGCCCGCTCGTCCTACGGCTCGCCCACCACCTATTCGAAGGACAGCGAACTGCTGGCCTGCCAGCGGCTCAAGCCGAGCCAGGCCGAAGTGCTGATGCGCGACCCGGCTTCCCGAAGGTTGCGCTACGAGTACCGGTTCCTGGTCAAGCTGGTGGCCGGGCAATGGCGGATCGACAACGTCAAGCGCCGCCTGGCCGGCACCGAGAAATGGACAAACACCCTTCTTTGAATCGCATGTACACAAGGACCCATGCCCGATGAAATACGATGACGCCTCCTGGCACTACGGCGGTGACTTCCCCAGCGACCTGCCACCGAGCGCCGGGGCCACCCATATCGGCCTGTTCCTGGCCTGGATGCTGCTCAACGGCTTTGCCAGCGAAGAACTTGAAGAGGATGCCGCCGCGGAACTGGCGCAACTGCGCTCGCGCAACCTCGACGGCCGTGAGTTCCTGTTCAAGATGCTTGATGAAAAGCTCTACGACGAAGACTTCAACGCCGAAGGCAATGCCTTCGCTGTCGCCTATTACGCGGGAAAGAATCACGACGGCCGCTACAGCGAGGACTATGAGCAGCTCCTGGCGCCGGCCCCCGATACGATCTACCGGGTGGAGAACAGCTGGAGCAACTATGACTTGCTCGCGCCGCGGCTCGAAAAGCGATTGGCGCAATGGCGGGCCATGGGCCGACCGCAATACATCGACTGGGCCTCGTTGCCCGGCAATTGTGGTTAAATGCCGCCCCGAAAAATTGCCGGTCGCGCCGATGAACCCTCAAGCCCTCGCCACCCTCAACCAACACCTGCAGGATGCCCTGGCTGACGTCCCGAGCGAGACCCGGCGCCTGTTCCACGGCCGTGGGCGCTGCTGGCCGGGCCTGGAGCAACTGACCGTCGATTGGCTGCAGGGCGTGTTGCTGGTGTCACTGTTCAAGGAGCCGGAAGCCGAGCACCTGGCGGCCTTGCAGCAAGTGCTGGTGGCGCTGGGCTCGACTGCGCAATGGCGGGCCAGCGGCGCCACCAGCCTGATGCTGCAACACCGCTACCTGCCCGACAGCCTGGCCGAGTGGCTGCTGGGCGAACCAGTGGAGTCCTGCACCATCACCGAGGAAGGCCTGGACTATCGGGTAGACCTGGGCAGCAAGCAGAACAACGGCCTGTTCCTGGACATGCGCTACGGGCGCAACTGGGTGCGGGCCAATGCCCGGGGCCAGAGGGTACTGAACCTGTTCGCCTACACCTGCGGCTTCTCCGTTGCCGCCATTGCGGGTGGCGCCGAGAAGGTGGTCAATCTCGACATGTCGCGGGCCGCCCTGAGCCGTGGCCGCGACAACCACCGGCTCAATGGCCATGATCTGGCACAGGTGAGTTTCCTCGGCCACGACCTGTTCAAGTCGTGGGGCAAGGTCAGGCAAGGTGGCCCCTACGATCTGGTGATCATCGATCCACCGTCATTCCAGAAAGGCAGCTTCGTGCTGAGCAAGGATTACGCGCGGGTGTTGCGGCGCCTGCCGGAGTTGCTGACACCGACGGGCCGGGTGCTGGCCTGCATGAACGATCCGGCGTTCAGCGTGGAGTTCCTGCTGGACGGCATGGCCGAGGCAGCGCCAGGGCTGCGCTTCGAGCAGCGCCTGGACAACCCGCCGGAATTCCCCGATGCCGACCCGCAGTGCGGCCTGAAAGCCCTGGTGTTCAACCAGCAACCGTAGTTTTCCGGGCCTGTTGCGGCCGCTGCGCGACCGGGCGCAGCCTCGCCATGGCTCGACAGCGGCTACAGGCTTCGTGTAGCCGCTGTCGCAGGCTGCGCACGGCTCGGCACGAGCCGCCAGAGTTGCATCCATGGTTTGCCTGGTGCCGCAGGCTGCGCAAGCGCCGCCAGGATCGGCGAGGAGTTAGAGGGGCATCCGGTATTCGATGAATCCGGAGTTGGCCGCCACCCAGTCATAGAGTTTCTGGGCCCGCTTGTTGGTGGAGTGGGTATGCCAGTACAGCCGTGCACAATCGTGCTGGCGAGCGAACGCCTGCACCCACTCGATCAACTGCTTGCCGGTGCCGCCACCGCGAACCTGCGGCGCCACGTACAAGTCCTCCAGGTAGCAGAAATCACCGGTGGCCCAGGTCGAGCGGTGCAGCACCGAATGGACGAACCCCACCAACTCATCACCTTGCACCGCCACGGCCGAATGCACCGGTTCGGCGCAATCGAGAAACCGCTCGAAAGTCCGCTGGCTCACCTGCTCCGGCAGGTCCACCTGGTAGAAGTCCTGGTAGGCCAGCCAGAGTGGCTGCCACTGTTCATGGTCTTCAGGTCGAATGGCACGTACCGTTACCGCCTGCTGTTGATCGCTCATCACACGCTCCTCATGGAAAACCGGGAAGACCACTGCCTCCCGGGAATATCGAAGAACGCCAGCCTAGGGGGAGAACGGCCTGTTTTATCAGGCCAATTCCAGCCTTGGCAGCAGACCACTTTCAATTTCAGGCTCAAAGTGCCGGCAGCTGATGAGTCACGCAGTGGATACCCCCACCTCCCGCCGCAATCGCATCGATATCCAACTGCACCACCTCGCGTCCGGGGTACAGCTGGGTGAGCAGCTGCCGGGCCTTGGCATCGGCCACCGGATCTCCGAACTCCGGAGAAATCACCGCGCCATTGATGACGAAGTAGTTGATGTAGCCGGCGGCGAAGTCGTCATTGCCCCGGCTGAAACGACTCTTGCGCGGGTTCAGCGGCGGCGACAGGGTGTGCACCTGCAGCTTGCGACCATCGGCGTCGGTGGCGTTGCGCAGGATCTCCAGATGCGCGCGGGTCACCGCGTAGTCGTAGGAGTCCGGGTCGTTGTCGAGGTTGGCCACCACCACCCCGGGCGCGGCGAAGCGTGCATAGAAATCGACATGGGCATCGGTGATGTCGTGCCCCTTGATCCCCGGCAGCCAGATGATCTTGCGCAGGCCCAGGCACGCCTTGAGCTCGGCCTCGACTTCAGCCTTGCTCCAGTCGGGGTTGCGATTGCGGTTGACCCAGCTGCTCTCGGTCATGATCCCGGTGCCATGGCCGTCCACTTCGATGCCACCGCCCTCGCCCACCAGCTCGCTGCGCAGGTAGGTGGCGCGCGCGCCGTCGGCCACCTGCCGCGCCAGGCGGGCGTCACTGGAGTGGCGCTGCTTGTTGCCCCAGCCATTGAAGTTGAAGTCCACCGCGCCCAGCTCGCCACGTGGATTGACGACGAAGTTGGCGCCGATATCGCGCATCCAGATGTCGTCCAGCTCGGTGATCACATAGGTGATGTTGCGAGTGCCACACAGCTCCTCGGCCAGGTCGCGCTCATCTTCGCGGCAGAACAGGGTCAGCGGTTCATGGGCGGCGATGGCCCGGGCGATACGGCCCTGGGCTTCCTGCACGTCGCCGGTGAAGTCTTCCCAGATCGCGTCCTGGGCACCAAAGGCCATGAAGGCCCGCTGGTGACGATCGCCTTCGTCAGGCATGGACCAGTCCTCCTCTTCCTGTGCTTGTTCCTGGGCCAGGACCCGACGGGCGCCCAGGCCCAGGGTAGTCACGGCGGCGAAACCGGCCATCAGCGAGGCCTGTTTGATGAATTCACGTCGGGTCGACATCGGTCTTACTCTCAAGGGATTGCATGAAGGGAAACGGCTCAGGGTGCTTTCATCGTAGCCGTCTTGAACTGGGTCCAGGTACGCATCCGTGCCCGCATGTCGGCCTGGGGAATGTCGCGCCCAGGCAGCAGCCGGGCAAAGGTCGCGGCATCCGGGTAGATGTCCGGGTTACCCACCATCCGTGGATCGATCCGCGACCGCGCCTTGGCGTTGGCCGTGGGGTAGCCGGTGAAGTTGCTGATGGCCGCCATGTTTTCCGGGCGCATGACGAAGTTGATGAACGCATAGGCGTATTCCGGATGCCGGGCATCCTTGGGGATCGCCATGGTGTCCATCCACACCGTGGTGCCCTCACGGGGAATCCGGTACTGGAAGTCCACCTGCTTGCCGGCCGCATCGGCGGCGCGCTGGGCCTGGGTCACGTCCCCGCTGTAGCCCAGGGACAGGCACAGGTTGCCATTGACCAGGTCGGTGACGGGCTGTGACTGGAACTTGCGGATGTAGGGACGCAGCTTGAGCAGCAGTTCGCCGGCCGCTTGCAGGTCCGCCGGCTTGGCGCTGCGCGGATCGCGCCCCAGGTAATGGAGTGTCACGGCCAGCACTTCATCGGGCGAGTCGATCACCGAGATCCCGCAGTCGGCGAAATGCGCCGCCAGCTCCGGCTTGAACAGCAGGTCGAGGCTGTTGACCGGCGCGTCGGGCAGGCGCTGGGCAATCTGCCCGGCGTTGTAGGTCAGGCCAATGGTGCCCCAGGTATAGGGCACGGTGGCCTGGCTGGCCCGCGGGTACTGCACGCGCAAGGTCTGCAGGCCGGGCTCGATGTCGTCCAGCTGGGTCAGCCGGGCCGGGTCCAGTGCCTGCAGGCTGCCGGCGCGCATCAGGCGCTCAGCCACGGTATCGCCGGGAAAGATCAGGTCGTAGCCACTGCCGCCCGTCATCAGCTTGGCCTCCAGGACCTCGCTGCCTTCCATGACGTCGTAGATCACCTTGATCCCGGTTTCGGCGGTGAATCGCGCCAGGGTGTCCTCGGCGAAATAGTCAGCCCAGTTGTACAGGCGCAAGGTCTTTTCCTCGGGGGCGGCCTGGACCTGCAATGCCATCAGAAGTAGCGCGAGCGTACCGCCCAGACGGTGTCGCCAAGTGCTGCCAATGCGGTTCATGGTCATGCCTCCCGAGGGTTCCAGCGTGAGTGCAGGTGCTGCCCGTCGAGGCTCAGCAACGGTCCGTACATTTCCGGCCGGCGATCGCGGAAGATGCCCCAGGTCCGGCGCTCCTCGGCCATGGCCGAAAGATCCAGATCGTGCAGGAGCATGCCGGTGCTCTCGCGATCGGCCTCGGCCAGCAGGCGGCCCTTGTGGTCGCAGATGAACGAGGAGCCGTAGAACGCCATATGCAACTGCGAGTCGCTGCGGGCCACTTCCCGACCGACCCGGTTGGCCGCCACTACCGGCAACAGGTTGGCAGCGGCATGCCCGCGCATGGTCATCTGCCAGTGGTCGCGCGAATCCAGGTCGGCCGCCCCGGGTTCGGAGCCGATGGCCGTGGGGAACAGCAACACCTCGGCGCCCTGCAATGCCAGGCAGCGGGCCGTCTCGGGGAACCACTGGTCCCAGCAGATGCCGATGCCCAGGCGGCCGAATGCCGTGTCCCAGACCTTGAAGCCGGTATCCCCGGGGCTGAAGTACTCCTTTTCCTGGTAGCCGACGGCGTTGGGGATGTGGGTCTTGCGGTACACCCCCAGCAGGCGCCCATCGGCATCGGCCACGCTCAGGGAGTTGAAGTAGGCCGTGCCGGCTCGCTCGAACCAGCTCAGCGGCAACACCACCCCCAGCTCACCAGCCAGGGCGGCAAAGCGCTTGAGGACCCGGCTCTGGCCATATTCCTCGGCCAGCGCCAGGTGCTGGTGCTGCTGTTCGATGCAGAAATACGGCGTGGCGAACAGCTCCTGCAGCAGGATGACCTGGGCACCCCGGGCCGCGGCCTCACGCACCAGTTGCTCGGCACGCTCGAGGTTGCCCGCCAGGTCCCAGGTGCAGGGCATCTGCAGGGTCGCGACTGTCAAGATGCTCATGCCGACACCTCCAGCGGCCAGCGTGGCTGCTGCTGGGTAATGCAATGCACGCCCCCGCCGCCATGGGCCAGGTGGTTGATCTGCACCGGTACCACCTGGCGTCCGGGAAAGGCCTTGGCCAGGACTTCGGCCGCGACCTGATCGGCCTCGATACCGTAGGCCGGCATGATGATCGCGCCATTGGCGATGTAGAAGTTGGTGTAGGACGCGCAGAACACCTCGGCCTCGGTGTCTACCGCGGCGGTGGCCTCGAACAGTTCGACCAGCTCGAAGGCGCGACCCTGGGCATCGCGGGCCAATTCCAGGGCGCGGCGGTTCTCGCGCACCACCTCGGCGTACACCGAGCCCTGGTCATGGGTGGCATCGACCAGCAGCAGGCCGGGACGAGCAAAGGCACAGACACCATCGACGTGGCCATCGGTCATGTCGCCGGTCACGTAATCCGGATCGCCGGGCAGCCAGATGGTCTTTTTCACGCCAAGCAGGCGCTCGAAGATCTCTTCCATCTCGGCCTTGCCCAGTCCCGGGTTGCGATTGGGGTTGAGCAGAACCGACTCAGTGGTAATCAGGGTGCCTTCACCGTCCACATGGATGGCCCCGCCTTCGTTGGCCAGGTGGGTACCGAAGCAGTCCAGCCCCAACTGGTCCAGCAGGCGCCGGGCCAGGCTGCGATCGCGTTCGTGGGCCGACTTGTCGCCCCAGGCGTTGAAGCGCCAGCTGACGCCGGCCAGCCCATGTCGAGGATGACAGACGAAACTTGGCCCGGAATCGCGGCACCAGCTGTCGTCCACGGCCTGGATCACCAGCTCGATGTTGGGCCCGCACTGACGCTGGGCCACCGCCACCGCCGAGGGATCGACCACCAGTTTCACCGGCTCGAAACGGGCAATGGCATTGGCCACCCGGGCAAAGTCGGCCTGGACTTCAGCCAGGGTCACACCCCAGACCGACTCCCACAGGTCCTGATTATGCGGCCAGACCATCCAGGTCGCGGCATGGGGTGCCCACTCGGCGGGCATCCACCAACCGCTGTTTCGACTGTCATTGCTTTGCATGGGATTTGCACCTCTCGATTAAGGTTTTGTTATCAGCCAACAAATACCGGTGTAACCAATGGCGCCCATGTTATTGCTTTGAAAATCGACCAACAAACGATAGATTTAGTGAAATTCTGATTAGCTAGACTTATTAATCATGTTAAAACACTGGCCTCCCCTGAACGCCCTGCGGGGCTTCGAAGCTGCCGCGCGCCTGGGCAGCTTCCACCAGGCAGCGCAGGAACTGCACCTGACCCAGTCGGCCATCAGCCAACAGATCCGCAGCCTGGAAACCTTCCTCGAACAGCCGCTGTTCTACCGCAGCGGTCGCAGCGTCACCCTGACCGATGCCGGGCATGACCTACGCAGCACCACCCAGTCGCTGTTGCAGCAACTGGCCGTGGGCATCCGTCGCCTGGAGCAGTACCGCAAGCCCAACCAGCTGGTGGTCAACACCAGCCCGGCATTCGCTCGCCACTGGCTGCTGCCGCGCCTGGGCGAGTTCAATCGCCTGCACCCGGAGGTAGACCTGTGGCTGTTCACCAGCTTCGAGCCACCGGACATGACCACCCAGACCATCGACGTGACGATCCGCGACGACCTCAGCGCCCAGGCCGAATGCAGCTACCTGGAGCTGTACAGCGACCTGCTGTACCCGGCCTGCCACCCCTCCCTGCTGGCACAGCCCCAGGCCCTGCGCACCACCTTGCATGGCGAACGGGAAATGGACTGGAGCCACTGGGTGGTGGAAGGCGGCGTGGATATCGGCCAGCACAGCAACGGCCTGAACTTCTCCGATCCGGGCCTGCTGCTGGACGCAGCCTGCGCCGGCCACGGCATCGCCCTGGTCAGCCAGTTGCTGGCCCAGCAGGCCCGCAGCCAGGGATTGCTGCAGCCGTTATGCGAACAGAGCGTGCGCGGTCCGACCTGGGCCTGGCTGGTCCACCGCGACAGCGAAGGCAGTTCGCTGACCCGCAGTTTCTGCACCTGGCTGCAGGATGCCCTGCAACGCCCCGGCGAAGCCTGAACCGCAAACTGCAAAATGACTTTGCATTCCTGGTGGTAACCCCGGCCATGGCCGCGCCTTAAGCTGGCGCCGGTGCAATCCGCACCGCCTTCAAGGAGCCGAACGTGCCCCCGACCCACGACATCAACTGGTCATTGTGGCTGTCCACCATGCTGCCCCTGGCCCTGAGCGCCGGCCCCGGAAACTTGATGGTCGCCAGCTCCGGGGCCCAGAGTGGCGTGCGTCGCTCCCTGCGTTTCATCATCGGCCTGGATCTGACCTACTTCGTGCTGGCGCTGCTGGTGGGCCTGGGGCTCTACCACAGTCTCGCGCAACACCCGCAGCTGCTGCGGGGCCTGAGGATAGCCGGCAGCCTGTACATCTTCTGGCTGGGCCTGCGCCTGTTGCTGCGGCCGCTGCGCAAACCCGGCGAGCCAGAACGGACGCTGTTGTTCCGCGATGGCGTGGTGCTGCAACTGGGCAACGTACAGGGGCTGATCATGCTGCTGGTGATGTTCTCCACCTTCAGCCCGGCCGCCCGTGCAGGCAGCGCCGCCGTCGTGCTGCTCAGCGCCGCGCTGATCGGGGTGAATCTGTTCGGCCACCTGCTCTGGGCCTGCATGGGCTCGAGCCTGCAACGACTGCTGCGCACCCGTGCGGGGTTGCTCAGCGCACAGAATCTGTTGTTCGGCCTGATGCTGATGGGCGTGGCGGCCTGGATCTTTCTGCGCAACGAGATGGGCTAGGCACCGCCTTGCAAACCCCGCTGGCGCAACACCTGGTCAATGAGTGCCACCACCCGCTCGACCCGATCCAGGCCCTGGGTCGCCAGGTTGCGTAATAACCAGATATCGGCACGATGCATGGGCGTGTGCGGCAATACCCGATGCAACCCCATGGGATCGGCGATGTAGGTGGGCAAGGCGGCGATCCCAAGCCCGGCCTGCACCGCCTGGAGCTGGGCCTCGAGGTTGCCGGTGCTCATCCACAGCGGCTGCCCCCCACTGAGCTGATCCAGCCACCGGGCCAGGGGCATATGGGCCAGGGTCTCGTTCCAGCCGATCAACGAATGCCGTCGCAGATCCTCGGGGGCCTGAGCAACCCCATGAACCTGGGCATAACCTGCAGAGCAGAACAGCGCCTGGGTCAGCGTGCCGACCTTGCGCAAGGTGAAGTGGCTACCGGCCTGCGGCCGATGCAAGCGCAGCACCAGGTCGCTATGGCTCTGGGTGAGCTTGACCGAGCGCGCCGAGTTGACGAAGTCGAAACGGATCTCCCGGTGGCGCGAACGAAATTCCGCCAGGGCCGGAATCAGCAGGTGACTGCCCATCAACTCCGGGCAATCGATGCGCACCACCCCGGCCATCCGGGCATCGGGCCGGGCCATCTGGCGCTCCATCTGCCCGAAGCGCTCCTGCGCCTCGAGCGCCATGGGCAACAAGTCGCGACCGGCCTCGGTGAGGAAATAACCCTGGGTGTTCTTCAGGAACAGCAGCGTGTTCAAGGCCTGTTCCAGCACCAGGATCTTGCGCGAGACCGTCGCCGTGGACACCTTCAACACCCGCCCGGCATCGGTGATATTGCTGGCGTTGGCGACCGCAATGAAGAACCGCAGATCATCCCAATTCACGCGTACCCGCCCTGTCCCCGAGAAACCAGGTCGGAATGTTATGCGAAAAATCCAACGCCAAGATCAGAGTTTTCTCCAAACAGAGGACTGGATTTGTATAGTGACGGCATCCGCCACCCCAAGGACAAGGATTGCCCCATGCTGGAACTGCACACCGAACGCCTGCACCTGTGCACACTGAGCGCCAATGACTGGGAGTTGTTCCTGACCCTGCACAACGATCCGGAGAACCTGCGTTATGTCTTCGACCCACTCTCCCGAGCGCAGATCGAGGAACGCTTCAACTCGCGCCTGCCCCATTGGGATGTGGATTCGAGTCACTGGTTGTGCCTGCTGATCCGCGACCGCCACAGCGGTGAAGGCCTGGGTTTCACTGGCCTGCGAATCAGCGACCGCGACACCGCCGAAGCCGAGGTCGGCTACCTGCTGCTGCCCCAGCATCAAGGCAAGGGCCTGGGCGCGGAGTCCCTGCGCGCGGTGATGGACCATGCCCGCGACACCCTGGGCATCAAGCACCTCATCGCCACGGTCACCGACGGTAATGTGGCGTCCTGCAAGGTCCTGGAAAAAAACGGCTTCGCCCTCAAGCAGCGTAACGAGCGAGCGTTCCAACTCGGCGGTCGGGATTTCGATGACCTGATTTTCGGCTGCCGCCTGAGCGCCTGAACCGGCATTTTCCTGCACTCACCCGCGGCCCCAATCGTGGTTTTTTCTTGACAGGAAAAAATCTCAGCGGCTATTGTCTGACAACCTGACTTCCAAGGCTTAGCCATGCTCGAACTCCAGCGTCCCGACTCTCTTGTCGTCCGGGTCGTCAACGCCATCCGCAATGAGATCGACTCCGGCCGCCTGGCCCCCGAGTCGCGCTTGCCCACCGAACAGCAACTGGCTGAACAGCTCAATGTCAGCCGCTCGGTGGTGCGTGAAGCCATTGCCCAGCTCAAGGCCGACGGTGTGCTGATCGCTCGCCGGGGCCTGGGTTCGTATATTTCCAAGACCCCTGCCGGCACGGTGTTCCGCTTTCCCCAGGGCGACGGGCGCCTGGCGGACCTGGCACAGATGTTCGAGATGCGCCTGTGGATCGAGACCCAGGCTGCGTCCATCGCCGCTCAGCGCCGGGACGACGACGACCTGCAACGCATGCAGGAGGCCCTGCAGGAAATGCACGACAAGCGCAGTGATTTCGAGGCCGCAGCCCTGGCCGACGTGGCGTTTCACCGGGCCATTGCCGAAGCCAGCAAGAACGATTACTTCGTGGCCTTCCACGACTTCCTGCGCAGCCAGCTGGCCAGCGCCCGCAAGACCGCCTGGGAGAACTCGGCGCTGCGCCTGGTAGGCGGTTCCGCGGACGCCGCCCAGGAACACCAGGCCCTGTACCAGGCCATTGCCGCCGGCGATCGCCAAGCCGCCGCCGGCTGTGCCGACGCCCACCTGCGAGCCTCGGCCAAACGCCTGGGACTGGAGCTGCCCACCCTGGATTGACCCAACAACGACAAACCGCAGACAAAGCCTGCGGTTTTTTATCGGACTACTTAGTCTGACAACCTGATAACCAGACTGATACGGACACCTGGAACCATGATCTACGACTTTTGCATCATCGGCGGCGGCATCGTCGGGCTGGCCACGGCCATGGAGATCCTCAAGCGCCAGCCCGGCGCCTCGCTGGTGGTCCTGGAAAAGGAAAACGTGCTCGCCAAGCACCAGACCGGACATAACAGCGGAGTGATCCACGCCGGAATCTACTATGCCCCGGGCAGCCTCAAGGCCGACCTGTGCAAGCGCGGCGCCGAAGCGACCAAGCTGTTCTGCACCGAGCATGGGATCAAGTTCGAGGTCTGCGGCAAGGTGCTGGTGGCCTCCAATGCCCTGGAGATGGAGCGCATGGAGGCCCTGTACCAGCGCTCGCAGCAGAACGGCCTGAAGGTCGAGCGCCTGGATGCCGGGCAACTGCGCCAGCGCGAGCCGAACATCGTCGGCCTGGGCGGACTGTTCCTCGACGCCACCGGCATCGTCGACTACCGCGAGGTCTGCGACACCATGGCCCGGGTGATCCGCCGCGACGGTGGCGAAATCTGCCTCAGCCAGACTGTCACCGCGATCCAGGAGCACGCCGACCGGGTCACCGTCAGCAGCCACGGTGGCAGCTGGCAGGCGAAAAAACTGGTGGCCTGCGCCGGCCTGCAATCGGACCGCCTGGCGGTGATGGCCGGAGTGCAGATCGACCACCAGATCATCCCCTTTCGCGGCGAGTACTTCCGGCTGCCGGCGTCGAAGAACGATATCGTCAACCACCTGATCTACCCGATTCCCGATCCGGAACTGCCATTCCTCGGCGTGCACCTGACCCGCATGATCGACGGCAGCGTCACCGTTGGCCCCAACGCGGTGCTGGGCCTGGGCCGGGAAAACTACCCGAAGTTCTCCATCAACTGGCGCGACGTGGCGCAGTACGCCAGCTTCCCCGGCTTCTGGAAAACCATCTGGCAGAACCTCGGTTCCGGTACCACCGAAATGAAGAACTCGCTGTTCAAGTCCGGCTACCTGGAGCAGTGCCGCAAGTACTGCCCGTCCCTGCAAGTGGAAGACCTGCTGCCCTTTGAAGCGGGGATCCGCGCCCAGGCGGTGATGCGCGACGGCAGCCTGGTCCACGACTTCCTGTTCGCCGAAACCCCACGCATGTTGCACGTGTGCAATGCGCCCTCGCCCGCCGCTACATCGGCGATTCCCATTGGTTCGATGATTGCCGACCGGATCTTCCAGGCCGCTTGAAACCCCCGTGCCACCCCCTTGCCGCGCAGTGCCCAAGCACCGCCAGGCGGGGCCCGTGTCGCCGAAATACCCCTCGACCGCCGTTGCAGGCGCGTCGCGCAAGGCTCGCGTCAACTCGACAATAAATACAATGATTCATGAGGATGTACGGATATGACCGCAGTTGAAACCAGCAGTACTGCAGCGGAAACCCCACAACAAGCCAAGAAACGCCTGCGCAAGGTCGCGGCGGCCACCATCTTCGGTTCGATGCTGGAGTGGTACGACTTCTACCTCTACGCCACCATGGCGGCGATCGTCTTCTCGAAGATCTTCTTCGATAACAGCAACCCGAAAAGCGCCACGCTGATGGCCTTCTCGACCTTTGCCATCGGTTTCATCGCCCGCCCCTTCGGCGGCATCCTGTTCGGCTACCTGGGTGACAAGTTCGGTCGCAAGCAAGTACTGGTGCTGACCTTCTGCCTGATGGGCGTGTGCACCGCGCTGATCGGCCTGATCCCCAGCTATGCCTCCATCGGCATTTGGGCGCCGATCATCCTGGTGGCCATCCGCATCATCCAGGGCCTGGGCGCGGGGGCCGAACTGTCCGGCGCGGCAGTCACCTCCTACGAGCATGCCAGTGAAGGCAAGCGCGGCAGCCAGGGTGCCTGGCCGGCACTGGGGCTGAACCTGGGCCTGCTGCTCTCGTCGCTGACCATCTACCTGCTGACCATCAACGGCAACGAATTCCTGCTGGCTGGCGGCTGGCGCATTCCGTTCGTGTGCAGCATCGTCCTGGTGGCCGTCGGCCTCTGGGTGCGCAACAGCATCCCGGAAACCCCGGAGTTCAAGGAACTGAAGAAGGACGCGCCCAAGGTCCAGGCCTCGCCCCTCAAGGCGCTGCTGAAAAATGACCTCAAGGGCCTGGGCGTGGTGTTCTTCGTGGCCATCGGCTACAACGCCCTGAGCTACATCTTCAAGACCTTCTCCCTGGCGTACCTGACCCAGTACAAGGGCGTGGACGTGCACGTCACCTCGCTGTCGGTGACCATCGCCAGCCTGGTCGCCATCGTTGCCGTGCCGTTCTTCGGCTGGCTCTGCGACAAGTGGAGCAGCAAGACCGTGCTGGTACTCGGCGGCGTGTTCTCGCTGCTGTTCGCCTACCCGTTCCTGGCCCTGCTCAACACCGGCGAAAGCTTGATGATCTACATCGCCATCGGGGTCGGCACCGGCATCCTGGCGCCCATGATGTTCGCGCCCCAGGGTTCGTTCCTCAGCCGCCAGTTCCCCACCGCGACCCGCTCCTCGGGCTTCGGCACCGGGCGCGAGATCGGCACGGCCATCGCCGGCGGCCTGGCCCCGCTGGGCGCCCTGTCGCTGGTCACTGCCTCGGCTACCCACTCCACCGATGGCGTGGTGATCATCCTCGCCGTCGCTGCCGTGCTGGTGGTGGTGTTTGCCCTGTGCGACCAGGGCCGCAAGCACTCGGCATTCAAGAACTGACGCTCGCGACTGCGTCACAGGCGGCCCTGGCTGCCTGTGACGACTCTGCTAAGGTGGTCGGCGAATCCGCCTCACGGGCCACTCCATGCACCCCAGCGCAACCTTTGGCGTCGATGCCGACGGCTTGATCAGCCTCCCTCCCGAGGCGCCCCTGCAAGCCGAATACCACGCCCTGCTCGACGAGCTGCGCGCAGCCCTCGGCGCCCCCAACAGCCCCCCACTGCACAGCCTGTACCTGTACGGCAGTGTCGCGCGTGGCACGGCCAGGCCGGGGGCTTCCGACCTGGACCTGTGCCTGGTGCTGCAACATCCCGCCGACCCGAGCGGACTCCTGCACCTGGAGAACCTGCGCCAGGCGCTGCAAGCCCGGCAGCCGCTGGTGTCGAAGATCGATTTTGACATCGGCCACCTCCAGCAGGTGCTGGCCCGTGAGAACCACGACAGCTGGGGCTACTGGCTCAAGCATCACTGCCGCTGCCTGTGGGGCGAGGACCTGCGCCGGGGCCTGGCGCCTTTCAGGCCCAGCCGGAGGATTGCCCTGGCGGTGAACGGCGATTTTTTCGCGGTGCTGAACGACTATGCCACCCGCCTCGACCGCGAACCGCAACCCCACGAGACTCTGCGATTGCAACGGGAGGCTTCGCGCAAACTCATTCGCGCGACCAACCTGCTGCGCTCGGAACAGGAATCCAGCTGGCCCCACAGCCTGGATGAGCATGTGCAACTGTTTGTGCTGCACTACCCGCAAATGAAGGGGGTCATCGACGAATTTCGCCAGCTCGCCACAGCAACACGCCCTGCCGATGCCGGTTTCAGCAGTCGCTTGCGGCAGATGGCGCAGTGGATGAGCCAGCAAGCCGCCCACCCGTGTCCCAGGGACTGAACCATGGATCTGCACCACACCCGACAACTGCTGCACCAGGACTTGGACCGCAGCCAGCCCCGCGAGGCACTGGTCCTTGTATTAGAGGCCGCGCTGGAGCTGGTGTCGCTGCCAGACAATGATTTCGACTGGTCGAGCTGGACCGGACAGGAGCAGGCTAGCGCCGAGTTGCGTGGGCTGATCGCCACCCTGCAGGCCGGAAGGCTGCCCGAGCGATTGAGTGTGGCGGTGCTCTTCGCCGTCACTGGTCCGCTGCAGGAAGTCAGCCTCAGCAGCGGCTGGGCGCAGACGTTCCTGAAAGTGGCGGACAGGTTCGACGAAGTGCAAGCCCTGCTCTGGCAGCTGCCTGCGGGTCAGATCTGCAGTACCTCGACTCCCAGTTGCCGATAACCTTCAAGCTGCGCGCCCGCCACCTCCTGCTCGGTAACCAACCGGTGCAGGCGAGTGCAGGGCGCCACGACAAAAGGCTCCATGGCCCCGAGCTTGTCGGCGGTGGTCACGGCAATGACTTGCGCGGCGCTGTCGAACATCGCCTGCTTGATCGGCACTTCATCAAAATGCAGGGAACTGATACCGATCTCCGGATGGATCGCGCAGACCCCGGTGAACAGCAGGTCGGCCTTGATTCCCTGGATCATCCGCAGCGCTTCATGACCACTGGCCGCCAATGTCGCCGGATTGAGCAGGCCACCGGCCAGGATCACCCGGACCTTGGGGTACTCGACCAGGGCCACGGCGATCATCGGTGAGGCCGTGACCGCCGTCAGCCTGATATCCCTGGGCAACGACTGGGCGATGTGCAAGGTGGTGGAGCCGGAGTCGAATATCACCGTCATGTCTTCTTGCACCCATTGCGTGGCGAACTGCGCCAGGCGCACTTTCGCCTCGCTGGTTTCGCCGACCCGGGTGAAGCAGTCCTTGCCGCTGTCCCTGGGTCGCGGCAGCGCGCCGCCATGAACGCGCTGGACCAGGCCGCTGGCATCGAGCTCCGCCAGGTCGCGGCGAATGGTGTCTTCGGAAACCGAGAAGTGCCGGCTCAGTTCGGCGGCCATGACCTTGCCGTCGCGCTCCAGCAGCAGGAGGATCTTTTGCCGGCGCAGGGATGGCAGTTCGGCGCTGGAATGCAGGTATTGCATGCTTATGCCCGCTATTGCGTGTTTTTGCGAGATTAGCCAGGCCGGCGCAACGACACAAGCCCTTTGGGGCGCCCGCATCCGAAGGCCCTATGGTGATTTCGAGGGGCGCACCGCGCCTTGATGCTTCGTGTGGTCGCTGCCGCAGGCTGCGCACGGGCGCGCAGCGGCCGCAAGGTTCACTGGCCCCGAAGGCCCTGCAGGCCTTGTCGCAGCCTCGCAGGCTCGGCAGCGGCTACGGAAACCTGCGGTGATTTCGAGGGGCGCGCCTTGACGCCTCGTGTAGCCGCTGCCGCAGGCTGCGTACGGGCGCGCAGCGGCCGCAAGGTTCACTGGCCCCGAAGGCCCTGCGGGCCTTGTCGCAGCCTCGCGGGCTCGGCAGCGGCTACGGAAATCTGCGGTGATCTCAAAGGGCGCGCCGCGCCTTGACGCTTCGTGTGGCCGCTGCCGCAGGCTGCGTACGGGCGCGCAGCGACCGCAAGGTTCACTGGCCCCGAAGGCCCTGCGGGCCTTGTCGCAGCCTGGCGGCTCGGCAGCGGCTACGGAAACCTGCGGTGATTTCGAGGGGCGCGCCTTGACGCCTCGTGTAGCCGCTGCCGCAGGCTGCGTACGGGCGCGCAGCGGCCGCAAGGTTCACTGGCCCCGAAGGCCCTGCGGGCCTTGTCGCAGCCTCGCGGGCTCGGCAGCGGCTACGGAAATCTGCGGTGATCTCAAAGGGCGCGCCGCGCCTTGACGCTTCGTGTGGCCGCTGCCGCAGGCTGCGTACGGGCGCGCAGCGGCCGCAAGGTTCACTGGCCCCGAAGGCCCTGCGGGCCTTGTCGCAGCCTGGCGGCTCGGCAGCGGCTACGGAACCTGCGGTGATCTCAAAGGGCGCGCCGCGCCTTGACGCTTCGTGTGGCCGCTGCCGCAAGCTCTGTCTACGGCAGGTACAGGATCAGACCAGCCGCGGTGCCCGTGAGCGATGCAACGCGGCCTCCCCCAGCCGCTCGCGGACCAGCGCCTGGGCCTGGCGAGTCATCTGGTCCAGGTGGCGGTCACGCTTCTTCTCCGCCTCGATCATCGCCTTGCGACCCTGCTGCGCCAGCAGGTAGGTGTGGATCTGCCGCACCTCCACGGAACTGTAGATCGGCGCGACATCCAGCACTGCCAGCAGGCCATCGCTACCATGGTCGCGGGTGTTCATCAGCACCTGCGGCCCCCGTGCACCCAGCAGCTGGAACCCCAGGGCCTCGAAGCACGGGACCTTGGCCACGCTGCAAGCCAGCTCGGCATGGGGATAGCGCACGCGCATCGCGTCCAGCATCTGCCGGGCAATCCCCTGGCGCCGCCGGTCCTGGCGGACCGCCATATAGGCCACGGCGCAGGCCTCGGGATCGTCCTTGAGCGGCAGGTACAGCACAAAACCCAGCACCTGCTCCGGGTCCTGCGGGTCGCTGGCCACCAGCAACTCCACGGCGATCCCCCGGGAACCGTCCATGGCTTGCAGGTACAAATGCACCTCATAACCGACGCCGTACTGGTAGAGGTTGTACAGCGGATTGCTGGGGGCGATGGCGACGGCGCTGATGTCGGTGATGTAGTCCACCACCATCTGCTGGATCTGGCTCTGGATGGCTTCGGCGGGCGGGACCTGGAACAGGGTGATGCTGGACATCTGGATGGTGACTCCGAGGGTTGGGGCATGCCCGCCAGGGGCGGGCGCGCCATGATACCCCTTCACGCAGGCGCAGGGGCGCACTGCCGCGCAGCGGACTCAGGCAGAGTCGGGGAAATCAAAGGAGGGAGGCTGGCCAATCGTGGCAGCACAACACGCCGGCGCAATCGAGCCAGCGAGCCGATGCCCGGGGGCATCGGCCGTGCCCCGCCCGGCGAACGCGGGCGGGAGCGGGGCTTACAGCGCCATGTCGGCCGCTGGGTTGCTCTCAGGCTTGGCCATGCTGGCCGGCGCTTGAGGGGCCGCACCCTTGACAGGTGGCGGCGGGGTCAGTTGCAGCACTTCGGCGGTGTAGGCCCATTCTTTGGCCACGCGCTCAGGGCTGTCGTTCAGGGCAGTGCCGTAGCTCGGTACGATCTGCTTCAGCTTCTCCTGCCAGGCTGGAGTCGCGACCTGGTCCTTGAAGACTTTCTGCAGCACGCTGAGCATGATCGGCGCAGCGGTGGAGGCACCCGGGGAGGCGCCCAGCAGGCCGGCGATGCTGCCATCCTGGGAAGCGACGATCTCGGTGCCCAGCTTCAGCACGCCGCCCTTCTCTTCGTCACGCTTGATGATCTGCACGCGCTGGCCGGCCTGCCACAGGCGCCAGTCTTCCTGCTTGGCGTTGGGGAAGTATTCCTTCAGGGCCGCGAAACGGTCGTCATCCGACAGCATCAGCTGGCCGGCCAGGTATTCCACCAGCGGGTATTGCTCGATGCCCACCTTGGTCATCGGCCAGATGTTGTGCGTGGTAGTGCTGGTCAGCAGGTCGAAGTACGAACCTTCCTTGAGGAACTTGGTGGAGAAGGTCGCGAACGGGCCAAACAGGATCACGCGCTTGCCATCCAGCACGCGAGTGTCCAGGTGCGGTACGGACATCGGTGGCGCGCCGACCGAAGCCTTGCCGTAGGCCTTGGCCAGGTGCTGCTCGGCCACTGTGGCGTTCTCGGTCACCAGGAACGAGCCACCCACCGGGAAACCGGCGTACTCGTTGGCTTCGGGAATGCCCGACTTCTGCAGCAGGTGCAGGGCACCGCCGCCGGCGCCGATGAACACGAACTTGGCGTCGGTCTCGGTCTTGGAACCATCTTTCAGGTTCTTGTAGGTCACGCGCCACGAGCCGTCTTTGTTGCGCTCGATTTCTTCTACTTCGCTGGACAGCTTCAGGGCGAAGTTAGGCTGGGCCTGCAGGTGGGCAACGAACTGGCGAGTGATCTCGCCGAAGTTGACGTCGGTGCCGATCGGGCTCCAGGTCGCAGCGATCTTCTGCGCCGGATCACGACCTTCCATCATCAATGGAACCCACTTCTTGATCTGCTCGGCATCTTCGGAGTACTGCATGCCGCTGAACAGCGGGCTGGCTTGCAGGGCTTCGTAGCGGGCCTTGAGGAACTTGAGGTTGTCATCGCCCCAGACAAAGCTCATGTGCGGCGTGGAGTTGATGAACGAACGCGGGTTCTTCAGGACGCCGCTCTTGACCTGCCACGCCCAGAACTGGCGAGAGATCTGGAACGCTTCATTGATCTCGATGGCCTTGGCGATCTCGATCTTGCCGTCCTTGCCTTCAGGGGTGTAGTTCAGCTCGGCCAGGGCGGAATGGCCGGTACCGGCGTTGTTCCAGCCATTGGAGCTTTCTTGAGCCACGCCATCCAGGCGCTCGACCATCTCCATGGACCAGTCCGGCTGCAATTCATTGAGCCAGACCCCAAGGGTCGAACTCATGATGCCGCCACCGATCAGCAGTACATCCACTTTCTTGGGCTCAGCCGCGTGAGCGGTCGTGAGGCCTATCGACATCGCCAGCCCGATGAGGGCCGTGTTCACTTTCTTCAACATTCTGTAGTACCTACGATAGAACGCCATCCGCCGCCCGATCCTCGATCCTGTGAATCCCGGAGGGTGCGAAACAGGTATTTCGCAGGTCCTGGATGAACGCATTCAAGAGAACTGGGGGGTGGGCACACAAGGCCGACGAAACAGGCTCGACCTCAGTTTTATATCGCTCCGGTGCTGACTTCTTGTCGTTTTTGGCTCAGCTACATGAGTGACACTTGTTACTCGGGCTCGTCACGGGACGCAGCCGACAGGCAGCCGCCCTGCTCCTTTCCATGTCCGCGGGCATCGACTCGACGCGCAACGGCGGCACCCGCCTTCGCGGGGGCCAGCAGGGAAAAAGGGTCGGATTCCATCAAGGAAGGTTGATGGACATTGCCTGACATTACATTCGGCGGGTTTGCCCAGAGACTCCCGCCCACTTGCAAAAGACCCGGTCAGGCCATTTGAAGCAAAGCACAGGAGGTCTATTTTTGCACAAACGATGAACCGATTCAGCGCAAGAATATCATTACGGCATCAGCCTGTCTTGGCCGCGCCGGGTCGCCGGCACCCGGGACAAACCCCGTGGGTCTACGACATCCAACGCAATCAATGCGTCACAAGGACGCTGCCTCGGCGCCCTGTCGGGCCCAGCGCCGGGCTGGCCATCCTTGCGCCAAATGCAATAAAGAAGGCGCGGCACGGCATGGGACGGGTAAAAAAAGCCCGACCTCCTAGCCAGCATTCAATCAAGACGCCATGATGGCGGCCGCCCGAATCCACAGAAGCCAATGGAATGCTGCACGCCTTTCGTCATGGAAAAAGCCGCCTGTTCAAACGCTATCTCGGCCACCGCGAAGAAGGTGAAGCCAGGGTCTGCGAGGAAGACGAAATCACCGCCCTGATCATGGGTCCGCTGGACTACCTGCCGGCCGAAGCCGTCGGTCTGTTCTGGCAGGCCGTGGTCGAGCAGGGAATGCAGCCCCCACAAGGGGCCTTTCCCGTCGGCACCGTCAGCCGTGCCCGGATGCATTTCTGGCCGCGCCGGCAAGGCGTCGAGCCTGACCTGTTCGTCGAGCTGCACTGGCCTTGCGGGCAGCGGCGCCTGCTGCTGGTGGAGTTCAAGTGGAAGGCGCCCTTGAGCGGCAGCGATCAACTGCACCGGCAATGGCTGGAATTTCTCCGGCCCGAGGAACGTGGCGATGCCTACCACCTGTTCATCGCACCGGAAATCAGCGCCGGCCTGACGGCCCTGAGCGAGCAGGACATCTGGAATGGCCGGCTGCTGTTGCGCCCCTGGGCTGGCATCCTGAACCTGTTGCGCCATCTCAATGGCCCGGGGGCGGCGCTGCTGGAACGCTGGACGCTGCACATCAGTGCGTTCCTCGAGCAGTTGGGTGTCAGGCGGTTCCAGGGTTTCACCGGGCTTCGGCCGCCACCGGCCATCGATAGGCCGACCCTGTTCTGGACTCCGATCAACGGCTTCGCCGAGCTTGATCCGCCAGACCTCTTTCCAGCAACCCGACAGACGGGTTGCTTCATCTGGAGTTCCCTCCCATGACCACCCTGCCCGATATCGGCAAGGCGATCAGCGACAACATCGCTTTCGTTTCACGACTCGGCGCCGAGTGCGACCGACTGGCCCAACTGATTCGCGAAGAGCTCAGCCGCCTGCTGCTGTCACCGGAAATCGCCCGGCGCTACCGGGCTGGCGGCGAGTGGAACAATGTCTACGCCGAAGATGATCATGGCTGGGTCATCACTGATGTTGCTTGTTCACTGCCACTGATGATCAAGCGCAAGCGCTCCGTGCGCGACCACTTGGTGGTGCAGATCAGCCTGAGCGGTGAAGGTATCGATGCCCTGGATAATCATGTGCCATTGATTCACATCGGCCGTGTTGAGGACGCTATCGACTTCACCCCCAATCACATAACGTTCCCGCTGGATACCGAAGACCTCGACGGCTTGGAACTGGACAACCAGCGCTTGTTTCGCTGGTTACCTCACTACTGGTGCTACAGCCTGCGCCTGACCGACATCAATACCCCACTCGATGTCCAGCGCTGCATCATCAAGCCGGTGATCGCGCTATTGCTCGAGAACACTGCGACCAAACCGCTGGCTGAGGCCGGTGCGCTCAAGTATGCAAAGGTGCCGAAGGAGCCCGGCCAGTTCCGGGTCCTGCCTCGCTGAGGCCCATTGCCCCCTGAACACCTGAATCCAAGAACAACAAGGAACACCCATGCTTTCCACTTCCCTGCAAGACACCACCGCGCCCGAGGGCGTCTGCTTCGGCTGCGGCAGCAGCAACCACCACGGCCTGCACATCAAGAGCCAATGGCACGAGGACGGTATCCACGTGGTCGCCGAGCACTTGCCCGACGCCAAGTACTGTGGCTGGCCAGACCTGGTGTATGGCGGCCTGATCGCGATGCTGGTGGACTGCCACTCCAACTGGACCGCCATGGCCTACCACTACCGCGCCGAGCAACGCGTTCCCGGCAGCCTGCCCCGCATCGATTGCGTGACCGGCAACCTGGGGATCAAGTTCATCAAGCCCACGCCCATGGGCGTGCCCCTGACCCTGCGGGCCCGGGTCGAAGGTGAGGTGGGCCGCAAGAGCCAGGTGATCTGCGAGGTCTATGCCGGCGACGTGCTGACGGCCATCGGCGATTCGGTGTTCGTGCGCGTCGATACCCAGCAACTGGCCAACGCAGCCCATGGCCGTGAAAACTGACACTGCTCCCCCATGCCGTCCTGATCGATGAGGGTCAGAGTGCCCTCATGCGGTGATTGCAGTCCTGTCCGACGCCCTTGTATTATTGAGAACGATTCACACTCACATCTCGGCGGGCAATGGTGCACTCATCTTCGAGCAACAAGCTGGGCTTCTTTTTCAGCGACCACCACCGGTGGTTGCTGCAACACATCCAAAAGCGCCTGGGCAACCGTGCCGACGCCGAAGACACCGCCGCCGATACCTTCTGCCAATTGCTCAGCGCCCAGGTCGATCCGGACAGTATCGAGCAGCCACGCGCCTACCTGTCCACCATCGCCAGGCGCCTGGTGTTCGATCGCCACCGCCGACGTCAGCTGGAGCAGGCTTACCTGTTGCGCCTGAGCGCCCTGCCAGAACTGCTCGCGCCCTCCCCCGAGGAACAGCTGCTGCTGATCGAAGCCCTGGTGGCGATCGATCGCGTGCTCGATGGGCTGCCGATGATCGTCAAGACAGCCTTCCTCTACAGCCAGCTCGATGGCCTGAGCTATGTGGCGATCGCGCAAAAGCTCCAGCTGTCCGAACGCACCGTCAGCCGCTACATGAAACAAGCCCTGCGCCAGTGCTACCTGAGTGACCTCGCCCTGTGAGCCGGCAACGCCTGGAGCCAGCAGTCGAGCAGGCCATCGACTGGATGGTGCGCTTGCGCGCCGGCGACACCAACCCGCACCTGGAACAGGAACTGGCCGCCTGGCTCGCCAGCGATCCCGCCCATGCCCACGCCTGGCACCATCTGCAGGCCAAGCTAGGCACCTCGTTCAGCACCTTGCGCACCCTGGATCAACGGTTGCCCGGACAGGCCGCGCAAGCCCGGCAGATGCTGCTCAGCCCCCATGCGTCTCGCCGCCAGTTGCTGCGTGGCCTGGCTGGGCTCGGCCTGCTGGGTGGCGGCCTGTGGCTCGGCGCACGCACACCTTATGGCGAAACCCTGCTGGCGGACTTCAGCACCGGTCGTGGCCAGCGTCGGGACTTCACCCTGGCCGATGGCAGTCGCCTGAGCCTGAATGCCGAGAGTGCCGTGGACTTGCGGTTCGACGACCAGCAACGCCTGGTGATCCTGCGTCACGGGCAACTGCTGATCCAGGTGGCCAGCGATCCACGCCGGCCGCTGCGGGTGCGCAGCGCCCAGGGCCAGGTCCAGGCCCTGGGCACGCGCTTCCTGGTGAGCCAGGAAGCAGGCGCCACCCGGGTCGTGGTGCAGGAGCATTCGGTGCGACTGCGCCTGCAAACCGGCCATGAGCAGGACCTGCAACAGGGCCAGGCCGCCCTGCTGTATCCCGGGCGGATCGAACGGCTGACGCAAGACCAGGCGCACCGTGGCGATTGGCTCAGCGGTCGCCTGAATGTGCTGGACGACTCCCTGGAACAAGTGATTGCCGCCCTGCGCCCCTATTGCCGGGGTTATGTCCGGGTCAGCCCGGCGGTCAGTCGTCTGCGGGTGCAGGGTGTGTTCCCGCTGGACGACCCGCAGCGGGCCCTCGATGCCCTGGAACAGACCCTGCCTGTTCGCGTCGAGCGCTTCGGTCCCTGGCTCACCCTGATCCAGCCGCGCAGTTGAGAGCAGATATTTTTTAAAAATAACTCTCATTCGTGTCTGGTTTTCATTTTTCGTCCCACCTATCTCCTGACACCTCAACGCAATCAGGAGAACTCCGTGCGCAACCCTTGGCTTCACGCCCTTCCCGTCGCCGTCGCCCTGGCAGCCCTGAGTGGCCCGGTCCTGGCCCAGGAACAGTCCCGGTCCTTCAATCTGCCAGCCGCTGCACTGGCGGAAACACTCAATGCCATCGCCGGCCAGAGTGGCGTTGTGCTGTCGCTGGACCCAGGCCTGGTCTCGGGCAAACAGGCTCCTGCCGTGAAAGGCACGATGACACCGACCCAGGCCATGCACACCGCCCTGGTTGGCAGCGGCCTGCAACTGCGGCTCACCGCCAGCGGCCACTTCAGCGTCGAGCCACTGCCAAGCGCGGGCGCCGGGGTGCAACTGGGCACGACCAGCATCGTCGAGAGCGGGTTCGACACCGCCACCACCGAAGGCTCCAACTCCTATGCCGCTCGCGCGGTGACTATCGGCAAGGGCCAGCACAGCCTGCGGGAAATTCCGCAGTCGGTCACCGTCATGACCCGCAAGCAACTGGATGACCAGGGCCTGACCGACCTCAAGGCCGCGGCCAACCAGACCACCGGCCTGGTCGGCGTGCAAGGGGTGGGCAAAGGCATGATCCTGTCGTCGCGGGGTTTCCAGATCGACGACTGGCAATACGATGGCGTGCCGATCCCGCGCAACACCTACTCGCTGGGCAACTGGGCGACCCAGGACCTGATCTTCTTCGACCGCCTGGAAGTATTGCGCGGTGCCTCCGGCCTGCTGCAGGGTACCGGCAGCCCGGGGGGCGCGATCAACCTGGTGCGCAAGCGCGGCCAGGATGCACCCACCGTGACCCTGACCGGCAAGGCCGGCTCCTGGGACCACTACGGCCTGCAACTGGATGCCGGCGGCCCGCTGAACGATACCGGCACGGTGCGCGGACGCGTGGTGCTCGACGAGGACCAGAGCGATTCATTCATCGACAAGCAATGGAGCAAGACTCACTCCCTGTACGGCGCCCTGGATTTCGACTTCAGCGACGACACCACCCTGGGCCTGGCCGTGAGCCGCTCCGAAGCCGAATCACGGCCGATGATCCGCGGCCTGCCGCGATACGCCGACGGCAGCCCGGTCGACGTGCCTCGCTCGACCTACAGCGGAGCTCGTTGGAACCACTCGCAGATCAACGTCACCACGCTGTATGCCGACCTCGAACATCGCTTCAACCAGGACTGGACGTTCAAGGTCGGCGCCGTGCGCATGAGCGAAGACAACGACTCGACCCAGCAGCGCACCCAGACCATCTCCGACGGCCTCAATCCTGACGGCAGCGGCGTGCAGTACGCCGACTGGATCACCGATTTCGACAACACCAAGATCGGCCTCGACATGAACGTCACGGGACGCTTCGAGGGCTTGTCCATGGAGCAGGAAGTCACCCTGGGCGGCAACTACGCGAAGATGACCAGCGACGACGTTTTCGCCCGTACCTTCAACAACGGCGGCAACATCCTCGCCATCGATCATGATCGACCGGAAATCAGCTACGACAGCCTGCTCAATACGCCTGGCGGACGTGCCACCCACAGCCAATACGACATACGCCAGAAAGGCCTGTATGGCAGCTGGCGGATCAAGCCCGTGGAGGACCTGACCCTGGTGCTGGGCTCACGCGTGAGCTGGTACGACTATCGCTACGACGCCACCAACTACCAAGCCATCACCCGCCAGGCCACGGTGCAGGCGCCAAGCACCATGACCGACAACGGCGAAGTCACGCCCTACGCCGGTTTCATCTACGACTTGAGCCGCCAGTGGTCGCTCTACGCCAGCTACACCGATGTGTTCGAACCCCAGACCTCGCGCACCGCCAGCGGCTCGGTCCTGCAGCCGGTGATCGGCACCAACTATGAAGTTGGCCTCAAGGGCGAGCTGCTCGATGGCAGGGTCAACACCTCCCTGGCGCTGTTCCGCTACGACCAGAAGAACCGTGCCGTCCAGGACACCGCCTCGGGTTACGCCTGTGATGGCTGGTACTGCTCCACGGCCTCGGGCAAGGTGCGCAGCCAGGGCCTGGAAGCCGAGGTCAGCGGCGAGGTCATGGATCGCCTGCAACTGTCTGCCGGTTATACCTACAACACCACCAAATTCCTCAAGGACCCCGAGGAGCAGGGGCGGATCTTCAGCCAGTGGACTCCCAAACACATGGTGCGCGTGTGGGGCGACTATCGCCTGGACGGCGAATGGAGCAAGGTCAGTACCGGCCTGGGCTTCACCAGCCAGAGCCATACCCTGGGCTACGAACGCAGCTACAAGGTGCCGGGCTACACCGTCTGGAACGCTCGTATCGCCTATGAGCTCAATGACCAGGTCAGCCTGGCACTCAATGCCTACAACCTGTTCGACAAGCACTACTACGTCTCCGGCTTCAACCAGCTGGGTGGCAACAACAGCTTCGGCGATCCGCGCAACTTCATGCTCAGCGTGAAGTACACCCCGCAGTTCTGAAGCACGGCGAGCCGGCGCCCGCCATGCAGGCGGGCGCTGCACGGGGTGCCCGTTTTTTGTATGATCCGATCCCCCGTTCCCCTGTAAGGACGCTGTACTTGACCATGGACATCCAGAGTATCCAGGAGCGGCTGGCCAAGCCGGCGCTCAAGTTCACCGCCGGGGGCTTTCGTCCCACCCATGACGATGAGGAAAGCTGGCTGGGCCGGGTCTTCCTGTTTCGCGCAGATGAGGAGTTGCCGCGCAACAGCGCCGGCGAAACATTGCTGCCGTTCGCCCAGTTCCACCTGCCGTCCCTGCCCTTTCACAGCCCGTGGCTGCAAGGGATCAAGCTGCTCACGGTATTCGTGGCCAACCCCTTTCCCGATGAGCTGGAGCCCATGGGCGAGCGTTGGCTGGTGCGCGAGTATCGTGACGAAGAGGTACTGGTGCGCAAGGAGCTGACGGCTCCCGGGGCCTTTCTCAAGCCCTTCCCACTCAAGGCAGAGTCTGTGGCTGCCGACTATCCATTGTGGGACGGTGGTGGCGTGCCGGAAGACCTGGAGCAGGAGGTCCTCGAACTGGAACGTTCCGGCCGCATCGAGTGCTACTACGACCTGGTGACCCACTGCTACGAGCACAAGCTGGGAGGTTATCCGTCGTTCTGCCAGTCGGGGATCGACCCCGGCGAGGGTTTCGAGTTCGTGATGCAGATCTCCTCCGACGCCAAGATCAACCTCAACGTGGTGCACAGCGGCAGCCTGATGTTCTGGAAGCACCGCGACAGCGGCGAATGGGCGCTGTACTACGACTTTTATTGAAGTGCCGGTGATAACGCCGATTTCATCTGCCGCCGGATGAAAAGCACCGAGGGCGAGTGCATCATGGGCGCAATCGATTCCTGGGAGACCTTCATGTCCATGCGCTCACTGCTGTTGTCCGTCGCCACACTGTCCCTGGGGCTGCTGGGTCCGGCCGGGGCCATGGCCGATGACCAGGCGCAGTTGATCGAATCGATCAACGCCTACCGCAGCCAGCCGCAACGCTGTGCCAACCAGGCCTCGTCCGAACTGCCACCGCTGGCCAGCGACCCCCGCCTGATCCTGCCGGTGGACAACGTCGGCGACCTGCAACAGGCCCTGGCGCGGGCGGCCTACCCCATGGTCAATGTCCAGGCCATCAGCCTGGCCGGCCCGCGTGATGCCCAGGCGGCGATGCAGGCGATCCGCGAGAGCTTCTGCCAGGTGGTGCTGGACCCGCAATTCGTCGATATCGGCGTCAGTCGCCAGGCCACCCAGTGGCGCATCGTCCTGGCCCGCCCGTTGCTCTCGGCCCGCCTGGGCGACTGGCAGGCCGAGGGCCAGCAGTTGCTGGCGCAGATCAACAGCGCCCGCAGCCAGCCCCGGCAATGCGGCGGCCAGGGTTTTGCCGCCACCGCTCCCCTGGCCTGGAGCTCGACCCTTGGCGATACCGCCCAGGAGCACAGTCGGGCCATGGCCAACCAGAACTACTTCGATCACAAGGACCGCGACGGCCGCACCCCAGGCGATCGCGCGGAACTGGCAGGTTATGCCGGCCAGCAAGTGGGAGAGAACATCGCCGCCGGCCAGGACAGCGTGCGCAAGGTGGTGGACGGCTGGCTGGCCAGCCCCGGGCACTGTGCCAACCTGATGAACCCGGCCTACCACGAACTGGGCGCGGCCTATGCGGTGGACCCGAAAAGCGATGCCGGCATCTACTGGACCGCGATGTTCGGCGCACCTTGAGCCTGCCTGAACCGCCGTAAATGAAAACGCCCCGACTAGTCGGGGCGTTTTCATTGCAGCTGGGGCGCCGTCACTTGTTGACCGCCATCTGCCCAGCATCCTCCTGGGTCACCAGGGCCTTGAGCGAGACGTCGAACTGTTTCAGGGCATCGAGTTGCAGCTCGGTCTGCTGGTCGATCTGGGCAGCGATCTCCGGTGCCGCCTTGCCCCGCACCCATACCGAAGGCATGTCCTTGGCGCGCAGGCCTTCGGCCTGGCCGATGTACTGCAAGTTGGCATCGTAGAACTTGGCGATGAAGCGGGCCTCGACCCGGTTGTTGCGCTTGGTCACCAGCTGGTTGTAGGTGTCGAGCATCACCACCACATCGGGATGGGCCTGGACCGCCGCATCGAGGTTGTCGTAGACGGTCACAGAAGCGAAGTGCTTGTGCAGCGAAGCCATCAGCCAGTTGATCGCCCGTTTCGGGTCGGAGCTGCTGACGAACGCCTGGCTGATGCGTGGATCGAGGTCGGCGCTCTTCGCGCCATTGAGCGCCACCGCGTGGTAGTGCTCGAGGTATTCGAGGGTATTGAGGGTGTTTTCGCTGTACAGCACACCGACCGACTGTGCGTGCTGAAGGTTGGCGCCGCTATCGGCCACGGGCAGGAAATGGCAGGCCATGTCTTCGTCGGCGGCGCTGGCCACCCCAGAAGCACCGGTTCCCGAGAGCAAGACGACGACAAGGGCCAGCAAAGTCGAGATTCTCATCGGGGGTTTCCTTCTGCAGCAAAAACGGTGTAAGCGCTATCTTCCTCCTTTGTCGGAAAAACGGAACCTCCACTTTTTGATGATAACTATCGATCACGACAATGATGTAGAGCGCCGCGACAACTCGTTGCCTAGAATCGTCCGACCTCTATTTCCCTCGGCCATCGAGCAGGCCCCGCAAGGCCTGCAAGCGGAACGCCCTATGACCCCATCAGCCCTGCACACCCTGCGTGAAACCATCAGGCAACTGCCAGTCACCGCGCCGCCAGCCCCCTGGGTGCTGGTGACCCAACGGGCCGCCGGCAGCCTGCTGGAAGTGGGTTTCGACCGTGACACCGAACTGCTGATGGTGACCTCCAGTGCCGGGCGCAGTGTCATCGACTGTGTGACCGGCGAGAAAATCGCCCGGGACTACACCGAGGAGGTCGAGAGTGACCGCTACCTCGAGGCCGAAGGCATCGGGCCCCTGGCAGGCAAGACCATTGCCATGTCGGGGATCAATGGCGGCAGCCTGCCGCTGGGCAGCGACGACGGCTGGTGCGTGCATAACGTGACCCTGGCCTGGCCCGAGCAGCACCTGCTGCTGGTCGAGCCGGGTTCCTGGCTCCATGGCGCCGAGCACAACCGCCCCGCGACCTTCTACAAGCTGGCCATCGAATACGACTGTCGGGCCTTTGGCTTTTCCTACAGTGGCCGGACGCTGGTAATCGCCTCATCATGCGATCTGCTGATTTATCGCCGCGGCGTCTAGATCGCGTTCCAGGGCCCGGCGCAGAGGATTTTCCGACAGTTTGTCCTGTAGAATCCTGGCTCTTTCACCCGACGAGCCCAAGCCATGGATGCCCACTCGATCCTCACCTACACCCTGGTCGCCGCCATTGCCATCGCCAGCCCCGGCCCGGCTACCCTGGTGGCCCTGCACAACAGCGTGACCTACGGCGCCAAGTCCACCCTGTGGTCGTCCCTGGGCAATATCAGTGGCCTGTTCTGCATGTCCGCCGCCGCGATGCTGGGCCTGGGGGCGTTGATTGCCAGCTCCGAATGGGTGTTCAACGCGGTGAAGATCCTCGGTGCCGGCTACCTGTTCTACCTCGGTGCCAAGCAACTGCTGAGCAAGAGCCCGCTGCTGAGCGCCAGCAGCCTGGACGACAACGGCCCCAGCGCCCCGCCACGGCTCAAGCTGTTCAAGTCGGCGTTCCTGACCGCCGCCACCAACCCCAAGGCGACCATCTTCTTCACCGCGCTGTTTCCGCAGTTCATCGACCAGCACGCCGCGCTGCTGCCTCAGTTCTTCATCCTGACCCTGATCTTCATGGTCCTGTCACTGACCTCACTGAGCGTCTACGCCCTGCTCGCCTCCCGAGCCAAGGGCGTGTTGACCCGCCCGGCGCTGTCCAAGTGGGTCAACCGGGTCGTGGGTTCGACCTTCATCTTCTTCGGCAGCACCATCCTGGCCATGCGCCGCCAGGGTGTGTAGGTTTGCGGACCCTGCAGATCGACCTGATCAGCGAATCCCTGCTCGGCCACTGGGAAGTCCGCCCGGGTGTCATGCAATGCGAGCAGCAGTTCGGTAGTCGCCTGATCTATGTCCAGCACCCCAGTGGGGAGCCGCCACACCGCAGACTGGCGGCTGCGCAGCAGCAGGTCCAGGCGGCCTGGGACGATGTGCCCGGCGCCCTGGACTTTGCCGGGCACCTGTGCGAACCCGCAATCGGCGCACTGTGGCGCCTGTATCAACACCAACGGCTACTGACCGCACCTCTGGCGGTCTACTCGATCCACTTCGATATCGACAACCCTCACCCCTGCTACACCATCTCGCAGAATCCGGACTTCGATTGGAGCGGAACGCTGACGATAGAGAACGAGTTCGCACAGCCGTGGACGCTCGACCTGGCGGAACTGGAACCCGAGAACGACTTCTGGCTGAGCATCAGGCGCCTGGGACAGGGGCAGTTTGAACGCGATGCCTGAGCAGGCGGCTTTCAGCCCTGTTTTTTGCGCAGGGCTTTCAGGCGCACGCTGGCCCGTTGCACCGCCGCCATCTTCTCCGGACGCTTCATGCGCTTCCACTTGCGGATATCGTCCTTGGTGCGGCCGCAGCTCACGCACAAGTCGCCACTGAGCTGGCACAGGGCGATACAGGGATTGTCGATGTCGCGGGCCATCTCAACTCCGCCCCGGACGCAGGCGGGCCAGGCGCCGGGCCCAGTCGCCGCCACTGACCCGCCGGCATTGCTCTTCACTGTCGAAGAACACATGGGCCGCCACCGGTTCCAGGGCTACCCCGGCCTCTTCCAGCGCCCGAGCCGTGAGCTCGACCATCCAGCCGCCCTCTCCCGCTGCCAGGGCCTGCTCCTTGCAAGCCTGGGTATCGAACACCCAGACCACCACCATGCTGGCAGGAAAGGCGGTGTAATCGACTTCGTGGGTCAACCAGCAAAACCCCTCGAGACGTGCCTTGGCGGCCTCGCAGGCCTCGGTGAGGGTACTGGCCAGCTCGCGCTCCAGGGCGGCTTGCTGGCGTTTGGTCAATGGCATCGCGGGGCCTTGGCTGATCGGCGCAAAAAGGCCGCACAAGATACCTCAAGCCAAGGTCGCAAGCGCCTGTTCATGCTCAGATCTTGCGACCGAGTGCGGCCGACAGCACTTCGTCATGCCCATAGATGTCCGGCGCATACAACAACTGCCCATGGCTGTCGGCCTGCACGGTCCAGTAAGTCAGCAGGATCGGCACCGGCTTGGCCAACCGGAACTCGTGCGTCAGGCCCGTGGCCAGCAGATCGTTGGTGCGCAGGCGTTCCGCCGGACTGAGCAGCCAGTCGCGCAATTGCAGCGCCTGCTCGACCCGCACGCAGCCCGAGCTGAAGGCCCGCGGTCCCTTGCTGAACAGCGCCTGGCTCGGCGTGTCGTGCAGGTACACGGAGAATGGATTGGGGAAGCGGATGGCGATGCGCCCCAGAGGGTTGCGCGGCCCGGCGCCCTGGCGCAGGAGAATGTTGCCCGGACGCTCCCAGTCGACGTCCTCGGCAGCCAGGGGCTGGCCGTTGGCATCCAGTACTTGCAGGTTCTGGCGGCTGAGAAAGCCCTGGTCACGGCGGATCTGCGGCAGCTTGTCTTCCTTGAGGATGGTCGGCGGCACGGTCCAGGTCGGGTTCAGGGTCAGGCGCGTGACCTGGGACTTGAGCAGCGGGGTCTGGCGCTCGGCGCGGCCAACCTGGGTACGGGTCTGCCAGACCACTGCATCGTGCTGATAGAAGGTCAGTTGCGCCGCCGCAACGTTGACCAGCACGATGTTCGGCTCGAAATCCCGAGCCAGCCAGCGCAGGCGCTCGAGGTTGATGCGCAACTGCTCGCGACGCAGGACCGGGCTGACGTTCATCTCCTTCAAGGTGCCAGCCCCCACCACGCCATCAGCCTGCAGTGAATGGCTGAGCTGGAAGCGCTTCACCGCACTCACCAGTTCCTCGCTGTAGGTGTTGTCGGCATCAACGGTGGAGTTTTCCAGGAATCCACCGTGGTACAGGCGCTGGGCCAGATCGGGGACGCGCTTGTCCTGCATCTGCGGACGCAACAGCGGGCCACCGGCCACGACCTGCCAATGGGGCAAGGGCTGCTGCCGTTCCTGGGCGTAGGCCTGGCGCAGGTTGCGATACTGATCCAGGTTCGGCCGCGCTCGGTCGAACGCCGCCGCGATGTCATCCAGCCCCGGCCCGGCGATCGCCAGCAGCACGTCCTGGCGGTCGTCCGGCAGTGGCTGGGCGCGCCACAATGGCTCGAAACGGGTTTGCGAAAGGCGTCCGTAATGCAGGTCCTGCAAGGCTTGCAGGTACTGATGGCTGATGTCGATATCGACACACAGGTCATCACCGGCAGCGCTGGCCGACGGCACGTGGTAGTGCCCGGGGTCCAGGCCGTCATCGACCATCCGCGCCAGCTGCGCCTGCAGTTGACCCAGGCGGCCCCCAGCCGACCAAACCGGTTGTTCGCCATGTTCACGATAGAAGGCTTGCAACAGCTGCTGCGTGGGCAGGTCCAGGCGCTGCGCCAGCGCCGGACAGGCCACCGCCAGTGGTGGCGAGGCTGGCTGAGCCGGGCTCGCCGGCGCCTGGGACAGGTCCTCGGCCGCAGCGACCAATGGCGCAGCGAGCAGCCACAAGCTCAAGTAACATGCGTGTTTTTTGAACAACTGCTTTACTCCAATCCATTGCCCTCAGGCTGAGGGCCAAGCGTTACGGCAGATGCGGACAACAATCAGGCCTGGGCATTAAACATATAGACCAGACTGCCGGGGAGACAGGACGTCAGGAGCCAAAGTGACCATGGGGATGTTTCAGACATGTTGACCTTCTTGAGCCGATTCTGCCTGGCGGCCATTGCCCTGGGCGCCATTTGCAGTCCTTCCTTTGCTGCCAGCAAGCCCCACCCCACGACAAGCCCGACGCTGTACAGCAGCCTCGCCCACGCCGCCCCGGAACTCAATCCCCAGGCCCTGAAAAGTGCACTGAGCGCCATGCAATGCGCGGTCGGCAGCGGTGCCCGGCAAGCCCGGCACCTGGCCGTGATCGACTATTCCCAGCCCTCCACCGCCCGGCGCCTGTGGATCTTCGACCTGCGCAGCAAGAAGCTGGTGCTGCGCGACCTGGTGGCCCACGGCCAGAAATCCGGGGAAAACTTCGCCACCCAGTTCTCCAACCGCCTGGGCAGCTACCAGTCCAGCCTGGGCCTGTTCCGCACCCAGGAAAGCTATGAAGGCAGCCATGGCTACTCGCTGCGCATGGACGGCCTGGAACCGGGCTTCAACGACCGCGCCCGTGACCGCGACATCGTGATCCATGCCGCCGACTACGTGAATCCCCTGTGGAGCCAGCGCCAGGGCCGCATCGGCCGCAGCCAGGGCTGCCCGGCCGTGCGCCCGCAAGTGGCGCGCCAGGTCATAGACAAGCTCAAGGACGGCCAGTTCATGTTCTCCTGGTATCCCGACCAGCGCTGGCTCAAGTCCTCGGCCTACCTCAACTGCCAACCCCGGCAAGTGGCGAGCATCCTCGGCGCCAACGGCGGCTGAACCGACCAGCACTTGCACGCAATAGCAAGGGCGAGATACCGTCGGTGTCCGCCCTCTCCCGCTCAAGCCCCATGCACAGGTTCCTGCTCCACATCCCCGGCCCCCGCCCGGCCTTCTACCAGGTCGCCGAACACCTGTGGGGCACCAGGTGCAATGTCGACTCCGATGGCGACAGCCGCAGCGCGGCCGATGACCAATGGACGGAGCTGACCCTGATCCTGCGAGCCGACAGCACCCAGCGCCTGGACATCGACCCGCTGTCCAGGGCGCCGCTGGTCCTGGCCATATGTTCCAGGCAAGCCGAACTGGGCCACAGGGCCGCACAGTTTCTCCAGGCCCATTGCGGCGGCACCCTGGAACGCCAGACAGAGCGCTGAAGCGCCCCCGGTTCATCCCCTCCCAGTGATTGTTTTTTCCAGCCAAGGCAGGCCCATCATGACCCCACCCGATATCGACTTCGTTACCCATTTCGTTCCCGACCCGCACGCCCTGTTCGAGCAACTCAAGACCTCGGTGCTCTGGGACGAACGCATGCGGGCCCGCAAGACCGCAAGCTTCGGCGTGCCCTACGACTACTCGCAGATCAGCTACCCGGCCGTACCGATGCCCGAGGCACTGGAACAATTGTGTCCGGTCATCGCGCAATTGCTGGGGTTCCATCCCAACAACTGCCTGCTCAACTTCTACCCGGACGGCCAGTCGTCCATGGGCTTTCATTCCGATGCCAATGAACAGCTGGTAGCCGGCACCGGCGTGGTGGTGATTTCCCTGGGGCATGCGCGCAGCATGCTGTTCAAGCACAAGCAAAGTGCTGTCATCCACGAATACAGCCTGCCCAGTGGCTCGCTGCTGCACATGTCCGACGCCTTGCAGACCCAGTGGCTGCATGCGATTCCCAAGGCGCCCGGCGCGGGCGAACGAATCAGCCTGTCGTTCCGCCAGCTCAAGGAGCAATAGTGCTGGAGCCGGTCCGGATCGACGCTTGACTCGAATGCCGCCCCGTCGACAATGCCCGACTGTGCTCATCGCTCCCTGTCGAGGCTCCATGCAGTTGATTCCCTGGTCCTACCCGTGCTCCGAAGGCTTTACCCTGCGTGGCCTGCGTTCCACGCCTTCGGGCAAGCCACTGCTGCACTTTCTCCATGGCAACGGCTTCTGCGCCATGGCCTACCAGCCGATGCTGGCGCTGCTGGGCGAGTCGTTCGACCTGTGGCTCAGCGACATCCAGGGTCACGGCGACAGTGACCATGGCGGCCCCTTCCTGGGCTGGAACCGCACCGCGCAACTGGCCTGCGAGGCGTTCGAGGCCGGGAGAGGCGACTACGGCGACGTGCCGCGCTATGCCCTGGGCCACAGTTTTGGGGGGGTGCTGACCTGCCTGATCCTCGCCGAGCGACCGGCGCTGTTCGCCAGGGCCGTGATGCTCGACCCGGTACTGTTCACGCCCTCGATGATCAGCTCGTTGCGGTTGCTGTCGGTGCTGGGCCTGAATCGCCGCCACAACCTGGCGCGCAAGGCCGCCGCCCGCCGGCGCCACTGGCCGGACCGCGCTTCGGCCAAGGCCGCGCTGGCCAATCGCGGGATCTTCAGGGGCTGGAGCGATGAGGCCCTGGCCGCCTACGTCGAGCATGGCCTGAAGGACGACGGCCAAGGCGTGGCCCTCAAGTGCGCCCCCGAGCGTGAAGTGGACATCTTCAGCTCTGTTCCCCGGCGCCTGTGGCATTCCCTGCGCCAGGTCCGCACCCCGAGCCTGGTAATCCGCGGGCGCGACAGCTACCCCTACGTGGCCCACTCGATCGAGCGCTGGGCCGCTATCAACCCCTCCCTGCATACCCGGGTGCTCGACGGCCAGCACTGCTTCATGCAGGAACATCCCGAGGCGAGCGCCCGGGCTGTCACCGACTTCCTCCTGGACCAACCTGGCTGAATCCCTTCAGCCGACCGCCCAGCAAGCATGTCATTGTGCTATCATCGGGCGGTTTTCCGGCTCGGGGACGTGCCCCCGCCTACACTGGATAACGCTCGCCAAAGGCGCCATCAGATGCGCCTGGTGCCTGCCTTGTGTGCAAAAACGCCGACGGCGCCATGGAGCCAGCTCCATAGCGCGCCGCACCGATGCAACCGCACTCGCCGGTTGCGCTTTTTGCTGCCACAAGGAACACCGTCATGCTCTTGAGAACGATGAACATATCCCTGCGCGCAGGGCTCAGTTTCGCCCTGATCGCCCTGCTCGCGCTGGGCCTTGGGGGTTTTTCGTTGCTGGAAATGCAGCGCATGAACCAGCAATCCCTTGAAGTCGACCAGAACTGGCAACCTTCGATCGTCGCCGCCAATGCCGTGGCGCTGACCAGTACCCAGATCCGCACCATCACCCTGCGCATGCTGGTGGTGCGCAACACCAGCGATGTCCAGGCCCTGCTGACGCGGGTCGATCAGCTCGAACAGCAACTGGATCGCCAGCAAGCCACCTATGAACAGCTGATCAGCGAGCCCGAGGAACGGGCCGCCTACGAACGGTATCTCGCCGCCAGGGCGGCCTATGCCAAGGACCAGCACCAGGTGCTCGAACAGGTCCGCCAGGGCCACAAGGACGCGGCGATCGACATCGTCGACGGCGGGCCGTTCCTGGCCAATGCCGACACCATGCTCAAGGAGCTGTTGAGCATCATCGACATCAACACCCAGGGCGGGGTCGCCGCCGCTGCGCAAAGCAGCCTGGTGTTCAAGAACGCCACCACCCTGGTCCTGGTGATCCTGCTGGCCGTGGTGGCCCTGACCATCGCCCTGGCCCTCTTGTTCACTCGCAGCATCGTGCATCCCCTGGGTCAGGCCCTGGGCGTGGCCGAGACCATCGCCAGCGGCGACCTGGGCCAGACCATCGCCATCAGCGGCAAGGACGAACCGGCGCGCCTGCTGCAAGCCTTGCAGACCATGCAGGCCAGCCTGCGCAACACCCTGCAGCGCATCGCCGACTCGTCCAACCAACTGGCCTCGGCGGCCGAAGAACTGCATGCGGTAACCAGCCACTCCAGCCATACCCTGCATCAGCAGAGCAATGAAGTGGAACAGGCCGCCACCGCGGTCAACGAAATGACCGCCGCCGTGGAGGAAGTGGCACGCAATGCCGTAAGCACCTCCGAAGCCTCCAAGGACACCGACCGCACCGCCCACCATGGCCGCGAACAGGTACAGCACACCGTCGACTCCATCGGCCAACTGGCTGAAGACGTGACCCAGACCTGCGAACGGGTCGAGCACCTGGCGGTGGACGTACGCAACATCGGCCAGGTACTGGAGGTGATCCGCGCGATCGCCGAACAGACCAACCTGCTGGCCCTCAATGCCGCCATCGAAGCGGCCCGGGCCGGAGACGCCGGACGTGGCTTCGCCGTGGTCGCCGACGAGGTACGGGCCCTGGCCCATCGTACCCAGCAGTCGACCCAGGAAATCGAAAGCATGATCAACACCATCGAGGAGGGCACGGAAGGCGCGGTCAGCGCCATGCGTACCAGCAACGAACGGGCCCACCTGACCCTCGAGGCGGCGCGTGCCTCGGGGCTGGCGCTGGACCAGATCACCCAGGCCATCACCTCGATCAACGAACGCAACCTGGTGATCGCCAGCGCCAGCGAGGAACAGGCCCAGGTGGCTCGTGAGGTGGATCGCAACCTGATCAACATCCGCGACCTGTCGACCCAGACCTCGGCCGGCGCCAACCAGAGCAACGCCGCCAGCCAGGACCTGTCGCGCCTGGCGGTGGACCTCAACGGCCTGGTGAACCAGTTCAAGCTCTGAACAGCAGCGGCAAGCGACAAGCGTGAAGCTTGCCGCCTGCCGCGTCAGAAGGCGTAGCGGCCAATCACTTGCCGGACCCTGGCCAGCGCCACGCCCAGGTCGGCCATGTCCAGCGAACCCAGGGCCAGGCGAATGGCGTGGGGCACCGGCCCGGCACCGACAAAGGGCTCGGCGGTGGACACCGAGACCTTCTCGCGCAAAAGCGCCATGGCCACCTGGTCGGCCCGTACCTCCTCGGGGAGTGGCAGCCAGAGAAAGTAGGCATTCGGATGGCTGACATAGGCCAGCCCGGCCAGGGCTTCACGGGCCAGCACCTGACGGGCCTGGGCGTCCTCGCGTTTCTCCTGCTCCAGGCGCGCCACCGTGCCGTCCTCGATCCAGGCACAGGCCATGGCGGTCATCACCCCCGGCGTGTTCCAGGTGCTGGCGCGTATCGCGCGCTCGAGCAGCGGCACCCAGGGCGTCGGCGCCACCACATAACCGACCCGCAGGCCCGTGGCCACGCTCTTCGAAAACCCCGAGACATACACCGTGATCTCTGGCGCCAAGGCAGCCAGGGGCGCAGGAGCAAGCTGCGCCAGGAAAGCGTAGGCGGCGTCCTCGATGATCAACAGCCCATGGACCCGGGCAATCGCCACCAGCCGTTGGCGCCACGCCAGGTCCAGCACCCAGCCCATGGGGTTGTGCAGGGTCGGCATGGCATACACCGCCCGCACCCGTCGTCGTTGGCACAGGCGTTCGAAGGCCTCGAGGTCCGGGCCCTGGTCGCTCAGGGGAATGGCCAGCAACTCCAGCCCATGGGCCTCGGCCACCACCTTGAAGCCGGGATAGGTCAAGGCATCCACCGCTACCACATCGCCGGGCTTGAGCAATGCCATCACCGTGGTCGCCAGGCCATGCTGGGCACCACTGACCATCAGCACTCGCTCGCTCTCCACCGCCAACCCATGGCGGGCCAGGTGGCGCGCCACCGCGGCCCGTTCATGGCTGCGCCCGGCGTGGGGCTGATAGCGCAGCAGGGCTTCCAGGTCGCCGGTGGTCGCCAACTGGCGCAAGGCGCCACGCAGCAGTTCGGCCTGGCCGGGCAACGCCGGGTAGTTGAAATTCAGGTCCAGGGTGCCCGGCACCGTGGCGGGCTGGTCCACGCCCTGCCCTGGCGGCAAGGCGGTTTCCCGGACATAGGTGCCGCGCCCGGTTTCGCCACTGACCAACCCCATGGCTTCCAGTTCGGCATAGACCCTGGAGGCGGTGACCAGGGCTAGCCCTTCCCGCGCCGCCAGTTCGCGATGGGTGGGCAAGCGAGTGCCGGGCGCGAGGAGGCCGGTACGGATATCGGTGGCAAAGGCGTCCACCAGTTGCTTGTAGCGGGCACGGGCCATAGGCGCTGTATCCATGACAATTTTTTGATTGTGCTGATTTTCGATCCTAGGATGAGCCCGACGCAAGGCCTGCACCGGTGCCGGCCTGAATTTGCCCTCCAAGCGAGACCCTTCAATGGAACGAACCTCGAACCTGCAATCCCCCGTGCTGGGAAAAACCTCCAGCGGTTGGCTCAATGGCTTCCTCGGCGTGCTGATCTTCAGCGGCTCGCTGCCGGCGACCCGGGTCGCGGTCGCCGAGTTCGACCCGGTATTCCTCACGGTGGCCCGCGCCACCATTGCCGGGGTCCTGGCCCTGGCCATCCTGCTGCTGTTCAAGGAGCGCCGGCCCGGCAAGCAGCAAGTGCTCCCCCTGGCCATCGTCGCCCTGGGCGTGGTCCTGGGCTTTCCGCTGCTCACCGCCTTGGCCCTGCAGTACGTGACCTCAGCCCACTCCATCGTGTTTCTTGGCCTGCTGCCGCTGGCCACCGCGGTGTTCGGGGTGATTCGCGGCGGCGAACGACCACGCCCGGTGTTCTGGCTGTTCTCGATCCTGGGCAGCCTGCTGGTGATGGGTTATGCGTTTTCCCAGGGCCTGACGGCCTCGCCCCAGGGGGACCTGTTGATGCTGCTATCGGTGCTGGTCTGCGGCCTGGGGTACGCCGAAGGCGCCAAGCTGTCGCGGACCCTGGGCGGCTGGCAGGTAATTTCCTGGGCGCTGGTGCTGTCGCTGCCGGTGATGATCATCCTGACCCTGCTCACCCTGCCCGCCACCTTCAATGGCATCAGCCTGCCCGCCTGGGGCAGCCTGACCTACGTCTCGGTGTTCAGCATGCTGATCGGCTTTGTCTTCTGGTATCGCGGGCTGGCCCAGGGCGGAATCGCCGCTGTCGGCCAATTGCAGCTGCTGCAACCCTTCTTCGGCCTGGCCCTGGCCGCCAGCCTGCTGCATGAGCAGGTCAGCCTGGGCATGCTCGGGGTGACGGTGGCGGTCATCCTCTGCGTGGTCGGGGCCCGCAAGTTCTCCCGGTAGGTCGCCTGCTCACATGGGCACGGCGATCAACCATATCGCCGTAGCGTGGGCCGCGATCGCTGCCAGTACACCATGGCGCCAGCGCAGGCCGGCGCAGATCAGGCCCTCCAGCAGGGTGAACAGCAGCACCGGCCAACCCGCGCGGGTGACGCTGAACGCCAGGAAACCATGGCAGGCGGCGAATGCCACGGCGCTGAGCAACGCCGCCCGCCAGGGTTCGCAGCGCTGCTCCAGATAACCCTGCAGCAGGCCACGAAACAGCACTTCCTCCAAGGCATTGCCGCCCAGGGCCAGCACTGCCATGCCCAGCAGCCAGGGCCCCATGGTCGGTTCCAGGCCAATCCCGGCATACAGGCGCAATGGCACCCCCAGCGCGGCGCCGGCGAGCAACCCCACGCCGATACCCGCCAGCCACCTCCGACGTACCCAGATCACCAGGGCCCAGAGCGGCGGATCGATCCGCGCCAGGCCGGCCAGCGTAACCAGCGACAACAGGCCCAGGCCCGCCAACACCCACGGGTTGGCGATAAAGCCGATCTGCGCGCCAGCGCCCAGGGTCCAGAACTGCAATGGCGTCATCACATCCCGCAGCAGCACGAAACCCAGCAACAGGATGGCGATGCGCAGCCCCATCAGGTGCCGGGGAGTCAGGCCGAACCACACGCCATGCAGCGCCAGCCCCGGAAGCAGGTAGAGCAGGTAGTTGCCGAGCAACGAAAGGGCCGCAGCCATCAGCGCCCCCCGTGAAGGAGCCGCAGGCAGCCTGCGCAGGAAACGATCGGGGGCATGCGGGCAATCCATTGCAATGAAGGTGCGCCAGGGTGGCGCAACTCGCCGATCCAGTGCAATGCCCGCCGCTAGGGCGGATGAAGGTCATTCAAGGAAGTGAATGCAGACATGGGGGGATGGAACGGCAGCACGCCATCAGACGAGCCACCGCAGCCAGGGTCGACCCTGATTCAGGTCGGGGAGATGGTAGCAAGCGCACCGATTGCGATGGTCAAGGCCAGAAACCCAAACAAGAACAACGCCATCTTAGTCATCGGACCTCCTGAACAACATTAGGGTGCAGCGGGCCCGCTCTCCAGCCAGGAGCCGGGCGGGTGCGCCATTTTCGAAGCTCGGCTGTGCTGATAACAGATGCAGATGAACAAGAAAAATACGGATCAGATGATCTGGTCGACCGGCCTGCGAACCCTACCTGCTCGCTGCAGAACCTGATCCCGGCGTGGATGATCTCGCAGCCCTGATCCGTGCGAAGGTGACAACACCCAGAACCGGAGCACTGCTCAGTGTTCCGGTTGCAGGTGTTGCACACCTGGAATCAGGCCAGTTCCTTACGCAACTGACGAGCCGCCGTGACCATGTGCACCAGGGCCGCTTCGGTCTCCGGCCAGCCACGGGTCTTCAGGCCGCAGTCCGGGTTGACCCACAGGCGCTCGGCAGGAATGCGCCGGGCAGCCTTGCGCAACAGGTCGGCCATTTCCGTGGCGTCCGGCACCCGTGGCGAATGGATGTCGTACACGCCAGGACCGATCTCGTTGGGGTAGGCGAAGGCTTCGAAGGCGTCCAGCAGCTCCATGTCCGAACGCGAGGTCTCGATGGTGATCACGTCCGCATCCATGGCGGCAATCGACTCGATCACATCGTTGAATTCGCTGTAGCACATGTGGGTGTGGATCTGGGTCTCGTCACGCACACCAGAGGCGCACAGACGGAACACTTCGGTGGCCCAGTCCAGGTAGTGCTGCCATTGCGCCCGGCGCAGCGGCAAGCCCTCGCGGAACGCCGCTTCGTCGATCTGCACGATCTTGATGCCGGCCGCTTCCAGGTCCACCACTTCGTCGCGCATCGCCAGGGCCAGTTGCCGGGCCTGCACCTCGCGAGACACATCCTCCCGCGGGAAAGACCACATCAGCATGGTCACCGGGCCAGTGAGCATGCCCTTGAGCACCTTGTCGGTCAGGCCCTGGGCGTAGCGGATCCATTCCACGGTCATGGCTTTCGGGCGGCTCAGGTCACCCACGATCACGGCCGGCTTGACGCAGCGGGAACCGTAGCTCTGGACCCAGCCGAAACGAGTGAAGACATAGCCGTCCAGCTGTTCGGCAAAGTACTCGACCATGTCGTTGCGCTCGGCTTCACCGTGCACCAGCACGTCCAGGCCCAGGCGCTCCTGCACCTGCACCGCATGGCGGATTTCGCTGTGCATGGCCTCGGTGTACTCGGCGGCGCTCAGCTTGCCCTGCTTGTACGACTGGCGCGCCAGACGGATCGAAGCGGTCTGCGGGAACGAACCGATGGTGGTGGTCGGGAACAACGGCAGGTCCAGGCCGGCGCGCTGCTGGGCGATGCGCTGGGTGAAGGCCGACTGACGCTGGCTGTCCCTGGCGGTAATCGCCGCTACCCGAGCCTGGACCGCTGGTTTGTGAATGCGCGGCGAGGCCGCGCGACTGGCCTGCACGGCACGGCTCTGCTCCAGGGCCTTGAGCACTGCTGGAGCCTGCGGCTGGTCCACGGCCTGGGCCAGCACCGCCACTTCCTGGCATTTCTGCACGGCGAACGCCAGCCAGCTCTTGAGTTCGGCATCCAGCTTGTCTTCACGGTCCAGGTCCACCGGGCTGTGCAACAGCGAGCAGGAAGGCGCGACCCACAGGCGCTCGCCCAGGCGCTGATGGGCGTGCTGCAGGGTGACCAGGGCCTTGTCCAGGTCGCAGCGCCAGACGTTGCGGCCGTTGACCACACCCAGCGACAGCACCTTGTAGGCCGGCAGGCGATCGAGAATAGTCGGGTACTGCTCGGGGGCGCGTACCAGGTCAATGTGCAGGCCATCCACCGGCAGGTTTGCCGCCAGGCCGAGGTTCTCTTCCAGGCCACCGAAGTAGGTGGCTACCAACTTCTTCAGCGGATCGCGCTGGATCTGGTTGTAGGCACGCTCGAAGGCGCTTTTCCAGTCCTGGGGCAGGTCCAGCACCAGGATCGGCTCGTCGATCTGCACCCACTCCACACCCTGGGCCGCCAGGCGCTGGAAGATCTGGCCATACAGCGGCAGCAGGCGATCGAGCAGTTCCAGCTTGTCAAAGTCCGCACCTTTGGCCTTGCCCAGCCACAGGTAGGTCAGCGGCCCGATCAGCACCGGCTTGACGGTGTGCCCCAGGGCCCGGGCTTCCTCGACCTCTTCGAAGAGTTGCTCCCAACTCAGCTGGAACTGCTGGTCGGCGCTGAACTCAGGCACCAGGTAGTGGTAGTTGGTGTCGAACCACTTGGTCAGCTCCTGCGCAACCAGGGGCTGGCCATGGGCTCCGCCGCAGCAGCTGTCGCTGGCTCCACGGGCCATGCCGAACAGGGTCTGCAGGGTGGTGGCCTGGCCGTGCTGCCCGCGGAAGCGCTCGGGGATCACGCCGAACATCAGGGAATGGGTCAGGACCTGGTCGTACCAGGCGAAATCGCCCACGGGCAGCAACTCGATACCGGCGTTTTTCTGCAGGTCCCAGTGGGCCTTGCGCAGTGCACGGCCCACGGCCCGCAGGCCGGCCTCATCGAGTTCGCCCTTCCAGAACGCTTCTTGTGCTTTCTTCAATTCACGGTCGCGGCCAATGCGCGGAAATCCCAGGGAATGAGCCAAAGCCATGACGTGCACCTCCAATGTGTGAGTGGCGGCCATTGTCGGCATCGGCTACATATTGAGACAAACTCATTTTAATCCTGATCATCACGAACTACATTCATGATCAAGGATCGATATCCGTCGCCCGGATCATCCGCTGCAACAGATCGTCGCGGCACAGCGGCGCGCACACGCAGGTTGGGCAAGCAGCTGGTAACGCCTGGCGTCCTGCATGCTGGGCCTGTTGCATGAAATAGGCGGGGCAAGTCATAACGGCCTCGGTCAATCAGCGACGGGCCAACTTGTACCTCAGGCAGTCATCGTAAAAGCTCTTGCGCAACGCCTCGGGCCTGATCCGCGAAGCGCTGTCGTAGGTCTGCTCGGTGATGCCCAGGGCCATCATGCGCATCCAGCCCTTGCTGAACTTGTAGATCTGGATCTTCTGCCGCGCCGCATACAGCGACACCCCGGACAACTTCAGCTCCTGGGCCCGGGCAGCCGTGCCTGCGCCCCAGCTGCAGACATACCGGTCATTGGCCGCCAGCTCCCGGGCCTGGGCGCTGCACGCCCCGCCGATCAAGGCAAACGAAGTCAGCGTAATCAACACATGGCGCATTTTGCGGTCACCTAACCACCTGAAATTAAAGTGATTTTGGCGAACTTTCGGGAATCATGGGGCCAGCATGCCGCCTCAACCATCAAGGCAAAGTGCCTGCCGATGCTGGCCACCCATGGGATACAACCGTACCGGGCGCTGATGGAACTCCATCTGCTGGTATTCACTGAAACCGGCCTTTTCGGCGACCCGCAAGGACGCACCATGATCCGGTTCGATAATGACCACCACGCAGTCCAGGCCCGGCGGGCCGAAGACCAACGCCAGAACGCCACGCACCGCTTCGGTGGCCAGGCCGCGGTTCCAGAAACGGCGCGCCACCCGATAAGGCGCGGGGTTTCGAATAGCGGCACAGCTGACTCCTTGTACAACAGTTGAACGACGTTCATTGCCAATCGAATCGCTCAGGACGGCGAAACAGCGCGGGTAACGGCGCCCCCCGCCTCCACCAGCATCCACTCGCGTAATGCCGCCACCGCCGGACGTTCCAGGGCAGTGGCCGGATACACCAGGTAGTAGGCCAGATCGCTGGCGATGCCCTGTGCCATGGGCGCCAGCAGCGCTCCTTCGGCCAGTTCCCGCGCTACCAGCGAGCGGCGGACCAGGGCCACGCCGAGGCCGGCCTTCGCCGCCTCGATGGCCCCGTTGCCATCGACGAACACCCGCCCCTGATACTCGTCGAGCGGCGCACCCCCTGCCGCCTCGAGCCACAGGCGCCAGTCATGGCGATGCTCGTCATGCAGCAGGCACAGGCGCGCCAGCCCGGCCAACGTCAGGATGGCCTCCGTGCCCAGCAACTGCGGGCTGCACACCGGCACCAGTTGATCGTCGAGCAGGCGCTCGCTGACCAGGCCGTCGTAGCGACCAAAACCATGGCGAACCGCAAGATCGATGCCATCGCGGGCCAGGTCGAGCACGCGGTTGCAGGCGCTGATGCGTACATCCACCCCAGGGACCCGCGCCTCGAATTGCCCCAGGCGCGGCACCAGCCATTGCACGGCGAAACTCGGTGTGCAACTGAGTACCAGCACCTCCAGGCGCGTGCGTCCCACCAGCTCGACAGTAGCTTCGCGGATCATGCGAAATGCCGTCCGCAAGGTGGCGAAATACTCCTCGCCGGCAGCGGTCAGGAGCAACCGTCGGGGCCGCCGCACGAACAGCGTCACGCCCAGGGCCGCCTCCAGTTCCTTGACCTGCAGGCTCACCGCACCGGGCGTGACGTTCAGCTCGCCAGCCGCCAGGGTCACACTCAGGTGGCGCGCCGTGGCTTCGAATGCCCGTAACGCGACGAGGGACGGCAACTCCACGCCCATGATTTAGCCCTCCTTAATCATCCAGCGAAAAATGCTGGTTTGTCAGCGGCTGGAAACTCCCAGAATAATTGGCCCCAGCACGATTTCAAATGCAAGCGCTCGACAAAAAAACCGAACAAAACTCAATCATCGATCAGCAAACGGGAGCTACAGGCATGGCCAAGCAGAACGTCATGGGCGCCTCGCAATGGGGCCAATTGCTGGCGCTGTCCGTCCTGTGGGGCGGTTCGTTCTTTTTCATCGGCATTGCCGTCAAGGAGCTGCCGCCCTTGACCATCGTCCTGCTGCGCCTGTGCCTGGCGGCCGTTGCCCTGCTGGCGGTGCTGCGGATCACGGGCCTGAAACTGCCCACCGACCGCCAGGCGTGGCAAGCGTTCCTCGGCATGGGATTGCTGAACAACCTGGTGCCCTTCAGCCTGATCGTCTGGGGGCAGACTCACATCGCCAGCAGCCTGGCGGCGATCCTCAATGCCACCACGCCCCTGTTCGCGGTACTGGTGGCCCACCTGCTGACCGCCGACGAAAAACTCACCGGCAACAAGCTGGCCGGTGTCACGGTAGGGTTCATCGGCGTGGCGATCATGATCGGCACCGATGCCCTGGCCGGCCTCGGTGACCAGTCGAGCGCCCAGTTGGCCGTGCTGGGGGCAGCGTTGTCCTATGCCCTGGCCGGGATCTTCGGCCGGCGCTTCAAGGCCATGGGCATTGCCCCATTGCCCAGCGCCACCGGACAGGTCTGCGCCTCCAGCCTGCTGCTGATGCCCCTGGCACTGCTGGTGGACCGACCCTGGACCCTGGCCCTGCCGAGCTTGCCTGTGTGGGCCGCCTTGCTGGGCATCGCCCTGTTGTCCACGGCCCTGGCCTATGTGCTGTTCTTCCGCATTCTCGCCAGCGCCGGCGCCACCAACCTGATGCTGGTGACGTTCCTGATCCCGGTCAGTGCCATCGTGCTGGGCGCCCTGGTCCTGGGCGAACACCTGCACGCCAAGCACCTGCTGGGCATGTCCCTGATCACCCTGGGCCTGGTGGCCATCGACGGCCGCTTGTTCAAGCGCCTGGTCCGGGCGAAGGACAAACCCGTGGATCGCGAGAGCTTTCTCGGCCGGGACATCTAGCCAGGCAAGCGCTGCTCACCGGTGCATGGAGCGCCCATCCCCGCACGCGCTCGGCTGCACACGGGGTATCAGGCAATGGCGCTCGGCGCAGTATTCCAGCGAAGAATAGGCCCATGAAAATCCTGCATTGTATTTCTCGCCCGCGATCTCTTAGCGTGGCCGCTCCCCTCATTGGAGATCCTGCCGTGACCGCTTCTCGCCCGCGCTTGTATGTCGACGCCCAGTTCACCAGCCCCTATGCCATGTCGGTATTCGTGGCGCTGCGGGAGAAAGGCATCGACTTCGAAATGCTGACGCTGGACCTCGACGCCGCGCAGAACCTTGGCCAGGAGTACGCCCGCCTGTCCCAGACCCGGCGAGTGCCGACCCTGGTGCACGAAGGGTTCGCCCTGGCCGAGTCCTCGGCCATCACCGAGTACCTGGAAGAATTGTTTCCCCAGGTGCCGATCTACCCGCGCGCGCCGCAGCAACGTGCCAAGGCCCGCCAGGTCCAGGCCTGGTTGCGCAGCGATCTGTTGCCGATTCGCCAGGAGCGCTCGACCCTGGTGGTGTTCTACGGCCAGCGGGGCGAGCCGCTGTCGGCCCAGGCCCAGGTCGCGGCAGGCAAGCTGATCGACGCGGCCCAGGCGCTGCTGGAGGACGGTCGCCAGTACCTGTTCGGCGCATGGTCGATCGCCGATGTCGACCTGGCGCTGATGCTCAACCGCCTGATCCTCAACGGCGACCCGGTACCGGCGAATCTGCTGGCGTATGCCCGGCACCAGTGGCAGCGCCCGTCGGTACAGCAGTGGGTGCAGTTGCAACGCCCACCGCTGTAGCCGTGCCAGGCTCAGCCGGCGGCCTGCGACGGGCGCAGGTAGGCGAACATGTGCTGCGCGTAATCGGCCTTGCCCAGGGGCACACCGTTATGGCGCAGGATGTTGTAGGCAGTAACCAGGTGGAAATAGAACTGCGGCGTGGCCCAGTTGCGCGCGTACTCCTCGCCGGTCATGTCGAAGGTGATGGCGTTGGGCAGTTCAATGGCCACGGCCCGCTGGCCGCTGTCGTCGATCAGCTGGCGATCGGCACCCGCGAGAAACGCCAGGGTCTGGTGGATCAACGCCTGGGCCTCGGCCATGCTGGCCGGCGCCGGCAGCGTAGTGACCGGCTGGCCGCTGAGGCGTTCCACTGCTTCCCGGGCCTGGGTACAGGTAAAACGCACCTGCGCCGCCAGGTCGTACATGTCCGGGGCCAGGCGTGCATCCAGCAGGTTCTGCGGGTCATGGCCCCGCGCTTGGGCGTACTCCTCGCCCTTGGTCAACAGGGTTTGCAGGGCACGCAGCATCTGGGCGAAACAGGTAACGGTCACGGCATGGATCGACATGGGTTTCCTCACAGGCTCGGGGTACGCCTTGGCGCACGACAGTCAAGACGCACTGAATCCTAGCAGGCGTCCGGTTCGGGCTCGATGCCCCGGACCGTCACAAAGGTACCCGTGCCTCGATCCGGCTGTTATGGTGCGCCCCTTGAGAAACACACCGTCTGAGAATGAGGAAAATGACCTTGAGCAGTGAAGCAAAAATGACCGGGGACCTGTTCGAAGTCGACAAGCGCCTGACCCTCAAGCCCATCGTCGAATTCAATGCCTACCTGCGCGCCGCGTTCGCCGACGGTCCCTGCACCTGCGGCCGTTGCGTTGCCAGCCAGGGCGACGAGAGCGGCTACGAGTACCGGCACACCTTCGATTTCGCCGGCCGGGTGGCCAGTCGGCGTTTCGCCTCCACCGCCGGCAGCGACGTGCTGCAAGCCCTGAAGAAGGCCTGGCTGTCCTATACCAAGGCCGAACTGCCGGTGACCGGCAACCTGGAGCTGGATACGGTCAAGGAATTCGTCGAGCCGCAATTGCACCGGCTGCTGGTGCCGCTGTTGCTGGCCAGTGGCCTGGCCCGGGACGTCGAGGGCCAGCTGCAACTGCAGCCCCAGGCAGCCTGAACCCACCCTGCGCCCCCGCTCACAACCAGCGTCGCACCCGCTGCCGATAGACCCTGAAGTCGTCCCCGAACAGCCGCTCCAGGGCACGTTCTTCGGGGATGATCTGCCAGCGATTCAGGTACAGCACCAACCCCGGCACCCCCAACAGTGCCAGCGGGCTGGCCAGGTACAGGCCCCAAGCCAGCAGGCACAGGGCAAAACCGACATACATCGGGTTGCGGGTCACGCGATAGATGCCCGAGGTCACCAGCGCCGAGGCGCTCCCAGGCTTGAGCGGATTGATGGTGGTCCTGGCCCGGCGAAACGCAACCACGCCAGCCAGGGCCACCGACACTCCGGCGCACACCAGCGCCAACGCCAGTGCCAGGCGTAGCTCCTGGTCCAGCTCCAGCCCTGGCGTCCAGCGGGCCACCAGGCCCATCAGCACTCCCCACGCCAGCGTGATCGCCGGTGGCGGAATACGGTTTTCCAGTCCCTGCATGCCTGGCGCTCCTTCCCGATGAACCTGTGACCGATGCCGACAGATTATCCGTCAATGGGGCTGGTTTGAATGCCCGACGCACCCCACCTCGGTCCACTCTGTCGCGCCTGGCGGCCCAGGGGCTTGCATCAGGGCGGGTCCGCGGCGTTTCATGAAGGACTCGGTGCTGCACCCAAGTGCCGCCCCCGCAATTGGCCCCTCAAGCGAGAGATGAACATGCACAACCAGCACCAAGGCAGCTGCCTGTGCGGCGCCGTGAACTACCAGGTCGACGGCGAACTCAAGGCCCTCACCCACTGTCACTGCACGCGGTGTCGCAAGGGTCACGGAGCGGCCTTCGCCACCTACGCCAGCACCCTGCGCTCGAACATCAGCGTCACCGACCACGGCAAGATGCTCAAGGGTTATGAATCCTCGCCCGGGGTGCTGCGCCAGTTCTGTGGCCAATGCGGCTCTTCATTGTTCTGGCACCGCGCCGACGGCGAGTTCCGCGAATGGCTGTCGATCGCGATTGCCACCCTCGACACCCCGTTGGTAGCCCCCAAGCAGAAACACCTTTGCGTGGCCATGAAGGCCGACTGGCATGCCATCACCGATCAGTTCCCCCAGCAGCCATGACACCCGCCCGTTCGCTGATCCAACGGCCGCCTGCGCCATGACCCGGGCGTTCAGCTACGTCTGGCTGCTGCCGTTGCTCGAGCGTCCTTGCGCGACGGTCATGGCCAACCTGGCCGAGGCCGTCGCCGAGCTGGGCATCGAGGCGCCGTTGCCCGACCCCCTGTCACTGCGCGAGGTACTGCTCAGCGCCCTGTGTTCCGGCTCACCCTACTGGCCGCAATGCGCGAGCCGGTGGCTGGAGCAGGGTTTCCCGCTCGACCCCGAGCTCTGCCAGACGCTGCTGGAGCAGGTCCGCGCGAAGGCTTTCGAGCAATCCACCGGCCACCGCCTGGGTGCGCTGGCCCGGCGCTGGCAGCGCCAGCACCTTCAGGGACATTAGCGGCCCGCCACGTCCTTGGGCCGGTAGAACAGGAAACTGCCGATCTCGGTGGTCTTGATGTAGGCCCTGGCCCAATCCGGCGACGCACTGCGATCGTGAAAGTACAGGGCACCACCGGTACGGTCCTTGAGTTGCTGGTTCAGCGCCTTGCGGGCAATTTCCTTGGCGATGCGGTAGCGGTCCTCTTCCTCTACCTGGTCGGGGCGGCCGTCGCACCACCAGGAGAACTGGCAGGGACTCTTCTGCGAGCCCTGCTTGACCACCTCGCACACCGTACCGGGAAACCCTTCGTGACCCAGGCGGTTGAGCACCACGTCGGCCACGGCTTCCATATCCGCGGTCTCACCGCCCTTGGCTTCCCAATACAGGGTTCGCGACAGGCACGTAAGGGCATCGTCCACGGGGGCCTGGCCTGCCGGGTCGACGGCCTGGGCCTCGCGCTTGCTGAGCGGGACAGCCAGGGGCTCGGCCTTCGGGCTCTGCTTGTCCGCGGCCTTCTGTTCCAGGGCCCGGGCCTTGTCCTGCGCAGCGGCCTGGACGGCGGGTTGCGGGTCGGCCGCCCACGAGGGAGCAGCCACTAGCAGCAAGCTGAAACAGGTGGTCCTGACAACAAGGTGCATGATCGATGCGTCCTGATGAACCTCTGTCACCCCGCCGCACCGCGCTGCGAGAAGCCGGGCGGAACATGCGGGAGCCATGATGGATCGACCATCAAGCAGCAAAAACATTCCGCGACAGGCCCAGGTCCGGCGGTTGGCCAGCCTTGCGTCGGTCACGGGGAAAACCATCGGGGCACCCACTGGTAATGATATGAATTCTCATTAGAATACCCGCCCATTCACGCTGATGCCGCATCAGGGTAGCGAGGACAGTGGGCGATGGTGACCGCAGACAACCAGCAACAACTCAACACGCTGTTCATCGCCCAGCGCGGTGCGCTGATCCGCATGCTGTCGCGGGTGGTCGGCTGTGCCAGCCTGGCGGAGGACCTGGCCCAGGAAGCCTATTTGCGGGTGGCCAAGGCTCTGCACAGCCGTCCGATCGAGCACCTGCAGCCCTTCCTCTACCAGACGGCCCAGTACCTGGCCTTCGATCACCTGCGCCACCAGCGCAGCAAACGACGCTTCGAATACCAGCCCGGCGACGATAGCCAGATCAACCAGGTGCCCACCACGGCGCCAGGCCCCGACAGCCATGTCCAGGGCCAGCAGCAATTGCAGTTGCTCCAGAATGTCCTGGCCAGCCTGCCCAAACGTCAGCAGCAAATCCTGGTTTTGCATAAACTGCACGGCCTTTCGCAGGGTGAGATAGCCCAGCGTCTGCAGGTCTCCCTGAGTACGGTGGAGAAGGACCTGCGCCACGCCCTCAATGCCTGCATCAAGGCCACCGACCGGCAGGACCCCGATGACTGAACACCCGAGCAATGCCCTCCCCCGCGATGCGATACGAGAGCAGGCCAGCGACTGGTTCAGCCAGCGTGAAGCGCTGGCCAGCAACCTGCTGTTGCGCCAGCGCTTCGAACAATGGCGCTCGGCCGATCCCCAGCACGCAGCCGCCTATGACGCATTGCAAGCGCTGTGGAACTCGGCCTCCTTCGAACAGGCCCTGGAGCATCTGGCCCTGGATCTCGACCTGCCTCCGATACCGGCCCAGGTACGCCGCAAACGCCCCCTGGGCCGCTGGCTGGCAGCCGCTGCCGCAGTGTTGCTGATGTTCGGCGCAGGCTGGAGCACCGACCTGCCGCTACGCCTGCAAGCCGATCACCTGAGCGGCATCGCCCAGCTGGCACCGCTCGACCTGGCCGATGGCTCGCATGTGGTTCTTGGCAGCCAGAGCGCCATCAGCACCGACTTCACCAGCGGCCACAGGCACATCCGCCTGTTGCGTGGCGAGCTGTATGTCGAAGCCTTCCACGATCCGTCCCGGCCCATGACCATCGAGGTCGGCGAGGCCACGGTCACCGTGGTCGGCACTCGCTTCAGTGTCAGTCGCCACGACGATGGCGTCACCGTAGCCGTGCGCGAGGGCCGGGTCCGCCTGGCCGCAGGCAACGGCGAGCAGAGCCTGTTGCAGGCCGGCAACTGGCAACGGCTGGAAGACCGGCACCTGCAAGCGTTGAACCTGCAAGGCAGCGAACGACAGATGGCCTGGCTCAACGGCCGCCTGTCTTTCCAGGACGCGCCATTGGCCCAGGTGCTGGAAGAGCTGCGTCGTTACTACCGGGCACCGATCCTGTTGTTCAACGATGACGCTGCCCGCCAGCACGTCAGCGGCAACTACCAGCTCGACGATCCGCAAGCCGTCGTCCAGGCCTTGAGCAAGGTCACCGGTACCGAGTTCACCCGCCTGCCGGGCGGTATCCTGGTGCTCCGCTGACCAGCCGCTCAAAGGCGTAAAAAATTTTACGGCTTTGGGCAGCACAACCCGTCAGGGTGTTTGCATTTGCAAATCATTCCTATTCCGTACGGGACTTCCATGCACTTCTCAACCCTTCTCCCCGCCCGCAGCATCCTGGCCCTGGCCATCTGCCTGGCCTGCGGCCACGCGGCGGCTGTCGAGCCTGCGACCGCTCCCGGCAATCAAGCGCCGAATACCCATGGTTTCTCCATTGCCCGGCAACCCCTGGCCGAGGCCCTGGACCAGCTGAGCACCCAGAGCGGGTTGCAGATCGCCTATTCCTCGTCGATGGCCCAAGGCCTCGAATCACCGGGAGTCAGCGGCAGGATGAGCGCTGAACAGGCACTGGCCAAGCTGCTGGAAGGCACTGGCCTGGGCTTCGAACGCAATGGCGTCAACGCCGTGCTGTTGACCCGCCTGCCTGCGGTCGACAAGGCGGTGGAACTGGAAGCGACCCAGATCATCAGCAACCAGCTGGGCACCGTTACCGAAGGCACCGGCTCCTATACCCCAGGCACCCTCGCCACCGCGACCCGGCTGGTCCTGAGCCCCCGCCAGACCCCGCAATCGGTGAGCGTCATCACTCGCCAGCACATGGAGGATTTCAGTCTCAACAACGTCGACGACGTGATGCGCCACACCCCGGGCATCACCGTGTCGGCCTACGATACCGACCGGACGAACTATTACGCCCGCGGCTTTTCGATCAACAACTTCCAGTACGACGGTATTCCCTCCACCTCACGCAACGTCGCCTACTCGGCGGGCAACACCCTGAGCGACATGGCGATCTACGACCGGGTCGAAGTCCTCAAGGGTGCCACCGGCCTGCTGACCGGCGCCGGCTCCCTCGGCGCCACCATCAACCTGGTGCGCAAGAAACCCACCGCCGAGTTCAAGGGGCATGCCTCCCTCGGCGCAGGCTCGTGGGACAACTATCGCAGCGAGGTGGACGTCAGTGGCCCACTGACCGACAGCGGCAATGTCCGGGGGCGCGCAGTGGCGGCCTACCAGGACAAGAAGTCATTCCTGGACCATTACTCGCGCAAGACCGAAACCTACTACGGCATCCTCGAATTCGACCTGTCCCCCGACACGATGCTGACCGTAGGCGCCGACATGCAGGACAACATTCCCAAGGGTTCCAGCTGGTCCGGCACTTTCCCGCTGGTCAACTCCAACGGCAGCATCAACAAGATGTCGCGCTCCTACAACAACGGCACCACCTGGAGCGCCTGGGAGCAGTACACCCGCACCGCCTTCGCCATGCTTGAACACGACCTGGGCGAGGGTTGGGTCACCAAGCTGCAACTGGACCACAAGATCAACAGCTACCACGCAGAGCTGGGCTCGATCCAGTTCGATCAGCCCCAGGCCGATGGCAGCGCCGAGATCAACGGCCAGAAGTACACCGGCGAAACCAAGAGCACCTCCGCCGACCTCTATGCCAGCGGTCCGTTCAGCCTGTTCGGGCGCGACCACGAGCTGGTGCTGGGCGGTTCGATCAGCACCTCGCGCTGGCAAGGCAAGGGTTATTGGTCACCGGTCTGGCCCCAGGGCAACAAGGTGGACTTCTACAACTGGAACGGCCAGATTTCCCGGCCCATCTGGCAAGCGCCGGCGCAGATTACCGACGACACCACCCGCCAGACGGGCGCGTACCTGACCACCCGCTTGAACGTGGTCGACGACCTGAACGTCATCCTCGGCGGGCGCGTGGTCAATTACCACCAGACCGGCCTGACCCCGTCGTACCGGGAAAGCGGGCGGTTCGTCCCCTATGCCGGGATCATCTATGACCTCAACGAGAACTTCTCGGCATACGCCAGCTACACCGATATCTTCATGCCCCAGGAGAGCTTCAACAAGGACAAGGACCAGAAGCTGCTGGAGCCGGATGAAGGCCAGAACTACGAGCTGGGCCTGAAGGGGGAATTCTTCGAAGGCCGGTTGAACAGCAGCCTGGCCTACTTCGAGATTCGCGAGAACAACCGGCCGATCTCCGACGACGCCTACAACAACCTGACCCCTACCCCGGACAACTTCGCCTACAAGGGTTCCAAGGCGGTCACCAAGGGCTACGAGGCGGAGATTTCCGGTGAGCTGCGCCCGGGCTGGCAGATCCAGGCCGGCTACACCCACAAGGTGGTGCGCGATGACAAGGGCGACAAGCTCTCCACCTTCGAACCCGAGGATCAGGTCAACCTGTACACCACCTACAAGCTCAAGGGCGAGCTGGACAAGTTGACCGTCGGCGGCGGCCTGCGCTGGCAGAGCAAAGGCTGGTACTCGATCTACAACAAGCCGCTGGACCGCAACCAGGACATCACCCAGCAATCCTACTGGCTGGTGGACCTGATGACTCGCTACCAGATCACCGACAACCTGTCGGCGACCCTGAACGTCAACAATATCTTCGACAAGTCCTACTACACCAACGTCGGTTTCTATAACTCCGCCGCCTACGGCGAACCGCGCAACTTCATGCTCAGCACCCGCTGGGACTTCTGACCCAACGGCCCTGTCGGGCCATGGCGCCCGCCAGGGCCGAGTGCTGCATCCAGCACCCGCAACCCCGCTCAGTCGAGCAAGCCGGCCTGCTTGAGTAACCGTTCCAGCCCCTGGGGCACCAGGGGCGCTTGCGGGCTGAAGCTCGAACTGTCATGCCAGCTGACGGTGAAGCCCATGCCGTCGGTTTCCTCGCCGTGCAATTGGCTGCACGCGTAGACACTCGCATCGTCGAAGCTTGCGTCATATACCTGGACGATTTCGTGTCCGGGCTTGCCCAGGTAGGTGAACAGATTCTCCAGGGTGCCCAGCAGGCGCAGCTGGCTGATGGGCAGCCCCAGCTCCTCCTTCACCTCGCGGCGGATGGCCTGGTCGCTGCGCTCGCCAAACTCGATGCCGCCACCTACCGGGCGGAAGACCGTCTGCTGCTGGTGGGGATCGTCGAACTGGTGGACCAGGATCTTGCCCTGGTGATGGAAGACACAAAGCGCCAGGGCGCGGATACGCGGTTCAGCCATGGAAAAATCCGTTTGCCGGGGGAAAAGCGCGGCATTAGAGCATGGGCGTCGAAAGCTCGGCCAGGACCTGCCGGGCGAACGCTTGCAGCTGGTCCGGACTGAGCAGCAGCGAGGCGTTGACCTGCCAGTCGCTGGCGTCATCCGCGGTCGACCACAGGCTGACCCTGAGCATTCGCAACGGCTGCCAGTCGGCGCCCATCGTCCTGGGCCACCGCCGCGCTCATTCGCAGGCCGGCGGGTAGAAATGGCTGGCCGCCAGCGCCGGCACTTCTTCCAGCGCCGTCCACAATTGATCGTCCAGTTCGCCACTGATCAGCTCATGCTGCTCGTCGCTGAGCCACTCGGGAATATCCCACAGTCGCTCCAGCTGCGGATGGCCCTGCAGATCACCGATCGCCTGCCGCTGGCGTTCCACCACCGCCCTGGCCCGGGTCGCGCCCAACGCCTGGAGTGCGTCCAGGGCCAGCTGGTAGCTGCGCTCACCCCAGTTGCAGAAGAACTGCAGGAAACCACCGTTGTAGCCATCCGCTTCCAGGCGCCACAGGGCGACGATGGCCTGGTCCCGCGCAGCCAGGCGTTCCAGGTCCCAATCCAGGGCCTGCAAGCGCGCCATGGACTGCTCGCACACATGCTCCCAGATCCAGTCACCCCCCTCGATCACCAGCCCCTGCTCACCCAGCCCGGGCCAGAGCACCGAGCTGCCCTGGGGCGAGATTCGCCAGGCCTGGCGCTGCTGGGCCGAGGCTTCCTGCAAGCGGCCATAACGCCCCAGGGATTGACGCAGCAGCAAGCCATCGGCCCAGCCGAGACAGAGCTGGTCCGCTTCGAAAGCGACGTGGGTGATGGGATTGGCGTTGGACAAGGCAGACCTTCCTGGCAGTGGTTTCGATCAAAGACCGGGGCGTTTACCCGGGATGCTTCTACACCGATCCGCCGCACGGTGCCACCCTGCAAATGAGCGCCACCACCGCGGGCTGTCGCTTGCACATGTCCATCGGTTGAATTTTCCGTGGCAGGGTTCCACTACCAGCAGCAACCAGGCCTCAGCCCGCCAGCCGCTTGCCCTTGAGCTCAGCATAGGCCGCCTTGATCGGCTCGAAACCATACTGCTGCTCCAGGCGCTTGACGATGAAATGCCCGCGGGCCATGTCCTGGTAGAAGTCGGTGAACAGGGTATTGATGGTGGCGCCGGTGAAGGCCCCGATCACCGGCACCGCCTGGGCCGCGAACTTGCTGGAAATGGTCACGCCGTAGCGCGCCGCGACCTTTTCGATCAGCACCGCCAGCCACTTGCCCACCTGCCCTGGCGAGAGCCGGCTGACGGCATCGGCGCCCTGCTTGGCGGCGATGGCGGCCAGCTCCTTGGAGAGTTGCTGCATGGCTTGGGTGGTGAAGCTGCGGGTCAGGTAATAACCAGTTTCGGTGGCATCGTCGGCCTCGCTGTTGCCGCCCATGGCGAACACTTCGATGCACGCCTGCTTGGTGGCAAAGTCCGCCAGGTCGAAGCCTTCGCTGCGCGCCATATCGGCCACCGAACGCATCATGATGGTGGTGGATACCGGCAGTTCGACGAACAGCGAAGCAAACCCGAAGGCGCCTCCCAGCGCCCCCGAAGCCGCTGCATAGAGCTTGTGCAAGCGCGGCGAGGCCTGTTTCTTCGGCTGGTTGTCCAGGCTCCACAACGCCGCATCGGCGGAACTGTGCAGCGCGGCCACCACCGCGCCGTTGATCTTCTGCGCCACCACCGCCGGCAAAGCCTTGACCGCACTCTCGATGGGCGAACCCAGCAGGCCGGACAGGCGTGCCGTCAGCGAGGGCGACTCCAGCAGGCCCACGGCACGCTTGAGGTCTGAGTAGTCTTGCGGGTGGTCTTGGATATTCACTGGAGCTTCCCTTGGCAGGCGCTGATACGGGCGAACATAGTGGCAGCATCGACCGGGGAAAATAAACCGCCCGCCGACGCAGATTCGCGTCGGCGGGCGGGATGCGCTGCAGGGTCAAGCCTGCAACCAGACCCGCACCTGCCGCTCGGGGCCCTCGATGAACTCCAGATGGGCCACCTGGCCCGCTTCCAGAAGATCCTGGCGGGCGCCTTGCAGGCGCTCCAGGAACGCCGCCTGGTCCACCACTTCGACCCGCGCCACCGGCGCTTTCATCGATTGCCGGGCATCGGACTTGGCCTTGCGGATCGCCGCCAGCGTCGCGCTGACCAGCTCCAGCCACGGCTCCGCATCCGCCTTCCCCGCACAGCCCTCGGGCCAGGGCGCACGGTGCACCGAACCCGGTTGCCAGCAACGCCAGACTTCTTCGCAGACGAAGGGCAGGAATGGCGCAAACAACCGCTGCAGGGCGCTCAAGGCCCGGGCCAGGGCATTGCGTGCCGAGTGCCCTTCTGGCCGGTAGGCACGGCGCTTGACCAGCTCGACATAGTCATCGCAGAACCACCAGAAGAAACCCTCGATGCGCATCAGCGCAGCGCTGTAGTCGTGGCCTTCCAGCGCCACTCGCGCCTGGTCGGTGACGTGTTCCAGGCGTTGCAGCATGGCCTGGTCCAGCGCCTGCGAGACAGGGCCTGCAGGATCGCCGGGCAGGCCGAACACCAGCTTCGACACATTGAACAGCTTGAGCGCCAGGCGCCGGCCGATCTTCATCTGCTGCTCTTCGAAGGCAGTATCGCTACCGGGTCGCCCGAGGGCCGCCCAGTAGCGCACGCCATCGCTGCCGTACTGCTCCAGCAGCGCCAGCGGCGTGACCACGTTGCCCTGGGACTTGGACATCTTCTTGCGGTCCGGATCGAGGATCCAGCCCGACAGCGCCACATGCCGCCAAGGCAAGGCAGCGTGCTGCAAGTGGCTGCGAACCAGGGTCGAGAATAGCCAGGTGCGAATGATGTCGTGCCCCTGGGGGCGCAGGTCCATGGGAAAGACCTGCTCGAACAGGCCATCGCCCTCCTCCCAGCCCGCGGCGATCTGCGGGGTCAGGGAACTGGTGGCCCAGGTATCCATGATGTCCTGCTCACCGATGAAGCCATGGGGCTGGCCCCGCTGCTCCGGTTGATAGCCTGGCGGCGTGTCCAGGGTCGGGTCCACCGGCAATGCGTCCTCGGCGGCGGCGATTGGCCGGTCATGGTCCGGCTCGCCTCGAGCATCCAGGGGATACCAGAACGGAATCGGCACGCCGAAGATCCGTTGCCGGCTGATCAGCCAGTCGCCACTGAGGCCACCCACCCAATGCTCATAGCGGCTGCGCATGAACGGTGGATGCCACTGCAGGGTCTGGCCACGCTCCAGCAATTGCTGGCGCCGGTCGGCATCACGCCCGCCATTGCGCAAGTACCACTGGCGAGTGGCGACGATTTCCAGCGGCTGGTCACCCTTCTCGAAGAACTTCACTGCATGGCGGATCGGTCGTGGCTCACCGAGCAGGCCACCGCACTCATGCAGCAGCGGCAACAACCGCTGGCGTGCCTGGGCCAGGTTGCAGCCGGCAAGCTCGGCATAGGCCTGGCGCCCCGCGAGATGTGCCAGCCACTCAGGCACCTGCTCCAGCAGGCGACCGTCACGGCCGATGATGGAACGGGTCGGCAGCTGCAATTCGCGCCACCAGAGCACGTCCGTCAGATCGCCGAAGGTGCAGACCATCGCCAGTCCCGTGCCCTTCTGGGGGTCGGCCAGTGGATGGGCAAGCAGCGGCACCGGTACCTCGAACAGCGGCGAACGCAGCTGCTGTCCGAACCGCCCCTGGTAACGCGGATCATCCGGATGCGCCACCAGCGCCACACAGGCCGCCAGCAACTCGGGACGGGTGGTGGCGATGCTCAGCGCCGGCCCCTCCTGCCCCTGGAACAACAGGTCGTACCAGGCCCCCGGCTGCTCGCGATCTTCCAGCTCGGCCTGGGCCACGGCCGTCTGGAACGTCACGTCCCACAGGCACGGCGCCTGCTGGCTGTACAGCTCGCCGCGCTGGAAGTTGCGCAACAGCGCACGCTGGCTGACCCGCTGCGCTCGTTCATCGATGGTGGCGTAGGTCAGCCCCCAGTCCACCGACAACCCCAGTTGCACGAACAGGCTGCGAAACGCCTGTTCGTCGATGGCCGTCAGCCGGTGGCACAGTTCGATGAAGTTGCGCCGGCTGATCGCGACATAGTCGCCACGACGTGCCGGTACCGTGGCCGGCGGCTGGAAGCCTGGCAGGTAGTGCGCCTGCGGATCGCAGCGCACGCCATAGTAGTTCTCTACCCGGCGTTCGGTGGGCAGGCCGTTGTCGTCCCAACCCATGGGGTAGAACACGGTCTTGCCGCGCATGCGCTGGAAGCGAGCGATGATATCGGTGTGGGTGTAGCTGAACACATGGCCGACGTGCAGCGAGCCGGAGGCCGTGGGCGGCGGTGTGTCGATGGAATAGACGGCGTCCCGTGGAGCAGTGCGGTCGAAGGCGTAGGTGCCTTCTTCGAGCCAGCGCCGGGACCAGCGTGTCTCGAGATCGTCAAGCGAGGGGGTGGTGGGGCAAATCGTCAGGCTTTCACGTTTAACGGTGACATAGCATCCTCCTGTTATCACCAGATGGCGCTGCAGTAGTGCGCGCCGCAAGGCAGATTTATAGAGCAACGCCAAGGATTAGTAAATTGCCCCTCAGCGCCATGTCACCAGCGAAGCCTGTTGCGGATACTGGTCGCCCAGCCGCTGCAGGCACTTGGCAAGCAGTCGCGCATCATCGGGCAAACGCTGGCACAACCCCGGCCAGCCATGGATGTCCAGTTGCCGTGGCATTTCCACCAGCCCGGTGATCGCGTCCCAGAACGCATCCCAGTTGCACCCGTACCACGCGGGAAACCCCAGGGCGTCGCGCAGCAGGATCTGCAGTTCAGCCGAACTGCCCACCGCGCTCAAGTCGATATCCAACCGCTGCAAATCGATCACCTCCACGCTGCCCTCACCTTCAAGTGCCACGTCGATCACTGGCGGACGTACTGCACCTGCTTGCCATCGAAGACGTAGCTGACGTCATCGGCGTCGCCCAGCTTGCGGGTCTGGGTGTCGCCCGCGGAGGTGGTGCCGCTGAACTTGACCAGCAAGCGCGGCATGGGGCCCTGGGCCGCCACGAAGTTCAGCTCGCCCTGGTTGGCGATGCAGGGAATCACCGTGCCGTCGTCGCAGGCCGCCGCGTTGTCCTCACCGGTCAATACCTGCCCCAGGTAGCTCCAGACCCAGCCGTCCTCCTCCGGGGTCTTGTCCGGGTTGAACACGAACATGGCATAAGCACTGATGCCGTAGCCGCTGTCGAAGGTGGCCGTGGGCACCGCCAGGACCAGGCGGCCATCGTTGGTGCGGTACTCCAGGGCCTCGCGGGTGGTGTCCACTTCCTCGGGCTGCTCGCGGGCGCCGAAGTAGCCGATCTTGCGCTCGATACTGCGGATATCGTAAGGCTGCTTCTGACCCGGGCGAGCCAGTTCGAAGGTCGCGTCCGCCAGCCGCACCTGGACCTCCGGAGCGATGAAGTCCTCGCCCGCACGGGCTGCCCGGTCGCGGGTGAACCAGGAGAAGGTCGCGTAGTAGTGCTTGCCGCCCAGGTCGATCTCGCGGCCATACCAGAAGTTCGAGACGACGCCATCTTCCAGCTCGAAGGTTTCGGCCTGGTCATCGATCTGGACGTTGTTGATCAGCGCCAGCACCGCACCCGGTGGCACCAGCGGATCCTTGGCGTAGCCAAGCGCTGGCACCCCGAAGGTTGCGGTGGTCAGCACCAGGGCGGCCAGCGCCCGACCCAGGCGGCCGGTCTTGTGCGAACCGGCCTCGAACATGTTTTTCATCCCGTGAACATCCCTGTAGAGCCGCTGAAAGAACCCGAGGCCTGCCCGGCAAGGCGGCCTGTGGTATGGCGGGCGAATCATATAAGCAGGTTTTCGCCGACCACAAGATACTGGCACATGGCAATTGTGATGATGCGCACAGACTCGACCACCGCCACGGGCCTCAGCCTGCCAGGAACCCGCAGACCCGCTCCAGTACCGCCTCGGGATACTCGCGATGGGGCACATGGCCGCACTCGGCGAACACCTGCACCTGGGCCGTGGTAGCAGCCCGCGCGGCCAGGCGCTCGGGATGCAGCAACGAGCCGTACTCGTCGCGGTCGCCATGCAGCACCAGCAGCGCACAGCGCACCCGAGCCAGTGGCATATCCAGGTTCCACTGGCCGAAGGCTTCGTTCAGCCAGGTGTCGGTCCAGGCCTGCAGGACCCAGGCCGCCTTGTCCCCATGGTATTTGTGCAAGCGCTGCAACTGCCCCGGCTCGGCGAACTGGCGTTGCGCCTGGCGAATGCCGTCCAGGGTCCGCTGTTCGACAAAGGCCTGGGCCGACTCGGTGACCAGCCCCAGGCAACGCTGTCCATGGGCCGCAGCGCAACCCACGGCCATGCCGCCACCGACGCTGTGGCCAAACACCACGAACCGCTCGACGCCCAGGTACTGGCACACGGCCTGGAAATCGCCCCGCGCCTCGTCCTCGACGAAACTCGCCGCAGGCAACCCGCTGCGGGCCGCCGAACGACCGAAGCCCAAACGGTCATAAGCGATCACCCGGCGCCCGCTGGCCCGGGCCAGGCGCTCGGGAAAATCGCGCCACAACGCCACGCAGCCCAGGGAGTCATGCAGCAGGACAATCGGCGGGGCCTGCTCCTCGGTGCAGCTCCAGCATTGGGCGAACAGTTGCCCGCCTGGTGTATCGATCCAGTATTGCCGGGTACGAACGGGTGGCATGGCCAGGCTCCGTGCTCATGACTGCTTGCGCAGCCGGTCAAGGGGATCGCATCTTGCCCCAGGCTCACTGGCCGAGGCGATAGGCCGAAGCACTGAACAGGGCGATGCGGTTGCCCAGATTGTCGGTGACCAGCACCTGGTAATGGGCGATGTTGCGCCCGCCGCCCATCCAGGTGGCGGTAGCGGTCAGCTCATCGCCCCGGGCCCTGGCTATGTAGCGGATCTCGGCCTGCAGGCCGATGTACAGCGCCTGCCCGGCATTGCACGCGGCAGCGAAGGCGATGTCGGCCAGGGAAAAGATCAGCCCGCCATGCACGCCCCCCAGGGCGTTGTGATGTTCAGCGCCCAGCCGCAGCCGGCACGCGGCCTGCTCGAAACTGGCGGACAGATGTTCGACGCCCAGCAGATCGGCAAAACGATCCACTGTCCTGCTAGGGGTTGCCTGCATGTCCTGCTCCTGGATACCGTTGCCTTCGATGCCGGCCATCCTAGCCTTGCGCTCCATTGCATGCGATGTTCTAAAGGGCTGAACGATAGTCCGATCAGGCCAAGGAGGATGCATGGACGAGGTGGGGATTCTGGCCTACGACGGCTGTTGGGGCCTGGGGCTGTTCTCGGCGACGGATTTCTTTCGCATCGTTTCACTGCTGGAACGACACCTTGGGGTCGCCCAGGGCTATCGGGTCAGGGTGCTGTCGAGCGATGGCGCGCCGATCACCCTCGCCAGTGGCCACGTCATTCACCCGGACGGCGCGCTGGACGATGCCGGCGCTTGCGGGCTGATCGTGATTCCCCCGCTCGAAGGCCCACGCCTGAGCGCAGGTTTTCATCCCGACGCTCGAGCCCTGGCGTGGCTCGCCCGTCAGCGGGAGCGCGGGGCGCGGATTCTGAGCATGACCACAGGCGCCTGCTACGTGGCGGCGGCCGGGCTCGGCCAAGGGCTGCTGCTGGCAACCCATTGGGCCTTTGTCCGGCAATTGAAGAGGGATTATCCCAACTGCGAATTCATCGCCCACCCGTCCTTCATGCAGGCACACGGCATCTGGAGCAGCGGGTCGCTGGGGGGTGGCTTCGATGCCCTGCTGGAGATCCTGGCCCAGGACCGTGGCGACCGCTTCGCCCAGCTCTGCGCCACCCACTTGCTGGTCGCGGCACCCGAGCGCCTGAGCCCGATCCTGCCGGGGCATCGCAATCACCGCGATCCGGCGATCTTCAAGGTGCAGGACTGGATCGAAAGCCACCACGGCCAGGCGATCACCCTCGCCGACATGGCTCGCGAGGCCCGCCTGAGCGAACGCACCCTCAAGCGCCGCTTCCAGCTGGCGACCCGCTTGCCGCCCAATCTCTACCTGCAGCGCGTGCGGGTCGACAAGGCCAAGAAACTGCTGCTGGCCAGCGACCTGTCGGTCAAGGCCATCGCTTACGAGGTGGGCTACGAGAACGTCAGTTACTTCGTGCGGCTGTTCAAGGCCCAGGTCGGCCAGACCCCGGCCCTGTGGCGCAGCGGCGCCAACCTCGCGGCGCCTTGAACCCGGCAGGCCAGGGCGAATCGTACGCTCAGTGTCCTGCGTCTTTGGCAGGCCCGACGGCCCGGCCCGATCCGGCAGCCCCCAGCCAAACCAGCAGGATCAGCCCCAGCAGTGCCAGCCCCGCCCCGGTCAGGCCCATGCGGGCAATGCCCAGCGAGCCCAGGGTCACCCCACCCGACCACGCGCCCAGGGCGATCCCCAGGTTGAACCCGGCGATGTTGAGCCCCGCCGCCACGCCGTGGGCATGGGGCGCATGTCGCTCGGCAACGCCAATCAGCCGGGCCTGCAACGCAGGCACCGCGGCATAGGTGAACAGCCCTAGCAAAGCCACCACCACGGCCATGGCCAGGGCCGAATGCACCAGCCCCCACAAGCCCAGCCCACAGCCGGCAATACCGGCAAGCACGATGGCACTGGCCCGGTCGGCGCCCAGGCGATCGGTCAGGCGTCCACCCAGCAGGTTGCCGACCGCGGCGAGCACGCCATAACCCAGCATGAAGAGGCCAACCGTGGCGATGCTGACCTGGGTCACGCCGGTCAACAGCGGCGCAATGTAGGTATAGGCGCTGAACGAACCGGCATAACCCAGCACGGTCACCAGGGCAGCCACCAGCAAGGCGGGATGCAACAGTGACTTGAGTGCCGAGGCCGCCGAATCCCGACCCGCCGCCCCCGAAGCCCTGGCCGGTTCATCCATGCCAAACAGCAGCCCGAGGAAGCCCAATGCACCGAACCCGGCAATCGCCCCCAGCACCGGTCGCCAAGCGCCCAGGCCACCGAGGTAGGTGCTGATGGGCACACCAATGGCCATGGCCAGGGTGAAGCCTGCGAACACCCCGGCCACTGCGCGGCCGGCCTGCTTCGGCCCGGCCAGGTGGGCTGCGGTACTGGACGCCACGGCCAGGAACAGGCCATGGCCCATGCCGGCGATAAACCGGGCCGCCAGCAGCGACCACAGGCTGCTGGCGAATGCGGCACCCAGGCTGCCGGCGCAGAACACCAGCACGGTGCCCAGCATCACCCGCCGGCGCGGCCAGCTTGCCGTCAGGGCCGTGAGGATCGGCGCCGCGCAGGTCGCGCCCAGGGCATACAGGGTGATTGCGCCGCCAGCCTGCTCGACCTGCAGGCCCAGGTCCCGGGCCATGACCTCGGTGAGACCGATGGGGACGAATTCGGCAAGCCCCAGGGCGAAGGCACTGAGGCTGAAGATGTAGACGATGAAGGGCATGAGCGCACTCTCTGAACAGTGGAAAAACCGGCCCGTGGCCAGGAATGCGCGCAAGCGTAGGGAGGCACGATCGATACGAAAAATTATTACTTTGATACCTATGCCAAATTATTTTTATACCTCAAGCCAGGCTGGGCACTATGCTGCAAGCCTCTGGCCGGCGACCTTGCAGGTCGCCGGCGCTTGTCCGTCAATCAACCGGGAACACTTCGCGAGGGCGCCCACTGCGGCGCGATACCGTTTCATGAGCCATCTGGACCACCTGCGTACCTTCATCGAGGCTTATCGCCTGCAATCGTTCTCGCGCGCCGCCCAGGCCCTGGGCATGACCCAGCCCGGAGCCTCGCTGCACATCCAGGCACTGGAAGCCTTCGTCGGCAAACCGCTGTTCGTGCGGCGCTCACGCGGCGTCACCGCGACCGAGGCCGCCGACGAACTGGCGCGGGCCATCGGGCCGATGCTGGACGGCCTGGAAATGCGCATGGCGTCCTACCGCCTCGGCGATGAAATGGGCGGCACCGTGCACATCGCCGGCCCCTCGGATTTCATCCATGGCAAACTCGCCTCCGGGTTGGCGCCGCTGCTGGAACAGGGGCTGCAGATCCGCCTGCACACCGGCAACCGCGAGCGCATCTACAACCTGCTGGACAGCTCCACCGCCGACCTGGCGATCACCGCCTCCCTGCCGGACGAGCATGCCCACGGTTTCGCCCGGCTGCTGACCGAGCGCTTCCTGCTGGTGCTCTCTGCACAGCGAGCTCGGGAACTGGGCGAGCGACCATCGGCTGATGCGCTGGCCGGGGTGCCGCTGATCGCCTTCGACGAAGACCTGCCGCTGATCCGGCCGGTCTGGACCGCCCTGTTCCAGTTCGCCCCGACCTTGCAGGCCGCGCTGACCATCGCCGACCTGCGCATCATCCAGGACCTGGTGGTGCAGGGCCAAGGCTGGAGCGTGCTGCCCGACTACCAGTGCCGCGAGGCCCTGGAGGCCGGCCGCCTGGTGTCCCTGACGCCTTTGGCAGAGGCTCCCACCAACGAGCTGTACCTGGTGTGGAACAAGACCGCGATGCGCAACCCGCGCCTGGTCCAGGTGCGCGACTTCATCCTGGGCCTGTTCACCAACAGCGTGCACTGAAGACCCTGCATCCGGCCCGGATACCGATGCTAGACTGCGCGGCTTTTTTCAGCAGGGACTGGCTCATGCAACGCATCGTGATACTGGGCAATGCCGGGAGCGGCAAGTCCACCCTGGCCCGTGAACTGGGGCGCCGGCTCGACGCACCGGTGGTGCACCTGGACCGCCTCTTCTGGGAACCCGGCTGGGTCGAGGCCCAGGCCGAGGTGTTTCGCCAGCGAGTCCGCGAGGCCGTGGCCACGGACGCCTGGATCTGCGAGGGCAACTATTCGCGGCGCACTTTCGACCTGCGCCTGCCCCAGGCCGAGCTGGTGATCTGGCTCGACACCCCACGTACCATCTGCCTGAAGCGAGTCTTCATGCGCTCTCTGCGTAACCGCCCACGCGCCGACCTGCCGGCCGGCTGCCGTGAGCAGTTGAACCGCGAATTCCTCAAGTTCCTGGGGTTTGTGTGGCACTTCGACCAGCACAATCGCCCGGGTATCGAACAGGTCCGCCAGACCGTGGGGCCGCAGGTGCCGGTCATTCATTTGCGCGGCGCTCGGCAGATCGCCAGGTTTCTCGACGATCTGCCAAGCCGCCTGCCAGGCTGATCACGGCAGCCTGGCACCGGTCGGCGGTCGTAGCCGAAAAGCGCAAGACTTCCGGGTGAAAAACCGGATAATGGCGGCCTTTTCGTATTGCTCGTTATTCTGGTAGCCCCCATGGAAATCAAGGTCAACTTTCTCGACAACCTCCGACTTGAAGCCAAGTTCGACGACTTCACGGTGGTGGCCGACCAGCCGATCCGCTACAAGGGCGATGGTTCGGCACCGGGTCCGTTCGACTATTTCCTGGCGTCCTCGGCGCTGTGCGCCGCCTACTTCGTGAAGCTGTACTGCCAGACCCGCGACATCCCCACCGACAACATTCGCCTGTCGCAGAACAACATTGTCGATCCGGAAAACCGCTACAACCAGATCTTCAAGATCCAGGTCGAGCTGCCGGCGGACATCTCCGAGAAGGACCGCCAGGGCATCCTGCGCTCCATCGACCGCTGCACGGTGAAGAAGGTGGTGCAGACCGGCCCCGAGTTCGTGATCGAGGAAGTGGAGAACCTGGACGCCGATGCCCAGGCCCTGCTGATGCCCGGCCTGGACGCGGGCACAAGCACCTGCATTGCCGGCAAGGACCTGCCGCTGGAGCAGACCATCGCCAACATGTCGGCCATCCTCGCGGACCTGGGGATGAAGATCGAGATCGCCTCCTGGCGCAACATCGTGCCCAACGTCTGGTCGCTGCACATCCGCGACGCCCAGTCGCCGATGTGCTTCACCAACGGCAAGGGTGCAACCAAGGAAGGCGCGCTGGCCTCTGCCCTGGGCGAGTTCATCGAGCGCCTGAACTGCAACTTCTTCTACAACGACCAGTTCTGGGGCCAGGACATCGCCAACGCCGAGTTCGTCCACTACCCCGACGAGCGCTGGTTCAAGCCAGGGCGCAAGGACGCCCTGCCCCAGGAGATCCTCGACGAGTACTGCCTCGGCATCTACAACCCCGACGGCGAGCTGCGTGGCTCGCACCTGTACGACACCAACTCCGGCAACACCGAGCGCGGCATCTGCTCGCTGCCCTTCGTGCGCCAGTCGGATGGCAAGGTGGTGTATTTCCCGTCCAACCTGATCGAGAACCTGTACCTCTCCAACGGCATGAGCGCCGGCAACACCCTGGCCGAAGCCCAGGTGCAGTGCCTGTCGGAAATCTTCGAGCGGGCGGTCAAGCGCGAAATCCTCGAGGGCGAGCTCGCCCTGCCGGACGTGCCCCAGGAGGTACTGGCCAAGTACCCCGCGATCCTTGCAGGTATCCAGGGCCTGGAGGAGCAAGGCTTCCCGGTACTGGTCAAGGACGCCTCCCTGGGCGGTGAATTCCCGGTGATGTGCGTGACCCTGATGAACCCGCGCACCGGTGGCGTGTTCGCCTCCTTCGGCGCCCACCCCAGCCTCGAAGTGGCGCTGGAGCGCAGCCTCACCGAACTGCTCCAGGGCCGCAGCTTCGAGGGCCTGAACGACCTGCCGCAGCCGACCTTCGAGAGCCAGGCCCTGATGGAGCCGAACAACTTCGTCGAGCACTTCATCGACTCCAGCGGCGTGGTGTCGTGGCGCTTCTTCAGCGCCAAGGCCGACTTCGAGTTCGTCGAGTGGGACTTCTCCAGCCAGGGCGCAGACTCCAACGCCGAGGAAGCCGCCACCCTGTTCGGCATCCTCGAAGAGCTGGGCAAGGAAAGCTACATGGCGGTGTACGAGCACCTGGGCGCCACCGCCTGCCGGGTCCTGGTGCCGGACTACTCGGAAATCTACCCGGTGGACGACCTGATCTGGGACAACACCAACAAGGCGCTGTTCTTTCGCGAAGACATCCTCAACCTGCACCGCCTGGACGAAGACGGCCTGCGCAACCTGGTGGAGCGCCTGGAACAAAGCGAGCTGGACGACTACACCGACATCACCACCCTGATCGGCATCGAGTTCGACGACAACACCGCCTGGGGCCAGTTGACCATCCTCGAGCTGAAGCTGCTGATCCATGTGGCCCTGGGGCAGTTCGATCCGGCCAAGGAACTGGTGGAAATGTTCCTGCAATACAACGACAACACCGTCGAGCGCGGCCTGTTCTACCAGGCCATGAACGCTGTACTGGAAGTGGAGCTGGACGACGAGCTGGAGCTGGCGGACTACGAAGCCAACTTGCGCCGCATGTTCGGCAACGAGCGGATGGACGCGGTGATCGGTTCGGTGCAAGGCAGCGTGCGCTTCCATGGCCTGACGCCTACCAGCATGCAACTGGAAGGCCTGGACCGGCACCTGCGGCTGATCGACAGCTACAAGAAGCTGCACGCGGCACGCGCCAGGGTGGCCGGCCTGGCCGGCTGATGGCATCGCCAGGAAAAGCACCTTCGGGTGCTTTTTTAGTTTCAGGCCCACGTTCGAGGCCACTGGCCAGGCCTGGTGGCTGCACGTGCCATGACGGCCTCGACACAGCAAGAGTCTGACCAAGTCGCTACTGCAGTCCTATTACAGCAACGGAAAATGCTGACCTCCTGTTTCGCGCTTTTGTCAGCTGTACCATGCGATCCTGAAATTCATGAGCTGTCCGGCCCCGGAGATCGCCACCATGCACGCCGACTTTCGCCCCAAGCAGATCTACGAGCAGGTTGCCGACCAGATCAGGTCCGGCATCTTGAACGGCCAATATGCCCACGGCTCGCGCCTGCCCTCCGAACGCGACCTGGCGCAACGCTTGAAAGTGAGCCGGCCTGCTGTTCGCGAGGCCATTGGCGCCTTGCAGAACGAAGGCATGGTCATCACCCGCCACGGCTCAGGCACCTACGTCGCCGATGCCCCGATGCAAGTGAAGGAGGTGGCAGCATCGTATGCCGGTGCGCTGCCATCCGACGCCGACTTCAGCCCCATCAGCACCCTCGAAGTCCGGCTGCTCATCGAGCCGGCAATCGCCCGGTTGGCTGCCCGCCGCGCCCAGCGCGATCCACTGGCCGAGCACTACCTGGAACAGATGATCGATGTGAAGGACCTCAGCGACCCCCTGCAACAGGCGCGCTGGAGCGAGTCCGATCGGTTGTTCCACCGCCAGCTCGCCATGATGACCGGCGATGTCCTGATTGCCAGGATCGCCGAAGAGATCAACAAGACGATGGCGCAACCGTTGTGGAACCGGCTGCGGGACGACGGAATCTACGCTTCCGAACGCATTCAGCTGTATGCGGCGGAACATCGCTTGATCTACGAGGCGATCATCAGCGGCGACGAGGATGCTGCCGCTTTCTACGTCGAAGGCCACCTCAAGCGGGTTCGTCGAGACATCAGCTCACGCAATGAATGACGGGCCGACATGGACATGGCCATGCCGGCACACGAAGTGCTGTCAGCGTATCGGCTCGACCTTGAAGGAACGCTGCATCCGGTAAAGCGTCTGGGCACCCAGCCACCTGTCGAAGATGGCCTGCATTGCCCCCTCGGCCTCCAGCTCGCGCAACGCCGAGTTCACCGCGACGAGCATGTCCGGCTCATCCTGACGTACCCCCAGCCCCCAGACTTCCCGGCCAATGGCGGGTTGCAGGATGCTGTACTGCGCAGCCTTGTCCCCCAGGCGAGTGAGCAACTTGTGCAGTACCTCCTGCGAAGTGCTGAAGCCTGCGACCTTGCCCTGGAGCAGAGCGGTGAAGGCACTGGACACGTCCTCGAAGCCAATCGCCGTCGCGCCAGGCAAGGCCTGCCTGATATAGGCCTCGCTGATGCTGCCTTTGACGTAGCTGATGCGCTTGCCCTCCAGTTCGCCGGGCACGGTGATGCCGCGACCGGCCCTGACCGCCAGCACGTTCTCGCTCACGTAGTAGGCGTCGGAAAATGCCACCTGCTCGCCGCGGAGCGGCGTAAAGGCCAGCCCCGCACCGAGCAGATCCATGTGGCCCTGCTGCAACTCGGCGATGCGCGCCTCGATGGACACCGGCTTGATCTGGACCTTCGCGCCCAGCTTCCTGCCGACCGCCTGGCAAACGTCCACGTCATAACCGACCACCGAGCGCGTCTTGACGTCCGTGTAGCCGAACGGTTCGAAGATATCCAGCACACCGCAGACCAGCACTCCGCGAGCCTTGATCTCGTCCAGTTGAGCGGCTTGAACGCTGGCCGTTCCCAGCCACAGGCAGCCGGCAATGACAGCGCTCCACAATGAAGAACAGCGTTTCATATCTATGACCCCAGAAAAAATGGACATGGTTCTGTCGTCGATACCGCTACGATTCCGTCTGCACTAGCGGACCAGGAAACCGTACCGTTGTGGATCACGCTCATCGATGATCCAGTTGCAGAACCCACAGATGTAGGCCGTGCCCGAGACCTCCGGGATCACCGCCTGGAATTCGCCCACTCGGGTTTCCTCGATGACCCTGGCGGTGAACACCGAACCTATCACCGACTCATTGACCAGCACCTGGTCCCGGCCAATCTGCCCCCGCAGGTAAAGCTGGGCGATCCGGCCACTGGTGCCGGACCCGGTAGGCGAGCGGTCCACCTCGCGGTCGGCGAAGATGCAGCAGTTGGCCTGGGTCGACCCGGGCAGGCGTGGCTCACCGTCGATGATGGTGCCGTAGATGTGGTTGATCTCGGGAATCTCGGGGTGCACCACCGTGAGCGCGGCATTGGCCGCACGCTTCACCTCGGCGCCGAACTTCTTCAACGCCTCTACCGATGATTCGCGGATCGCCAAGCCATGGGGCTGGCCGCTGGTGTAGAAATAGAACGCGCCGCCGTAGGCGATATCCCCCGTGACCAGGCCGTAGCTCGGCGTTTCGACCGTCACGTCGCGCCGATAGATGAACGACGGTACGTTGATGAACCGCACACTGCCGGCATGCTGGCCATCCCATTCGACGAAGGCTTCGATGAAGCCGCAGGGCGCATCGATACCGACCCGGGTCCGTGGCGAGGTCCGCTTGACCCAGCCCAGTTCCACCGCGGCCGTAGCCAGGGCGATGGTGCCGTGGCCGCAGTGGTCGCTGTAGCCTTCGTTGTGCAGGAAGATGATGCCGAAATCCGCCGTGGGCGAGACCGGCTCGGTGAGATAACCGCCATACATGTCGGCATGGCCACGCGGCTCGAACATCAGGGCCTGGCGGATATCGTCGGCATGCTCCAGCAACCAGGCACGGCGCTCGATGATGGTCTTGCCGGGCAGCCTGGGCAGGCCGGAGGTCACGATTCGGAACGGCTCGCCGCCAGTATGGACTTCCACGGTATTGATGCTGCGGGTGATGTGCATGGATAACTCCCTTGGACAATGGACTCAGGTTCGCTCGGCCGCGAGGCTGGCGACGGCTACGCGGGCGGCCGCCAGGTCCCAGGCAGCGGTGCCGACACTCTTGACCACAACCGGGCGCCCAGGCTCGACGGCGCCATCCAGTGCACTGGCCAGGGACCTGACCCGGGACCAGTCCACCGCGGCGCGCAGCAGGTCGCCGGCTTCGTGGCGAGCGCCAGCCGGGTCGTCGGCATAGATCAGGCTGCCGTCGAGCAGGGTCTTGCCCAACTCGGCCATTTCCGGCTTGAAGGCACCGACGCCAATGACCAGGCGCCCCGCCTGGGCCGGTTCGTCGTAGACCGGCTCGAGGCTGGTGGTCAGGGTAATGACCACATCGACCTCTGGCATGTCGCCAGCCAGCGGCTCCAGCTGGCCATGCAAATGGCGATTGGCCTCGCAGAACTGCGTGGCGGACGCAAGGTCCAGGCCCCGTACCCAGACCCTGGCCCGGGGATACAGCGCATTGATGGCCTGGACATGAAACCGCGACTGGGCACCGGTGCCGAAGATCAGGACCCGTCGCGGGGCCTCGGGCAGGAAGGTGCGGATGGCCAGCAGCGTGACCGCGGCGGTGCGCCGCCCTGTCACCTCCGGTCCATCCAGCAGGCACAGCAGCCTGCCGGTGGCGGCATCGCACACCGTGACATTGCCATGCAAGGTGGGCAGGTTGTGCCGAGCATTGGCCTGCTGCACGTTCACCAGCTTGTGGATGCCAATGTCCGGTGCGCTGGCCGGCATGCTGAGCAGCACCCCGCCCTCGCCCAGGGGCACCACCATGCGCTCCGGGCTCAGGATCGCACCGGCCGCCAGTTCCCGGACCGCCCGCCCAAGGGCCTCGACCAACTGTTCGAAGTCCAGCAAGGCGGCGGTCCTCGCCGGGTCGCAGACGATCATTCCAGGGGGGTTCGCCAGCGGGCACGGGTTTGAGGGTTCGTTCATTCTCTTGCTCCTTGATGGGTGACTCAGCGGCGACCTATGTCGCTGAGGAACTGCTGTGCCCGGGGGTGCCTGGGCGCATTGAAGAACTCGCCGGGCGGCGCCACCTCCAGCAGGCGGCCCTGGTCCATGAACCACACCACGTCGCTCACCTCCCGGGCGAAGTGCATCTCGTGGGTCACGCAGACCATGGTCATGCCCTCGGCCGCCAGGGCCTTCATCACCGCAAGCACCTCGCCGACCATTTCCGGATCCAGGGCGCTGGTGGGTTCATCGAACAGCATCACCGGCGGCTGCATGGCCAGTGCCCGGGCAATGGCCACGCGCTGTTGCTGCCCCCCGGACAGCTGGTTCGGGTAGGCCTCGGCCTTGTGCCTCAGCCCGACCTTGTCCAGCAGGCCCAGGGCCAGGTCGCGGGCCGGCGCCACCGCCGCCTTGCGTACCCACAAAGGTCCGCAGGTGACGTTCTCCAGGACGGACAGGTGGGGGAACAGGTTGAACTGCTGGAACACGAAGCCGATGTGGCTGCGCATGGCATTCACGTCCACCTGCCGGCCCTGGACGTCCTGGCCGTTGACATGGATGCTCCCCGAGCCAATGGCTTCCAGGCGGTTCATGGTGCGGATCAGGGTGGACTTGCCCGAACCGGACGGCCCGCACAGCACCACCACCTGGCCCTTCCTTACCTGGGCGCTGATGTCCGTGAGCACCTGGTGTTCGCCGTACCACTTGTTCACCTTGTCCAGGGCGATGATGACGCTGGAAGCTGCCGGGGCAGCGTTGTGGTTGTGCATGATCAATACCCCTGGGCCGGAGCCGGGCGTGGGTTGGGGGAAGTGCCGGGCGTCCGCCCGTTGTTGCGTGCCAGGCGCGCTTCCAGCAGGCGGGCGGCCTGGGTCAGGGCGAAACAGAGGGTGAAATAGGCCAGCGACAGCACCAGGAACACGCTGAAGGGCTCGGTGATCACCGTGCTGTTGACCTGGTTGGCGGCGTAGGTCAGCTCGTTGACGCCGATCACGTAGCCCAGCGAGGTGTCCTTGATGGTGGTGACGAACTGGCCAACCATGCTCGGCAGCATGTTCGCCAGGGCCTGGGGCAGGATCACCCTGCGGATCCGGGTCCAGTAGCCCATGCCCAGTGCCACGGCGGCCTCACCCTGCCCCTTGGGCAGCGACTCGATGCCCGCCCTGACGATCTCCGCCAGGTACACCGCCTGGAACACCACCAGCGTCACCGCCAGCGTGGTGAAACCGGCAACCGGTCGCCCGAGGATGATCGGCACCAGGAAATAGGCACCGAAGATCAGCATCACCAACGGGATGCTGCGCATCAGGTAGCCGATGGCCAGGGCCGGATAGCGCAGCGCCCTTGCGGGGCTGAGCTGGGCCAGGGCCAGCAGCACGCTCAAGGGGAACGCCAGGCCGATGCCGATGATCGACAACAGCAGCGTGGCGACGATGCCGCCCAGCGGACCATTGGGATAGGACCCCATCAGGAACAGCAATCCGTACTCCTGGATGATCTCCAGCATGCTCAGCGCCCCCTGATCCGTACGCGCCGGCCCAGCCAGCCGCCGGCCAGCAACAGGCTCAGCGCCACCGCCACATACAGGACGGTGCTCAACCCATAGGAGGCGAAGATGCGGAAGGTGCCGCTGGCCACCTCCTTGGTGACGTAGGTCAGCTCCATCACCCCGATGACCATGGCCAGGCTGGTGGTCTTCATCAGCATCACGGTGTTGCTCAGCAGAGGCGCGATCGCCACGCGTAATGCCTGGGGCAGGACCACCCGGCGCAAGGTGCCGACCTGGCCCAGGCCCAGGGCCAGCGCCGCCTCCTGCTGCCCCGGAGCGATGCTGCGCAGGCCGCTGCGGATGTCCTCGGCGAAGTAGGCGCCGTAGTACAGCCCGATGGCGATCACAGCGAAGATCAGCTCCCCGTGATGCTCGTTCAACCATTCCTGGAGGCCCACGGGCAGCAGGCTGCTGACGCCGAAGTACCACAGGAACAGATGCACCAGGGGTGGCACGTTGCGCTGGTACTCGACGAACGCCAGGACACATGGACCGACGATCCGCACCCTGGCCAGTCGCATTACAGTCAGCAGCAGGCCGACGGCGAACGCCAGCAACCAGCTGCCCAGCGCCAGCAGCAGGGTGACCAGCAGCCCCCTGAGCAAGTCCCCCGCATATTCGTTCAGGAACACCATGCCGGACTCCCGCTGTGTGCCTGGCCGGAACCTGAAATGGCGGGCTCGGGATCCTTCCAGGCATGCGAGCACGGCAGCGCCGCCCAACCCAGGCCATGACCTCGCGGATCGTCCTGTGGCGGCAGGTAGCGCCGCCGGAACACCGCCAGCGCCTTGAGATATCGTTTCTTGTTCTTGTTCTTGTTCTTGTTCTTGTTCTTGTCCATCGCTGCTCTCCTGCTTGTCCTGGGAACTCGACTGGTCGTTCAAGCGAACCACTACGGGTGCACCAGTAGATTCCCGGGAGGATCAAGGTCATGCCTGGAAGGTAGGACTGGTTGATTACCGACCTGAAACTGGTCGTATTCCGATCCAGACGACTGCATTCTCAGGGAAGGGCCCAGGAAAAAAGATCAGAAACATCTTAAATTCCGGTCAGATTCGGCGACTTTAAAAGACGGCCTGTTCGACTCGAGCCCAGGATTCCGGCTTGAAACATGGGGAGGCCAACTGGTCAGGAAAAATGACCGAAACAAGGTTTCTCTGGCTACTGCCCCTCCTCGCGCAGACAGGAAATTCGTCGCAGGCATTTGAAATGCATGGCATTGCCCGACAGAATCGCCCACCGATCCGGCCAGCAGCGCCGGGTACCCGTGCACAAAAGAGGTTGCAGTTGAACGAACAGACATTGTCCATGCGCCTGGAGCGCGTCGCGGCCCAGGTGCCGGCCGGGGCGCGCCTGGCCGATATCGGCTCGGACCACGGCTACCTGCCGCTGGCGTTGCTGCGTCGTGGCGCCATCGAGATGGCGGTGGCTGGCGAAGTGGCGCTGACGCCCTTCCACTCGGCCCAACGCAGTGCTAGCGCCAGTGGTTTCGGCCAGCGCATCAGCGTGCGCCTGGCCAACGGCCTGGCGGCGATCGAACCCGGGGACGGGATCACCACCATCAGCTTCTGTGGCATGGGCGGCGAGACCATCCGCGACATCCTCGAGGCCGGCAAGGCACGCCTGCATGGCCGCGAGCGCCTGGTCATGCAGCCCAACGGCGGCGAGCAGCCGTTGCGTCAATGGCTGATGGACAACGGCTACGCCATCCTTTTCGAAGAAGTGCTGCGCGAGAACCGCTTCGACTACGAGATCATCGTTGCCGAGCGCGGTGACAGCCCGTGCTACAGCGTCGAGCAGCTGTATTTCGGCCCGCTGCAGATGCAGGAGCGCAGCCCGGCGTTCCTGGCCAAGTGGCAGCGCAAGCTGCGCCAGAAGCACAAGATCCTGGCCCATTTCGACCGGGCGCAACAGGCGGTGCCCGAGGAGAAACTCCAGGACATCCAGCGCAAGGCCCGCTGGATCAGCGAACTGCTGGCCTGACTCCGCAACGCTGCTTTCGCTGGTAAAACCCGCTGTGTATCATCGGCCCAGGTCGATGCTACCTGCCGCTCGCATCCGCAAGGAATGGTGAAAGCATCGCTGTCCCCCTACCCTGTCGTCACTCTTGACAGTCGAGGCCCGGCAACGCGAGCACCCCTGCACCTCGGCGAACAGGAGCAACGATGATTTCCCTCGAACACGCCAAGCAAATGGCCAAGCGCCTGCGCACCGCGCTCGCCGCCCACGACCAGTCGATCAGCCACGCCACCGCGCTGGAAAGCGTGGCCCGGCAACTGGGCTACAAGGACTGGAACACCGCCGCCGCAGCCTTGCCCCACGAACAGCCCCAGGGGGTCAGCTTCGACAAGGCCATCCCGATCCTGCGGATGTTCGACGAAGCCAAGGCCCGCGAGTTCTATCTCGATTTCCTCGGGTTCGCCGTGGAGTTCGAACACCGCTTCGAAGCCGACCTGCCGCTGTACCTGGGCATCAGCCGCAATGGCCTGCAACTGCATCTGTCCGAGCACCACGGCGATGCCAGCCCCGGGGCGACGATCTTCGTGCCGATGCACAACATCGAACAGCTGCGCGATGAACTGCAAGCCAAGCGCTACGGCTACGGCCGCCCCGATATCGTCGAAGAAGACTGGGGCAAGATCCTGGAAGTCTACGACCCCTTCGGCAATCGCATCCGCTTCTGCCAGGGCTGATCCCTGACGGGTAGCGCACGATGGAACCCGGTCCGCCAGCAAGCACTGCCTGGGCGCCCCGATCAGCAACGGCCTTAACGCGGCCTGCGGCTCAAGGCCAGGCACCCGCACCGGAGTTCGATGAAGCGGCGACCGGCGGGCGACTGGCATATGTCGGTGACGTCATGGATCGACAGCAATCGATCAGGCCCGACCCGGGTTGCACAACGCTCGTGCAACCGCTACAAATCCAGCTCTCGAACCTGAAAACACAAAGGAATTGTGCATGTCCGAACATCTTAAATCACTGTTTCTCTCGAGCCAGCGCTTTTTCACGGACAACCCGGGAAAGGCCCAGGCGACTTTTTCAGTGGCTAGCAGTGGCGACGGGGCGCTGCATCGCCGGGTTAAAATCCGCGAGTTCGTTCTGGATGTCGATGAGCCGCAAAACCTGGGGGGCACCGGTCAGGGCCCCAACCCCGTGGAGATTGCCCTCGCCGCGTTGGCAACCTGCCAGGAAATCAGTTATCACCTTCACGCGGCCGCCCTCGGGATCCCCCTCAAAGAGGTCACCGTAACCCTTGAAGGCAAGATCGATCTCAGGGGATTTTTCGCAGTCGATGAGCAAGTCCGTCCAGGTTTCACTGAGATACGGGGGACCGTCAAATTCGATAGCACGGCAAGCAGAGACGAGCTCATCGCCCTCAAGGAAAGCGTTGACCACTCTTGCCCGGTGATGGATCTCTTCAGAAACCGGACGCCTGTCGAAATCCTGTTCTAGCTCCCCAAACCTGCGGGCTGATCCGCACCGTTCACCATGGCCCCGGGCAAGTACGAACAAAAGGATTCGGCAACAGCCTCATCAAATGGCAATGCATCCGAGGTTCCTCTGGTCGGCAGGCCTGGGCGGCAGGCGCGAGGAACCGGCGGATGGGCCTGAAGGATTGCATCCACTCGCCTTGCCCTTTTCAGGCCTGGTTGAAGCCGTAACCTCATGACCCCAATCGCGGTCATCACAGGACACCTGCCACTCTTCCATCAGGCCTTCGCAACGACCAAAACATGGACATCGCAAATGCTCGGCGCCTGGCCAAGCTCCATCAGTGCCATGAGTGGGAGCGCCACTTTGTCGCCCTTGCAGGCTTCCATACGGGTTGAAATCCCCTTCACCCATACTTTCAGAATCTTCTCCTGTCAGGCAGCGGGCAAGCCTGGAACAGTTCACGCCGAATTTAACCAGCCTGCATCTCAAGAGCCGCTGCAAGCTTCGCTCAGAGACACTTCGGGTATCGGATTGTCGTGGGCAGGCTCAATAATGGAGAACGAACATGTATTGCCTGCCCCGGTCAAAATGGCTGACATTGCCATTTACGGTCGCCTTCGGACTCTGTATCAACCAGGTATCGGCCAACAGCCTTGTTCTTGCCTCGATGGCTGAATACCATGGCTGCTCCTACACCGACAATGGCAATGGCACGAGCAACTTGAGGGTAGACATAGTCTGGAAAGAGGCCAAAGGCAACTTCGGGGAAGAGCAATTCAAGGCACGAGCAATCATGATCTATGCCTACAATGAAACCGGAAAGCCAATACCCGGCCAGAACTCGGTAAGAACCCTGAACATTGGCGGATCTCCCAGCGACTTAACTTTCACCCGAGCTGATTACTCGCTGTATACCAACGTCAATAGCTCGTACTGGAACTTCACCGGCGCCCGTTCCTCAACGGTCTTCATCACAATAGACAACGCTGTGATCAAACAGTGGCCAGCGGTGGCGGTTCGCGCCGGGCATTACACCGTTGATAAAGTCAGTGGCACTAGCAATTATGACTTCGGGGAAATCAAAGGGGTTCGATATATTCCTCTCGGCTCGCCAAGCAATAGATGCAAGACCGTGGCCGACCCAGCGCTTCCACCTCCCCCCGAAGACCTGAACATCCGCATGTCCGCTCCTGATTGGCACTTAGGCGAATTGCAACGCGGTGGTGAAACGGAGAAGAATTTCCCTGCATTGAAAGACCAACTGTGCCTTGACTACAAAGGCAGCAACTTCATCAACTATCAGGAATACCTTATCAAGGCCGCCAGCCGCAACGGCCCAGCCGTCAACAACAGGTATCTACTCAAGCATACCGAGACCCAGGCCCCTGGACTTCCTTACTATTTGACATTGGATGACGGTTCGAAAAGAGTAGTTTTGCCCAGCGGCACTCAGCCCTTCAAACTGAACAAGAACGGCAAGACCTGCTTTGTGCCGACGTTCAAAGTATTCACGGAGAAGAACGTCAAGAGCGGACGGTATGACGATGTCCTGACCTTCGACATCATCTCCAAACCCTAGGCTGCTGATGACGTCCATCTGAACGCAGAACTAGTCCAAAGAGCGTCGGCTCATGCCGACGCTTGCGATGTACCCGCCCTCAGAACTTCGTCTGCATCCCCACCCTCAGCGTGCGCCCTGGCGCAGGCATGAAGCTTTGTGCCAGCGGGTCCAGGTAATAACGATCGGTGAGGTTCTGCAACGAGACATTGAAGCTGGTGTGCTCCTGCAGCTTGTAGTTGAGGAACAGATCCACCAGGGCCACTTCGCGGTAGTTCACCTGAGGCGTGGTGGCGCCAGTCTGCCAGGGTTTGTCGGCGGTGACGGTGGGTCCCGAGGTATAGGTAATGCGAGTGCCGAGGGTCAGGCTCTGGTCGAAGAAGCGCAGGCCGGTGGTCAGGTTGCCAGCAAAACGCGGCGGGTTCTGGGTATTGGTGTACGAGCCCATGAAGCTGCCCGGGGTGCAGTTCGGGGTATCGGCGGTTTTCTGGTAGGGGTTGGCGGTGGCACGCAAGGTGGCGGCGAAGGCCGCGTCGCAGGTCTCGGTCTTCAGGTAGTAGGTGGACGACAGGTCGGCGAACACCCGGCCGGCGTCGTAGTGGGTCTGCAGCTCCAGGCCGCTGGTCTTGTAGCTGTCGGTGTTGCTGAAGCGCATCAGGCCCCACAGGCCCGGGCTCGGGTCGTAGTAGCGGGTGATGTAGTTCTTGATGGTGTTGTTGAAGTAGGCCACCTTGATCGCCGCCGAGTCGCCGTCCACCAGCAAGTCTTTCTGCAGGGTGCTGGCACCGATCTCCCAGTTGCTCGAACGCTCGGGCTTGAGGTTCTTGCCCGGCATGGTTTGCAGTACCCCCTGGCTGGTCTCGAACAGCGAAGGCATGCGCATGCCCTGGGTGTAGGAGGCGTAGACAAAGGTATCCGGCGCCACTTCCAGGTTGACGCCAAAGGCCGGGGCGAAGGCGCTGCCGCTGTTGCGATCCTTGCCGGAATAGTCATACCCGGTGACCACCTCCCCCACCTGGGCACCATAGACGCTGGTGCTGGTGGCGCCATATTGATTGTAGGGCGTGCCCTCGAGCGGGAAGTTGGTGTTGGTGAACACGGTGCCGTTGTTCAGCCGCGGATCGGTGGCGTCGGTGTACTGGCCGCTCTGGTCGGGGAACCACATCAGGTAGCCGTAGTTGCCAGGCTTGGAAACCATCACGTACTTGTGTTCGAGCTCCTCGCGGCGGGCGCTGGCCTGGGGGATCTCATCCTTGGTACGGAAGTAGGTATAGCGTCCGCCACCCCACAGGGTCAGGGTTTCCACCGGCTTGTACTCCAGCTTGCCGTTGAGGCTGAACTCCTGCCGCGAACCTTCGCGCAACATGCGGTTGGCGTTGATGTCGTGCTGGGTGGTGACCACGCCTTTCTGCGGCTTCAGGTCCTCGATCTGGAACGAGCCGCCCAGGTCCAGCTTCAAGTCGCCATAGTCGGTCTTGAACCGTGAACTGTTGTTGAGGTCGCCGCCAAAGCGCTGGTCGGCCTGGCGGCTCCAGCTGCGGTCCGAACGATAGGCCTGGGATGCCGGGGCCGCCACCGAGGTCAGCTGGCTGGTCTGGGCGTCGGTCATCCACAGGCCGGCGGTCAAGTCCACCAGGGGATTGTTGTCGGGCAAGTAGTTGTAGCGCGCGGTGTAGCTGTCGATCTTGGTATGGCCCAGCGGGTACTGGTAGATGCCACCCGTACCGAAGCGGAAGATGTCCGAAGGCATGATCTCGCCGATGCGTCCGTCGTAGCGGCGATAACCCAGCTCGAAGGTATGGCCGTCCGCGGGGCGCAGGGTGGTCTTGAGCAGGAACGACTCGGTTCGCGATGACGAGTTGAGCACTTCTTCCCCGGCGTTGTAGGTCTTGGCCACGCTGCTCTCTTCGTCGCCATAACGGTTGTAGACGCGGTAGCGGTCCTGGCCCTTCTTGCCGGCGAAGTAGTTGCCCTGGTTGCGCTTGGCGTAGGCGGCCACCACATCGAACAGATCGTGACGATAGGCGAATGCGGCGCTGCCGGCCTCGGCTTCCGAACCGAACAGGCCGCCGCGACTCTGGTGCGGCTCGGAATACAGGTCCTGGGTCCTGGAGTGGCCATCGCGCGAGGCCGGCGCAACGCCGTTGTTCCACAAGTCGCCCTTCAAGCGCAGGCCGACATCCTTGCCATCGCGCAGGATGTCGTCGACGCCGATGGTGCGCATCTTCACCGTGCCGCCAATGGCACTGGAGGTCAGGCTCGGCCCCTTGTCGATGCTGACGTCGCTGATCAGGTCGGGGTCGATGTAGCTGCGCTGCTGGGTGCCGGCGTAACCGCGATAGACATCCAGCGCCTGCTGCGAGCCGTCCACCGTCACCGCCACCCGGCTCTGGCCCTGGATGCCGCGGATGTTCACGTCCAGGCCGCCGCCGTTGCGGCTGTCGCCCACCTGGACGCCGGGCTGGCCCTTGAGCATGTCGCCCACCGACACCACACCAAAACGCTGGAGGTCTTCACTGGAGATGTACACCGAGGAACGCGGTGCCCGGTACACCTCCTCCTCGTCCGGGTTTTCACCCTTGATCTTCTGCACCGGCAGGGCCACCGACTCCTGGCGCAGGCGCAAGGCATAACCGCCGTCGGGCTGGCGCTGGAAGCCCAGGCCGGTGTCCTGCAACAACTGGCTCAGGCCGTTCTCGGCGGTGAATTCACCGTGCAGGCCCCGGCTGGTCTTGCCGGCGGTGAGCAAGGCATTGCCCGCCATGCTGATACCCGCCTGCGCCCCGAAACGCGCCAGGACCTGGTCCAGCGGGCCAGCATCGATCTGGTACTGGCGCTCGCCGACGGCAAACGCCAGCTCGCTGCCCAGTGGCTGCAAACTGAGAAATAGCAGGGCAAATGTGCGGGTGCGCAAGGCACGGGCGGGGGATGTCATGCAAGGCTCCTAGGGGTTGGCACCCACCTGTCCCGGTGGGTAATACCTAGAGGCCCCGCGAGCTCGGCAAAAACTGCGGGCAAAGGAAAAAATATTTTCAGACCGGCACCACAGTCACCCAGTAGCGGGTCCGGCGTTCGATGCGCACCGGCAGCGTCTGGGCGATCAGCGCCAGCGCCGCATCGGTATCGTCCAGCTGGAAACTGCCGGTCACCCGCAGGGCCGCCACCGCCTCGCTGCAACGCAGCACGCCCGGCCGATAGCGCGACAGCTCGGCCAGCACCTGATCCAGGCGCATGCGCTCGGCCGGCAGGATGCCACGTAGCCAGGCCTGGGCCAGCGCCGGATCGATGGGGCTGGGCACGCCGATCCCGCGGCTGTCGATCCGCGCCCGCCAGCCGGCCTCCAGGCTCAGGAATGCCGGGCGTCGCCGGGCATCGACCTGCACCTGCCCCCGCAGCACCGTGACCAGGGTCCCCTGGGCATCGTGGCGCACCAGCAGATGGGCGCCCTGGCCATGGAGCAACGCATCGGGCGTCAGCAGTTGCAGTGCCGGGGATGGGCCACGTACGTCCAGGGCCAGTTCGCCCTCGACCAACTGCACGCTGCGCCGCTGAGCATTGAACTCGAGGTTCACCGCACTGGCGGTGTTCAACCACAGCCCACTGCCATCGGCCAGGGCCCAGCGCCGCCGTTCGCCGACGCCCGTGCGATAGGTGGCCAGGGCCGAGCGCACCAGGGTCGAGTCCGCGCCCTGCCAGGACAGTCCGCCCAGCAGCCCGAAGGCCAGCAGGCACTTGAGCAACTGCCGGCGCCGCCGAGGGTCGGCCCCCGCTGCCTCCAGGGTCCGGCGCGCCGTGGCGTCGGCCAGCAGCCCGGCCCCCGGCTGCAACAGCAGGGGCAGGCTGCTGACCCGTTGCCAAGCCTGCTCATGCTCGGCGCAGGACTGCCGCCAGCGCTCCAGGGCCTGTTGCTCGCCGGCACTCATCAGTCCGGACTGCGACCGCACCAGCCAGTCGATGGCCCGGTCGCGCACCTGCGGGTCGACGGCCATGCCATTCATTCGAAACGACTCGCATAGCAGACGCTGAAGGCCTTGCCCATGGCCCGCTGCACCTGGGCCACGCTCAGGCTCAATTGCGCGGCGATCTGCGGGTAGGTCAGGCCGTCGAGCTGGGACAGGAAGAAGATCTGCCGCACCTGCATCGACAGCCCCACCAGCAGTGAATCCAGCTCCAGCAAAGTCTCGATCATCAGCAGTCGCGCCTCCGGCGAAGGCTCCTCCCCTTCCGGTCGGGCCGCCAGGGCCTCCAGGTATGCCCGCTCGATCGCCTGGCGGCGCCAGCGATTGATCAGCAAGCCATTGGCGATGGTGGCCAGAAACGCCATGGGCTGGCGCAGCTCACGCACATCCTCCTGGGAGCGCAGCACGCGGATGAAGGTGTCGTGGGCCAGGTCTTCGGCATCGGCCGTGTGCCCCAGGCGCCGATGCAGCCAGCCACGCAGCCAGCCGTGATGGTTCACATACAACTGGGCAACGGGCGAGGCAATGCTGTTGTTGTGCATGAGAGATTCGCACTAATGATAATGCTTCTCATTTTATTGTTTGCCAGCAGGGGTTGTACAGGGGCGCGAAGCGGGCATTTGCAGCAAAAGCGCGAGCTCGCCTCCATGGCGCAGCGTGACCAGGGCAATGGGCCTTGTCCCGCCAAATGACCACAGGGCCGCAAGACACCAGCCGACGCCGCCTCGGCAGGTGGCAGGGATACAGGGCGGGAGCCGGCGAACACGTGCCCGGCACTTTCCGCAAGCGCCTTGCGCAGGTCCTCCTGCCGCCGTGAATCAGGAAGCTTGTCGGTCGATGTCGCGGCGAAGCACCACCGCCGTGGTGATGTCCTCGACGGATTCGTGAGTGGCCACGGCATCCCTGACTCGATTCAGGTCGTCGATGGTGCGTGACTCGATCTCGATCACCAGGTCGAGTTGGCCACTGACCGAAGAGACACGTCGTACCTGCGAGTTCTGCGCCAGGACATCCAGCAGGCCCATGGCCGGCGTGCGCTTGAGGCTCACCAGGAGAATGGCGCGAATCACGTGGGCATCGATTTCGCCGATATCGGCCCGATAACCCCTGATCACGCCATTGCGTTCAAGGTTGATGACCCGCTCGCTGGTAGCACTTCGTGAGAGGCCGATTCTCGCGGCCAGGGCCTTCAAGGCAATCCGCGCCTCTTTGGACAGGATTTCGAGTATTTCGCGATCTTTCGCGTCCAGGTCGCGCATTGGAACTCCCCAAATCTGCTACCGATTTTGTGCCGGTCGATTCCGACAATATGCAGGCCAAAGCCGACCGCATACCTACTGCCCGCCAAGACTTCGCATGCCAAGCTAACTGAAAAAAATAACTTGGAAAACCACTACCATGACCGACCTTTCCCACCCCGCTCCCGAGTTCTCGAGCCGTGATGCCGAGCAGTTGGCCAAGCAGCTTTTCAATGTGACCGGTACGGCCACCCCACTGGATAGCGAGCGAGACTGCAACTACCGGTTGAAGACGGCAACCGATGCGGGCTGGATTCTGAAGGTCGTCAACTCGACCGAACCGCGAATCGAAAGCGAGCTGCAGACGGCCATCCTCAGCCATCTCGCCAGCCACAGTCCCGAGCTTGCCGTGCCCGTGCTCAAGAAAAGCCTTGCAGGTGATTTCCTCGCTGGTGCGGTGGCGCCCTCCGGCGAAACCCACGTGGTCCGCCTGGTGAGCTGGTTGCATGGGACACCGCTGGCCGAGGTCCAGCGCACGGTCGAACTCATGCGCAGCCTGGGCCGATCCTTCGGTGACATGGACCGGGCGCTCCAGGGTTTCATCCATCCGGGGGCGGTGCGGGTCCTGGACTGGGACCTGCGTCACGCCGCCCGTTCGAGGTCGCGCCTGCACTTCATCAAGGACCCTGGCAAAAGGGCCATCCTGGAACGGTTCATCGATGCCTTCGAAAAGACGGTCCAACCGACACTTTCACGGTTGCGCACCCAGGTGGTGCACAACGACGGCAATGACTGGAACATCCTCGTCGATCCGCAGAACCCCCAGACCGTCTCGGGCATCATCGATTTTGGCGATGCGGTGCATACGGTGCTCATCGCCGAAGTGGCCATCACCTGTGCCTACGCCATTCTCGACATGGAAGACCCCATCGGCGCGGCCGCCGCCCTCACCGCCGGCTTCCACGAGAGGCACCCCCTGCAACCGCAAGAGCTGGACGTGCTGTTCAATCTCATCGCGATGCGCCTGGTTATCAGCGTCACCTTGTCGGCATCGCGGCACCAGCAGGCCCAGGACAATCCCTACCTGGCGATCAGCGAAGCCCCGGCCTGGCGCCTGCTGGAAAAAATGGATCGCATAAACCCCCGCCTGGCGACGGCGATCCTGCGCAAAGCCTGTGGTTATGACGCGATCGAGGGGGCCGGTGCGGTTCGCCGCTGGGTCGCCGAAAACAGCCAGTCCTTCGCGGACCTCGTGCGTCCCGCGGCGGCGACCCTGAACAAGGTGATCGTGCCATTCGGCGATGCCTCGCACGTGATGACGATCGCTTCTGCCGAACAACGTCCGGCAGAGGCGACCCAGTGGTGGAATGACTTCTCAAGGGAACACAAGGTGCCACTCGGCATCGGGCCCTGGGGCGAAGAACGGACGATCTATACCGACACGGCATTTGAATCGCGATTCATCGAAGGGCAGCGGCGGATCATTCACCTGGGCGTCGACTTGATCATGCCGGCGGGCACACCCTTGTACACACCGGTTGCCGGCGTGGTGCAGAGCGTCGAGGTCGAGCGGGAACCCCTGGGTTATGGCGGCTTGATCATGCTCAAGCACTCCCCTGAAGGCTGCCCGCCCTTCCTCACCCTGTGGGGCCACATGGCCCACGAAGCACTGGACCGCTTGCAGCCTGGCGACTGCCTTGAGGCCGGCGCGCTGGTGGGCTACATGGGGGCGGATACGGAAAACGGCGGCTGGCTCCCGCACCTGCATGTCCAGATGTCCACTGACATCAAGTTGAAAGCCTGCGAATTCATCGGCGTTGGTGAGCGGGCTTACCTTGATGTGTGGGCCGACCTGTTCCCCGACGCATCGACGCTGGCCGGCATCCCTGCGGAAACCTATAGCCAGGAAGGCAGGACCAAGGCCCAGATCGTGGCGAAACGCAAGGAGCTGCTGCTGCCCAACCTGTCGATTTCCTATTCGGACCCGATCAAGTTCGTGCGCGGTGATGGGGTCTGGTTGATCGACAACTTCGGCAGGGCCTACCTGGATTGTTTCAACAACGTGTGCCATCTCGGCCACTCTCACCCCGACGTGGTGCAAGCACTTGCGCAACAGGCCTCACGCCTGAACACCAACACGCGCTACCTGCACGACAACATCGTGGAGTACGCAGAGCGACTCACCGCTACCTTGCCCGAGGGCTTGGCGGTCGCCTCCTTCGGCTGCTCGGGCAGTGAAGCCAACAGCCTGATGCTGCGCATGGCGCGCAACCACACCGGGCGCAACGATGCCATCGTGCTGGACTGGGCCTACCACGGCACCACGCAGGAGCTGATTGACCTCAGCCCTTACAAGTACAAGCGCAAGGCCGGCAAGGGACGTGCCGAGCATGTGTTCGAGGCGGCCGTGCCGGATGCTTACCACGCTGCCGATGACTGGCCGTTCGAGGAGCTGGGCCGGCGTTTCGCACACAGTGTCGCCGAGCAGATCGACTGCATGCGCAAGCAGGGCCGGGCCCCGGCATTCTTTTTGGCAGAGTCCATTCCCAGTGTCGCCGGGCAGCTGTTCTTCCCGGAAAACTACCTGCAGGAAGTCTATGCAATGGTCCGTGCCGAGGGCGGGCTTTGCCTGGCCGACGAAGTCCAGGTCGGTTTCGGGCGAGTGGGCAGCCACTGGTGGGCCTTTGAAACCCAGGGCGTCGTGCCCGATGCGGTATCGATGGGCAAACCCATTGGCAATGGGCACCCGCTGTCGGCGGTGGTGACCACTCGCGAGATCGCCGACAGCTTCGACAATGGCATGGAGTACTTCAATACCTTCGCCGGCAGCCCGGTTTCATGTGCCGTGGGACTGAGCGTCCTCGACGTGATCGAACGCGACAACCTGAAACTCAATGCGCTGACGATTGGCAACTACTTGCTCGATGGCTTTCGCCGGCTGCAGCAGCGATACGATGCCATTGGCGACGTGCGCGGGCTCGGGCTGTTCCTCGGGATGGAACTGGTCACCGATCGCAAGAGCAAGCTGCCGGCCACGCAACTGGCCAGGAAGGTCGCCGATGGCGCGCGGGAGCGCGGCATTCTGATCGGCACCGAAGGCCCCCACGACAACGTTCTGAAAATGCGCCCTTCGATGATCTTCAGCCAAGGGAACGCCGACTTCCTGCTCGAAGTCCTGGACGACAGCTTCAAGGCGGCACTGCGGTAGCACATCGCTCGCGCACCGGGATCGGGGCGCGAGCGACCGGCAGCGTGGCTGACCGGCATAGTGTCGGCCAACTCCGGCAATGTGTCCGGCAGTCGGACACCTTGCCGGGTGCTTTCCAGAGTGGCCTGTGCAAAGCTTCCCCGAGGCCAGGGTGAAGAGCCCAACAACAATAAATAATAATTCTTCGAAGGTGCCATCCCATGCTAACCAGAACGCTCAAGGGTCTGCTTGCTGCATCCACCGTCGCGGCCGCGGCGCTCCTTTGCCCAGCAGCAGCTCAGGCTGATGACTTGAAGTCGATCCAGGAAGCCAAAGAGATTCGCATCGCCATGAGCGGTCAGTACTCTCCCTTCAGCTTTGCCAACGAGCAGAACCAGATCGTCGGGTTCGACGCCTCCATCAGCGAGGCCCTGGCCGAGCGGCTCGGGGTAAAGGTCACCATCATCACCACGCCGTTCGACGGGATCATCGCCGGGCTCCTGGCAAAAAAGTACGACGCCATCATCGCCTCCATGACCATCACTCCGGAACGTCTGAGGGCCGTGGACTTCGCAGGTCCCTACTACCATGCCGGCCGCACGATCGTGGTGAAGGAGGACTCCCCGATCAACAGCCTCGATGACCTGAAAGACGTGACGGTCGGCGTCACGCTTGGGGATGCGCATGACAAGTGGGCCAGGGCACGTGGCAACTTGAAGGTGAAGACCTACAAGGGCCTTCCCGAGATGCTGGTGGACCTGGAAGCCGGGCGCATCAACGCGATCGTGATGGACAGCGTTCCGGTGCTGGTCGCCGTCAAGGAAACCGGACAGCGCGTTCGCATCATTACTCCACCCCAGGAAGACGGCGGCATCGAAGGCATGGGCATTGCGCTGCGCAAGAACAACCCCGAGCTCAAGGCGGCGATGCAGAAGGCGCTCGACGACATGCTCGTCGATGGCAGCTACGAAAAGATCTCGATGAAGTGGATTGGCAAGGACATCCGCTGACTCATGTCCAGCCTGGCCCGATGTGTCGTCGGGCCAGTCAATCTGACTTTCCGAGCCCTCCCATGGACCTGACACTCATACAGCGCACACTGCCGTTTTTTCTGGAGGCGGCCTGGGTCACGGTGCACGTTTCGCTGCTGGCCCTGATGCTGGGCTTGCTGGTGGCCATCGTGCTGGTGGCCGGCCGGCTGTCCGGCTCTTTCCTGCTTCGCGGCCTGGCCAGGCTCTACATCAGTGTGTTTCGCGGCACGCCCTGCCTGGTCCAGCTGTTTCTCCTCTACTTCGGCGGCCCGCAGATCGGGCTGGAGCTGGAGCCGTTCTCGGCAGGGGTCATCGGCCTGGGCCTGAACATCGCGGCCTACATGGCCGAATCCATTCGCGGCGCCATCATCAACGTCAATCCCGGCCAGGTCGAGGCGGCACGCTCGATTGGTTTCGCAAAGGGCCAGACCCTTTGGCTGATCACCCTTCCGCAAACGGCAAAGCTGATGATCAGGCCACTGGGGGTCAATGCCGTCGCGCTGATCAAGGGCTCTGCATTGGTGTCGACCATCTCCGTGGTTGAGCTTTCCTATACCGCGCAACGCTTCATCAGTTCGACGTACAAGCCATTCGAAATCTTCATGGTGTCGGCAATCCTCTATATCGCCATGGTCTACACGGTCAGGTTGATTGTGGATCACCTTGATAAACGCTTCGCGGCAAAGTGAGACTGTTCAATGCCAAGCCTCGACCTGAGCATCGTGACACCCTACTCCGAACTCCTGGCGACCGGCCTGTGGTGGACCATCGTATTGTTCCTGAGCTCCAGCGCCCTGAGCCTGATCGCCGGCATTGCCTTTGCCCTGATCGTTCTCTACACCCCAAGGCTGGTGTCTCTGCCCATCCGCTTCATGACCTGGCTGCTGATGGGCACGCCCCTTCTGCTGCAGCTGTACGTGATCTATTACGGGCTGGTGCAAGTGGGTATCGATATTCCCGCCTTGATGGCCGGCATCATCGGCCTCAGCCTGCACTTCGCCGTCTACAACGCCGACGTCATCCGGGCCGGTGTCATGTCGGTGGACCCAGGCCAGGTTGAAGGCGCGCGATCCATTGGCCTGAGCCGCGGCCAGACCCAACGTTACGTGGTTGTGCCACAAGCCCTGCGCAGCACCCTCGCACCGCTTGGCAACAACCTGATCGTACTGCTCAAGGACACGTCCCTGGTGTCGATCATCGGTATTGCCGAGCTGGTCTACAGCGCCCAGCGCGCCGTGAGCGAGACCTACAGCCCGTTCGAGTTCTATCTGGCCGTCGCGGTGATCTACTACGCGGTCAATCTCGTTCTTGAAGCCGGCCTGCACCTTCTTGAAACCAAGGTAGAGATGTCACGATGACCACGCAAAACCTCATGATCGAAGTCAAGGGTGCTCGCAAGGCTTATGGAGCACTGGAAGTCCTCAAGGGAATCGACCTCTGTGTCTCGCGCGGACAGATCATCGCCATCATCGGCCCCAGTGGCTCGGGCAAAAGCACACTGCTGCGCTCGATCAATCACCTTGAAGTGCTGAACGACGGTGAAGTCTGGCTGGAGGGCGAACACGTCAACCGGCCACTGAAAGGTCGTGCATTCGAGCGGCACATCAATACCGTGCGCCAGCAGATGGGCATGGTGTTCCAGCACTTCAACCTGTTTCCTCACCTGACCGTCCATGAAAACATCGCCCTCGGACCGATCAAGCTCAAAGGCCTGACGAAAACAGCTGCCCGTGAACTGGCCATGGAGTACTTGTCGAAAGTGGGCCTGGCCAACAAGCTCGATGAGTACCCCTCCCGCCTGTCCGGCGGACAGAAGCAGCGCGTGGCGATTGCCCGGGCACTGGCGATGCGCCCCAAGGTCATGCTGTTTGATGAGGCGACCTCGGCGCTGGACCCCGAGCTGGTCGAGGAGGTCAACCTGGTCATGAAACAGCTCGCCGCCGAGCACATGACCATGTTGATCGTCACCCATGAAATGCGTTTTGCCGGTGAAGTGGCCGACCGGATCATCTTCATGGACGGCGGCGTGGTGGTGGAGGAAGGAACGCCCCGGGAGATCCTGCAGAACCCCGTTCACGAGCGGACCCGGTCGTTCCTGAAAAAGCACCTGCACGAGCGATAGGTTGCATGCCCGCTCGCGAACCTGCTGTAGCACCATGCGAATACGCTTCAAGTACCCGCCTGGCGCAACAGCAGGCCGAATCAGGCCAGGCGCGGACCGAACGCGTCCGCTGGGTTTGTCACACGGGGTCGAGTTCCAGCTCCATGGCCTGGGACATCAGGCTGGAACCCGCGCGCAGCGGCTCAAGCGCCCCAACGGGATGGAAACCATAAGCCTTGTACATCTGCATGGCTGGTGTCGGTGCATAGGTGACCCCCAGCCGAATCCGCCTCGCCCCCCTGTCCCTGGCCCAGGCCAGCACGTGCTCGATCAAGGCGGCACCGGCCCCCTGACCACGCAACGCAGGATCGACCCACATCTGGTAGAGGTCGGCTACCGCGATTTCGGCGAGCGGCAACTTGCACCAAGCCAGACCGCAGGCCTGGTCCCCCTTGAAGGCAAGCAGCACCAGGTCATTGCCCGAAGCCAGGGCTGCGGCAACACGTGCAATCCAATCCTCGTCCGCCCTCGCCGCCTCGGACTCATGGGTGCTGGCGAAAGCATCCGGTGAATCCTGCAACGCGCGCAGGCGCATATCCCGGTATGTCTGCCATTCATTGGCCTTTATCGAACGTGTCGAGATCACGCTAACTCCCCTCCTTAAATGACCGGGTAACCTGTCGATGGCAACCCACCCAAGACATGAACCACGAGCCCCTGAACGATTGCAAGCCAGCGCCCCTGCATTTTCCAGTGCTGACCAAGGGCGGAGCGCCAGGTACAGCTGGACACCATCGCCTCGGCAGCCAGGTCACTTCAGGCCTATTCCTCGGCCGAAGTAGGCAACAACCAGTCCAGGTGCTACGTCATCAAGACAAGGTGCAACCCGCACATCGATCACAGTCCCCATTGAAATATACCGGCGTGCGCCTGCTACACTCGCGCCCCGATCCACCTGCCGATGACCACAGGTACTGGTCTCTCCACTGAAAGGACGCTTCCATGAACAAGGCGCTCTACAGCCTTTGTGCCGCCACCCTGGCGCTGTCTCTCGACGCGGCCCATGCCGCCTCCGTTGCCGAAGTCTTCACCGGTGACATGCTGGGCACCAACCAGCGCTACTTCGAATCGGTAGCCGGAATTCCCCGGGAATCCAATGGCAATGCCCATGTGTTCAAGGTCCAGGGCTGCCAGATCACCGCAACCATCGAAGGCGGCAAGGTCAGCACCTTGCGCATGGAACTGAGCCCCAAATGCCAGGCCGACCTGACCCAGTTCGTCGGCACCTATGCCCCTGCTCCCGGCCAACCCCTCACCGTGGGCGCCTTCAACGAGTCGTCCGGCGGAGGCCTGAGCTATAGCGCCGACTGCCTGAGCATGTGCGGCAATGCCGCGGACCCGTCGGTCTATGCGCACTGGGAAGGCCCCCATGCCGTGGACTTCAAGGAAGTGCTGCTGGAGGTCATGCTGGTCTCGGACGCAGCGATCAACGCCGCCGACCAGTGGGCGACCCAGATGCAGAAGGCCGAGGGCGACGACTATGTGATGGAGACGCGCTTCAACTGCGACCAGAAATACGCTCCCGTCGCGCAGAAGGCCTTTGAAAAAGTGCAGGTCACCGCCGTCACCATCGGCACCGGACTCAAGGCGCCCGGCTGCTGACAGCCAACGCCAGAGGCGTGATGGCAGCCGGGAATGGACCACCACCGGCTGCCCCACCGACAGGCGAGGCGTCAGCCAGAGCGCACCCAGGGATCCGGCTCAAGCTGATATCATTCGCGCCTCCACCCTGGGTAGAAAACGATGAATCGTCGCAAGAAAATCAAGCAGCTGTTGGACGCTCACGCGAAAAAAGCCAAGGCCAAGCTGGCTCCGAAAAACAAGCCCAAGTACATCTGCAAGGCAGACCGATTGAAGTTGGCCGAAACAGCCGCTCGTGAGGCGCAGGCGTCGACCGAGGGCTGATACGGCAGGCTCGAGCAGTGGCCTCATGGGCCGGTCACTCATCTGTACTGGCTTACGGCGATGAGCCGCTGGAAATGCCTGTATCAAGGTGACGACGTGAATCGAAGCCGGGCCGTTTGAGAGTAGCGCCTCCCAGAGCACACAACTGGAGTCTCATCGAACATGTACGCCACTGGAACGCATCTGATCGTGGGTCGAGGTCTCTACACTCACCACGGGATCTTTGTCGGCAGGAATCGCGTGATCCACTATTCCGGCATGGGCTCGGGCCTGCATAAGGGCTGTATCGAGTCGACCTCTCTTGAAGCCTTCCTGCAAGGCAAGCAGGCCAGGGTCAGGACTTACAAAAAAATCCATTTCCGCGGCCCCGAGATCTGCCGCCGGGCCCGCTCGCGGCTGGGCGAGGATCAGTACAACCTCCTGTTCAACAACTGCGAACACTTCGCCTCCTGGTGCGCCACCGACCGACATACCAGCAAGCAAGTTGAAGCGGCGAGCCAGCGCCTGGGCGCGGCTACCACGGCCCATCTGCTGGGGCGCCAGGTGGCGAAAAAAGCTGCAGAACACACCACCAGGGCTCTGCTCAACCAAGGCGCAAACGTCGCTGCACGCCAGATGCTGGCCGGCCAGGTCACCAAGACCGCGGCCAATCAAGTGGCCCGATCACTGGCCGGCCAGGCCATGGCCAAGGGCGCAGTCAGCACCGTTGCCGGTTTCGCTGCCACAAGTGGAGTTTCCGGCATGACTGCTGCGGGGCTTGGCGTAGTGGGTTTCGCCGGCGGAACAGCCCTTGCCCCCGCGGTGGCAACCGTAGCCGTCGCGGCAGGCGCGGCTTATGTCGTCAGCAGCGTCTGGGATTGGGTAACGGATTGGTGGTAGGCCGCAAGACTTAGGCAGCAGCCGGCCCTCTCCCGCCAACAGGCGACGCGCTGCGTCTCATGCCGATCAGTCAGGATATGGTAGGAGCGAGGCTTGCCCGCGATGGACGTCAGAGCGCTGCGCTGATCCAGTCATGCGCTACCGTTAACCACCATCGCGAGCAATCGAGCGTCGACCGGCTGCTCCTGCAGGGGACCACCTCGCTTATAGGGGGAGGTCCTGCGGACCACAGCACAGTCGAGGATTTCCAGCAGGTTGCGGGCTGCGCCGATGTGTTGGTGAGCGCAGGTATCCCGACCAGCAGCCATCTTCAGTTGTTTGTTGCCATTACATCTGTCTGCCGTTTTGCGCAGCGATCGCAACGGTGGTCGGCGAATCAGCGAGGGGGATGAACTTACGTGTCGCACCATCAAGCGCATCGATGCCCCCCGCCTCGATGTCGTAGACCCAACCGTGCAAATTCATGCGTCCCTGTTCGAGCGCAAGTGCCACGGAGGGATGCGTACGTAGGTTCGCCAGTTGGGCAATCACGTTTTCGCGCACGAGGCCGTCGAGCTTCGCACGAGGCGTGTCGAACTCATGCGCCGCGTTAATCGCTTTCGCGGCGTCCGAATGGCGTAGCCAGTTGGCCACTGCCGGAAGATGATCCAGGCACGTGCAACGCGAAATCGCGCCCATCGCGCCGCAGTCCGAGTGGCCACAAATCACGATGTCCTGTACGCCGAGCACTGCGACTGCATATTCGACGGTGGCTGAAACGCCACCAGGCTCAGGGCCATACGACGGCACAATGTTGCCAGCGTTGCGAATGACGAATAGTTCGCCCGGCTCCCGCTGCGTAAGGAGTTCAGGCACAACACGACTGTCCGAGCAGGTGACGAACAACGCCTTCGGATTCTGTGTCGTCGCGAGCTGCTTGAAAAGCTCGATGCGTTGCGGATAAACCTCGCGCTGAAAGCGCAGAAAGCCGTCAATGATGTCACGCATGGAGTCCTCCAAAACCCAATACCAGATGTTGGCACAAAGCACTCGATAGGCCATCGTGCCGCAGTGGTCGTCATTATTGCAGACGTCGAGCGCGCTGGCTGCAAGCCGCAATCATCGCGGCGGATATCCGAAGCGCCTTGGCAGTCGCCCTTTTAGCTTTCGCTGGTCTGTAGGGCGAGTGCGGGTGGAAAGCGAGTGTTCTAAAGCGACAGCTCTTGGCCAGATGGCAGGCTGCCAGGTAGCGAAAAGTACATTCGTCCGCGACCTGCGCTCACATCCTGCCCCTCGGCCTCAGCCGACGCCTGTGGCCCCCGGAAATGACGATGCACAGCGTCGGAACTGGCCGGACAGCGAGTGGCGCAACTGACCGTATACCCATCATGAGCAAGCCTAAAGATTGAGTGAAATCAATTCGTTTTCACTCGATCAATGCTGCTGCATAAAATGCACCCCAATTGGAAACATCAAAAAGATCATCAAGTAAAACCAGAACACTGAACTGGAGTTAAACAAACCCAACAGGCAAGTTCAGGTCTTACCTCAAGATTCAGGGTGCCGGATCATAATGAATAACGAGTTTGCATTTACCATCAAGAGCATTTGTTTCGACGAAAATTATCAACCCTCTGAAAACACCCGCATCACCACCAATTTCGCCAACCTGGCCAGAGGAAATAGTCGCCAGGAGAATCTGCGCAACACGCTGAGGATGATTGACAATCGATTCAACGCCTTGGCGCATTGGGACAACCCCAGGGGTGATCGTTACACCGTCGAACTCGAAATCATTTCCGTAGAGATGAACATTGACGCCAAGAGCAATAACGATCCGCTACCACTGATCGAAGTATTGAAAACCAATATTATCGACCAGCAAACCAACGAGCGCATCGAGGGTATTGTCGGAAACAACTTCTCGTCCTACGTCCGGGACTATGACTTCAGCGTGCTGTTGCTGGGGCACAACAATGGCCAGTCCGGTTTCAGCACCCCGGATAATTTTGGCGACCTGCATGGAAAGCTGTTCAAGTACTTTGTCAACTCGAGCACTTTCAAGGAGCACTTCAACAAGCCGCCTGTCATATGCCTGAGTGTTTCAAGCAGCAGGACCTACCATCGGACTGAAAACCACCACCCGGTACTGGGTGTTGAATACCAGCAGGATGAGTACTCCTTGACCGATGAATACTTCAACAAGATGGGTTTGAAGGTTCGCTATTTCATGCCTGCGAACAGCGCCGCGCCTCTGGCTTTTTATTTTTCCGGCGATCTGCTGGGTGACTACACCAATCTTGAACTTATCAGCACCATCAGCACGATGGACACCTTCCAGAAGATTTACCGGCCCGAAATCTACAATGCAAACTCCGCGGCAGGAAAGTCTTATCAGCCAAGTTTGAAAAACCAGGATTATTCATTAACTCGAATTGTCTATGATCGAGAAGAACGCAGCCGACTGGCCATTGAGCAGGGACAGTTTGTTGAAGAGCACTTTATCAAGCCATACCAGACCCTTCTTGAGCAGTGGTCTGCCCGCTACGCTCTTTGACCGATAAAAAATACAAGGTTATCCATCATGAAAAAACTGCTACCTACTTCAACCGCCGGCAGCCTGCCAAAACCCTCTTGGCTTGCACAACCCGAAACACTCTGGTCGCCGTGGAAACTGCAAGACGAGGAGCTGACTGAAGGCAAGCAAGATGCTTTGCGCTTGTCGTTGCAAGAGCAGCAGCAGGCAGGCATTGATATTGTCAGTGATGGCGAACAGACCCGCCAACACTTCGTCACTACATTTATCGAGCACCTTGACGGCGTTGACTTCGAAAAGCGCGAGACCGTCAGAATTCGTGATCGTTATGATGCCAGCGTACCGACGGTGGTGGGCGCGGTGACTCGCCAGAAACCGGTCTTTGTCGAAGATGCCAAATTCTTGCGCCAGCAAACCAGGCAACCCATCAAGTGGGCCCTGCCAGGTCCCATGACGATGATCGATACGCTTTATGACAATCACTATAAAAGTCGCGAAAAACTGGCCTGGGAATTCGCCAAGATTCTCAATCAGGAAGCCAGGGAACTGGAGGCTGCCGGTGTCGACATCATCCAGTTTGATGAGCCCGCCTTTAATGTGTTCTTCGACGAGGTGAATGACTGGGGAGTTGCCACCCTGGAAAGGGCAATTGAAGGCCTTAAATGTGAAACCGCTGTGCACATTTGCTATGGCTATGGCATCAAGGCCAATACAGATTGGAAAAAAACGCTGGGTTCGGAGTGGCGGCAATACGAAGAAGCCTTTCCCAAGCTGCAAAAGTCCAGCATCGATATCGTCTCGCTGGAATGCCACAACTCTCATGTCCCGATGGATCTCATTGAGCTCATTCGCGGCAAGAAGGTGATGGTAGGCGCCATTGATGTGGCGTCCAACACCATTGAAACACCAGAGGAAGTAGCCAATACCCTGCGCAAGGCACTGCAGTTCGTCGATGCCGACAAGCTCTATCCCTGCACCAACTGCGGCATGGCTCCCCTGCCCCGCCACGTGGCCAGAGGCAAGCTGAATGCTTTAAGTGCAGGCGCAGAGATCATCCGCCGGGAACTCTCGAACTAGTACCGAGCGAAAGTCAAAGGAGGTGTATGGAGGGTGAAGCGCAAGGGTGAAGATTGCCGAGCTGCTTCAGGCCTCCTTGGCACTTGCGAGATGCACCCAATACTCAGGACCTGCCATGTCACTTCCCAGTACGGCTATCGAGCCATTGAGCTTTCGCGAAGCGCTCGGGCACTACGCATCCGGTATCACGGTGATTACATCCCACATCGATGGCGAGCCCATTGGCTTCACTTGCCAGTCGTTCTACAGCGTGTCGATGAGCCCGCCGCTGGTGTCCTTCAGCGTAATGTCCAGTTCGGCCAGCTATCCCAAGATTCGCCAGGCAGGTCGGTTCGTGGTCAACATCCTGTCGGGTGAGCAGGTCAGGATTTCCAATCAGTTCGCTCGCAAAGGCACGGACAAATGGCACGGAGTCGAATGGCAGGAATCGCCGCTGGGCAATCCGGTCATTGCTGGCAGCCTGCACTGGCTTGATTGCGAAATTCACGCCGAACACGCCGCCGGTGATCACCTGATCGTGATTGGTGAAGTGAAAGCGCTGAACCTGCAAGAGGCTGCCGCCACGCAGCCATTGCTGTATTTCAAAGGACAATATTGCAACATCGCCGCGCCAGGCACGGTGTGAGCATTTAACCACGCGGCTCTCTTTACGCCTTTCGCGACGCGGGTCCGCAGGTTGCCGGAGCACCTCACTGTGCTCCGGTCTTTTCACATGGACCGTCATACCCTGGACACCCCTCATGACAGACATCAAAAGGCCTAAACTCAGCCTTCCCGATGGCGCGCAGACATTGCTGCTGCACTCCTGCTGCGCGCCCTGTTCGGGAGAAGTAATGGAAGCGATCACCGCCTCGGGCATCGACTACACCATTTTCTTCTACAACCCGAACATTCACCCTGAGCGTGAATACCGGTTGCGCAAGGACGAAAACATTCGCTTTGCCGAAGACCACAAGGTGCCGTTTATCGATGCCGATTACGATAAAGACAACTGGTTCGAACGTGCCAGGGGCATGGAGCACGAACCCGAGCGGGGCGTGCGTTGCACCATGTGTTTCGATATGCGCTTCGAACGTACCGCCCTCTACGCCTATGAAAACAACTTCAGCGTGATTTCCAGCTCCCTGGGTATCTCGCGCTGGAAAGACATGAAGCAAATCACCGACAGCGGCATTCGCAGCGCGCAAAAGTATCCCGGCATCACCTATTGGGACTACAACTGGCGCAAGGGGGGCGGCTCGGCGCGGATGATCGACATCAGCAAGCGCGAACGTTTTTATCAGCAGGAATATTGCGGTTGCATCTACTCGCTGCGCGACACCAACCACCATCGCAAGGACCAGGGGCGAGACATCATCCGCATTGGCGTCAAGTACTACGGGGACGATGAGTGATCGCTTCGCGGCCCGCCCTGGCCTCGATCGATGCAGTGCCTGGTAGCGAAGAATCAGCAGGCATGATTGGCCCATGAACGTTCTGAAAAAGCTGTTGGTCGAGCAGCCCTTCGCTTGCGTCGTGGAGTTCGCTCACAAGCCTTCATCGCAACCTTTTGCCCCACGGCATTCGACCACAAGCAACCGTTGCAGAGCGCTGGGGCGAATATCTGCCTGACCCGACGCCCTACGCCTGCGCCACCCAGTACCAGACCGTTTGCCCCTCGAACTCCGGCATCACCTCCCCCGCCTCAAAGCAGCGCCGCGACTCCGGTTCCACCGGGGTGAACCAGTACCCGGCCTTGCTGCAGGACTGCCCCGCCACGACCGGCGCCACCTGTTTGGGGTGGCTCGGCTGAAGGTTTCTTGCATAGGCCACCAGGTCCTTGGGATAGACCCGGTGCTCGACCCCACTGTCATCAAGGCCATACAGGAAGGCGATGGCGGCCGCCTCGAACGCCCAGTACCCGCAATAGCTGCCCTCATCCCCTTGCAGGTGGTTGTCGTGCCAGGGCGCCTGTTCGAATGCGGGATACCAGTCGTCGCAATACTGCTGCAGAAGCTCGCTGGCCTCGGCCGGGTCGTCGGCGTAGATGGCCTGTATCAGCGGCGTGTAGACCTCGTGGTACCAGTCATCCACATCAGCGCGGTCGGGCAGCAGTTTGCTCAGCAAGTCCTCGTAGAGGGTGTCGTCCCCTGCATAGCCTGCCGGGTCGATCAGGGCCACGAAGCGCTGTAGCAGGTCGGCACGGTGCAGCAGGATGCACAGGCTGAACACCTGGACGCACTCTTCGTACTGGTCAAGCCAGTCGTCGATGGCCAATGGCGTGATGTTCGGAATCTGCTCGTAGGTGGCCAACTGGGTTTGCAGGTGCTCGTAGCTGTCCACCAGGGTTTCCAGCAGGGGAATCAACAGGTCGATGCGATGGCCGGCGGTGTAGCGGATGAGGATTTCCTTGAAGATCCACTTTTGGAAATGCCGGGCCCTGAGGGATTTTTCCTGGGCTTCGGAGTCGGCCTCAAAGGTGTTTTCGGCAAAGAACTGCACACTGTGCTGGTAGTTGCTGAAGAAGTTCTCCAGACGCGCTTCGCTCAGGAGGGCTTGTCTTCTGTCCTTGATCATGGGTCTTCCTTGTTGGAGCGGCGTCCACACCAGGCGCAACACCGGTACTGGCCTGGCTGCCTGGTCAGGGATAAAAAACAAAGCCTGCGGCACAGGTGGCGCAGGCTTGAACAGGGTTGCAACAGGCCTGGTTGAATCAGTGGCCGACCCGCCTAGAAATTCGCCGGGGTGTTGGCGCTGATGATCTCGGCCTCATCCTGGCCAATATTGCGAAAGCTGTGGGGCAAAGTGGTGGGGAAGTAGTAACCATCCCCCGGGTTGAGCACGCTCACCTGCCCGTCCACCGTCAACTCCACGGTGCCGCGAGTCACCAGGCCGCACTCCTCGCCTTCGGCATGCACGATCGGCTCTGCGCCGGAGCTGGCACCCGGGGCGTACTGCTCGCGCAGAAAACGCATCTGCCGGTTGGCCAGCGGCGCGCCGATCATCAGCAGGCGCAGGCCATCACGACCCAGGTCGGGCTGTTCGTTGGCGCGGAACACGTACTGGTGCTCCCGAGGCGGCTGGTCGAAGGTGAAGAAGTCGGCCAGGGACATGGGGATGCCTTCCAGCAGCTTTTTCAAGGAGCTGACGGAAGGGCTGACGCGATTCTGTTCGATCAGGGAAATGGTGGCATTGGTAACGCCGCTACGACGGGCCAGCTCGCGCTGGGAGAGTTTGTAGCTTTCGCGAACGAGTTTGAGTCGGGTGCCCGTGTCCATAACAGCCTTATGTGAGTGGAACTGAAGGGTATCGTGTGGCGGTTGAGTCGCGAAAAACGCGATCTGGCTGCCCCTGGAGCCGGAAAAGGCGGCTATTTAAACATGTTTGACACAGGGACTGTAAAGACTGGCGATGAGGGGAACGGCGGGGGAATTTCGGGCTGGGTTGGCGCGGGCTGCAACCCCCTGAAACCCTGCCTTTTTGTGGCGAGGGAGCTTGCTCCCGCCCGGCTGCGCAGCGGCCGTAACCCGGGCGACCGGGTCATTGGGATTGATCGCGGTTGCCTGGGTTGGGAGGGCTGCGCCCTCCAGCGGGAGCAAGCTCCCTTGCCACGGAGGCGCTTTGCCCTACTGGTCAATGAATCAGATGCCGAAGCGGTCGCGCAGGGCGTAGTACGCGGCGCCCAGGGCGGTGAGCGGGACCTGGAAGGTCCGGCCGCCAATCATCGGCATATGCGGCAGGGAGGCAAAGGCGTTGAAGCGCTCGGCGTCGCCGCGGATCATTTCGGCAATCAGCTTGCCGGCCAGGTGCGAACAGGTGACGCCGTGGCCACTGTAGCCCTGCATGTAGTAGGCGTTCTTTTCGATCCGGCCGAATTGCGGCATGCGCGACATGGTCAGCAGGAAGTTGCCGGTCCAGCGGTAGTCGATCTTCACGTCCTTGAGCTGGGGGAAGGTCTTGAGGATCTTCGGCCGGATCAGTTGCTCGATGTCGTCCGGCTCCCGGGCGCCGTAGACCACCCCGCCGCCGTACAGCAGGCGGTTGTCGCCAGTGAGGCGGAAGTAGTCCAGCAGGTAGTTGCAGTCTTCCACGCAGTAGTTGTTGGTGATCAGGCTGCGGGCCAACGGCTCCGGAAGTTGCTCGGTGACCACGATCTGCGAACCGCAGGGCATGCTCTTGCGGGTCACCCGGGGGTCGAGATCCTGCTGCAGGTAGGCGTTGCCGGCGATCAGCAGGTATTTGGCACGGACCACACCCTTGGCGGTGCGAATCACGTTGGGTTCGCCGTAGGTGATTTCCACCGCCGCCGATTGTTCGAAGATCTTGCCCCCCAGGCCGATGATGGCGCTGGCTTCGCCCAGGGCCAGGTTCAGCGGGTGGATGTGGCCGCCCTGCATGTCCAGCAGGCCGCCGATGTAGTTCCGGGTGCCGACTTCGCGGTCGATCTGCGCCTTGTCCAGCAGCTTGAGGTTGGGGTTGCCCAAGCGTTCCCAGTTGCGCTTCTGTTCCGCCAGGCCCTTGAGCTGCTTGTTGTTCAGGGCGGCGAAGATGCCCCCGGGGCGGTAGTCGCACTGGATGTCGTAGTGCTGGATGCGCTGGCGGATGATCTCGGCGCCCTCGAAGATCATGCTGCCCAGCACTTCGGCGCTTTTTTCGCCGTAGCGCTCTTCGATCACATCCACGTCGCGGCTGTAGGAATTGACCAGTTGCCCGCCGTTGCGCCCGCTGGCGCCGAAGCCGACCTTGGCCGCTTCGAGCACGGTGACGCTGTAGCCCGCTTCCGCCAGGAACAGGGCCGAGGACAGGCCGGTGTAGCCGGCGCCGATCACGCAGACATCGCACTCCACAATCTCGTCGAGTGGCGGGTAGTCGGTGGTCTGGTTGCGGGTCGCGGCGTAGTAGCTGTTCACGTAGTTTTGCATAGGAAAAGTCTCCAGCGGGTACGGACCACAACAGCCCACCCCACCGTTGTTATAAGAGTTAGAGCTTGATCCAGGTTGCCTTGAGCTCGGTGTATTTGTCGAAGGCGTGCAACGACTTGTCGCGGCCATTGCCGGACTGCTTGAAGCCGCCAAACGGCGCGGTCATGTCGCCGCCGTCGTACTGGTTGACCCACACGCTGCCGGCCCGCAGGCCACGGGCGAAGCGGTGGGCGCGGCTGAGATTGGCGGTCCAGACGGCAGCGGCCAGGCCAAAGATGCTGTCGTTGGCGATCTGCAGCGCTTCTTCTTCGGTATCGAAACTGATGAGTGACAGCACCGGGCCGAAGATCTCTTCCCGGGCGATGGTCATGGCGCTAGTCACGCCATCGAAGATCGTCGGCTCGACATACAGGCCGCCGCTGCTTTCCAGGACGCGGGTGCCGCCGGCCAGCAGTTGGCCGCCCTGCTCCTTGCCGATCTCGATATAGCGCAGCACGTTGTCCAACTGGCGCTGGTCCACCACCGCGCCGACCCGGGTTGCGGGGTCGAGGGCATGGCCCGGTTTCCAGCCCTGGAGAGCCTCCACCAACAACGGGATGAACTGCTCGCGGATCGAACGCTGCACCAGCAGGCGCGAGCCGGCGGTGCAGACTTCGCCCTGGTTGAAGGCAATGGCCGCGGCCGCCGCTTCAGCCGCCGCGCGCAGGTCCGGGGCGTCGGCGAACACCACGTTGGGGCTCTTGCCACCGGCCTCCAGCCACACCCGCTTCAGGTTGCTTTGGCCGGCATACACCAGCAATTGCTTGCCCACGGCGGTGGAGCCGGTGAAGGCCAGCACGTCCACATCCATGTGCAGGGCCAGGGCCTTGCCCACGGTATGGCCGTAACCCGGCAGGACGTTGAACACGCCCCTGGGAATGCCGGCCTCCAGGGCCAGCTGGGCAATGCGGATCGCCGTCAGCGGCGACTTTTCCGACGGCTTGAGAATGAACGAGTTGCCCACCGCCAGCGCCGGGGCAAACTTCCAGCTGGCCATGATCAGCGGGAAATTCCACGGCACGATGGCCGCCACCACACCCGATGGCTCCCGGGTCACCAGGCCCAACTGGTCGTGGGGCGTGGCCGCCACTTCGTCGTAGAGCTTGTCGATGGCTTCGGCGTTCCAGCGGATCGCATTGGCGGTAGCAGGAATATCGATGGCCAGGGAATCGCTGATGGGCTTGCCCATGTCCAGGGTTTCCAGGAGCGCCAGTTCGTCCTGGTGCTCGAGGATCAGTTCGGCGAAGCGCATCAGGATGCGCTTGCGCTCGGCCGGGGCCTTGCCCGACCAGACGCCACTGTTGAACGCCTGGCGCGCCACCGCCACCGCACGATCGGCATCGGCCTGATCGGTGCTGGCGACATTGACCAGAAAGCGCCCGTCCACCGGGCTCAGGCACTCAAAGGTGGCGCCACTTTCAGCAGCGCAGTACTGGCCGTCGATAAAGGCACGGCCTTCGAGGCAGAGGGACTGGAAGTGCTGCTCCCAGTCACTGCGGGATCTAGTCATGGCAAATACTCAACACAGGAGGCGACACGGTCATCAGACCGTGTGCAGATACCAGTTGTATTCCAGGTCGGAGATGGAGTTCTCGAACTCCGCCAGCTCGCTTTCCTTGCAGGCCACGAACACGTCGATGTACAGCGGGTCGATGTACTTGGCCATCACTTCGCTGTCGTCCAGTACGCGCAGGGCGTCGCGCAGGTTGGTGGGCAGGCTTTGCTCGTTCTGCTCGTAGGAGTTGCCTTCAACTGGCGCTCCCGGATCGATCTTGTTGGTCAGACCATGGTGAATACCCGCCAGCACCGAAGCCATCAGCAGGTAAGGGTTGGCGTCGGCGCCGGCCACCCGATGCTCGATCCGCACCGCATCGGCCGAACCGGTGGGTACGCGCACGGCCACGGTGCGGTTGTCGATCCCCCAGCTCGGCGAGTTCGGCACATAGAACTGCGCGCCGAAACGGCGGTACGAGTTGACGTTGGGGCACAGGAACGCCATCTGCTGCGGCAGGGTGTCCAGCACGCCGCCAATGGCGTGGCGCAGGGCTTCGTTGGTCTCTGGGTCTTCGCTGGCGAAGATGTTGTTGCCTTGCTTGTCGAGGATCGAGATGTGCACGTGCAGGCCATTGCCCGCCTGGCCCGGGTAGGGCTTGGCCATGAAGGTGGTGTCCATTTCATGGTCGTAGGCGATGTTCTTCACCAGGCGCTTGAGCAGCACCGCATAGTCGCAGGCCTTGATCGGGTCGGACACGTGATGCAGGTTGACTTCGAACTGCGCCGGGGCACTTTCCTTGACGATGGCGTCGGCGGGAATGTCCTGCTCTTTCGCACCTTCAAGGATGTCCTGCAGGCAGTCGACGTATTCGTCCAGGTCGTCGATCAGGTAGACCTGGGTGGAGTGCGGACGCTTGCCGGAAATCGGCGAACGGGGCGACTGCGGGCGACCGTTCACGTTGTCCTGGTCGATCAGGTAGAACTCCAGCTCGAAGGCGGCGCAGATGGTCAGCCCCAGTTCGTCGAACTTGCTCACCACCTGGCGCAGCACTTCACGGGGGTCGGCGAAGAACGGCTGGCCTTCGATCTCGTGCATGGTCATCAGCAGTTGCGCGGTGGGGCGCTTCTGCCAGGGCTCGACGCACAGGGTGCCGGGGATCGGGTAGCAGATGCGGTCGGCATCGCCGATGTCCAGGCCCAGGCCGGTGCTTTCCACCGTGGAGCCGTTGATATCCAGGGCAAACAGCGAGGCTGGCAGGTTGATGCCTTTCTCGTAGACCTTGTGCAGGGCGGTGCGCTCGATGCGCTTGCCGCGCACCACACCGTTCATGTCTGCAATCAGCAGATCGACGTAGAGAACCTCGGGGTGTTTTTTCAGGAAGGCATTGGCTTCATTGAGTTGAATGGCACGCGGGGGGACCGACATGATGCACCTATTGTGTTAATTATTATGTTCACTACCGTGACGCACTCGCAGTCAATCCGAAAGAAAAACCGAAGTCAATAGCCCTGCGCGGCGTCGATCCGTTAATTATTTTGCCCCACATAAAACAAATAAGCCCCAGCATCTAAGCAACTCAAGGCTTTCAGATGAAATGCGTTTAGAATTTTTTACATGAAAGTTGTCAATTAAAATCAACGAGGATAAGCTCTGGAAAAACTCGTTCCAGCGTGAATTTCGAGGTGATAAAAATGGCATCCAAGCCATTGATCGGCGTAACTGCGTGCGTCAAAGAGATCGGCCTGCACCCCTACCATGTCAGCGGCGACAAGTACCTGCGTGCTGTCAGTGTCGCGGCCCAGGGCCTGCCCCTGATCATTCCCTCCCTGGCGGACCTGCTCGATATCGACGATCTGCTGCACAACATGGACGGGCTGCTGTTTACCGGTTCGCCGTCCAATGTCGAACCCTTCCACTATCAGGGCACACCCAGCGAACCGGGTACCGCCCATGATCCGCAACGCGATGCCACTACCCTGCCCCTGCTGCGCGCGGCGATTGCCGCTGGCGTACCGGTGCTCGGCATCTGCCGCGGCTTCCAGGAAATGAACGTGGCCTTCGGCGGCAGCCTGCACCAGAAGGTCCATGAACTGCCGGGCTTTCTCGATCACCGCGAGGCCGACGACCCGCGCATCGAAGTGCAGTACGCCCCCGCGCACCCGGTAGCGATCCAGCCTGGCGGCCTGTTCGAGGCCATGGGCCTGGGCGGCGAGATCCAGGTCAACTCGATCCACAGCCAGGGCATCGACCGCCTGGCCAAGGGACTGCGGGTCGAGGCCGTGGCGCCGGACGGCCTGGTCGAGGCGGTGTCGGTGGAACACAGCAAGGCCTTCGCCTTCGGCGTGCAGTGGCACCCGGAATGGCAGGTGCTGTCGAACCCGGCCTACCTGCGGATCTTCCAGGCCTTTGGCGACGCCTGCCGGCAACGCGCGACACAACGCCGCTGAATCCCGACCCCGGGCCGCAGGCGCGGCCCTGGTCACCTCCACCTGCATCACACGCCCTGCCCCACGGCGCGTGCACCTGTGCGCGAGCAACCTGCGGCGTGAGCAACAAACGGCAAGACCACAACAACAAATAGCGTCAGGCCGCCAGGGAGGCGGCGCCGAATCAGCCCGTCCCCTCGGGCTGGCAATCAACCTTTAGGCCGGGCCGCATTGGCCAGGCTGCTGACACCTGTTGGGAGTTTCACATGGCAAACGCCTCCAGCACTTACCGGAAGGCCCTCGAAGGCACCCCGAGCCCGCAGAAGGTCCTGGTCAAGATCGACCGCGTGACCAAGAAGTTCGATGAAACCGTAGCCGTGGACGATGTGTCCCTGGAGATCCACCAGGGCGAGATCTTTGCCCTGCTGGGCGGCTCCGGCTCCGGTAAATCCACCCTGCTGCGCATGCTCGCCGGTTTCGAGCGGCCCACCGAGGGACGCATCCTGCTGGATGGCGCGGACATCACCGACATGCCGCCCTACGAGCGGCCGATCAACATGATGTTCCAGTCCTATGCCCTGTTCCCGCACATGACCGTGGCCCAGAACATCGCCTTCGGCCTCAAGCAGGACCGCCTGGCGGCCAGCGAGATCGACGCCCGGGTCGAGGAAATGCTCAAGCTGGTGCACATGACCCAGTACGCCAGGCGCAAGCCGCACCAGCTCTCCGGCGGCCAGCGCCAGCGCGTGGCCCTGGCCCGCTCCCTGGCCAAGCGGCCCAAGCTGCTGTTGCTGGACGAACCGATGGGCGCCCTGGACAAGAAGCTGCGCTCACAGATGCAGCTTGAACTGGTGGAGATCATCGAGCGCGTAGGCGTGACCTGCGTGATGGTGACCCACGACCAGGAAGAGGCCATGACCATGGCCCAGCGCATCGCCATCATGCACTTGGGCTGGATCGCCCAGACCGGCAGCCCGATCGATATCTACGAGGCGCCGGTGAGCCGCCTGGTGTGTGAATTCATCGGCAACGTCAACGCCTTCGACGGCACTGTCACCGAAGACCTGGAAGGCTACGCCATCATCGACTGCCCGGACCTTGAGCAGCAGATCTACGTCGGCCACGGGGTCAGCACCTCGGTGCAGGACAAGTCGGTGACCTACGCCATCCGCCCGGAAAAACTCCTGGTGACCACCCTCCAGCCGGAGTCGCGCTACAACTGGTCCAGGGGCAAGGTCCACGACATCGCCTACCTGGGCGGCCACTCGGTGTTCTACGTCGAGCTGCCAGGCGGCAAGATCGTCCAGTCGTTCATGGCCAACGCCGAACGCCGTGGCGCCCGGCCGACCTGGGATGACGAAGTCTACGTCTGGTGGGAAGACGACAGCGGCGTGGTACTGCGCGCATGAGGACCTCGACCATGACCCCCAATCGCAAACGCCTCCGCCTGCTGCCCAGCGGTCGCAAGCTGGTGATCGGCATTCCCTTCCTCTGGCTGTTCCTGTTCTTCATGCTGCCGTTCTTCATGGTGATGAAGATCAGCTTCTCGGAAGCCGCCCTGGCGATCCCGCCCTACACCGAGATCTACGCTTACGCCGAGCAGAAATTCCAACTGCTGCTGAACCTGGGCAACTACGCCATGCTCGCCGGCGACGAGCTGTACCTCTCGGCGTACCTGGGTTCGCTGAAGGTGGCGCTGATCAGCACCCTGCTGTGCCTGGCGGTGGGGTTTCCCATGGCCTATGCCATTTCCCGGGCCCGCAAGGAAACCCAGAACGTGCTGGTGCTGCTGATCATGATGCCGACCTGGACCGCGATCCTGATCCGCGTCTATGCCTGGATGGGCATCCTCAGCAACAACGGCCTGCTCAACAGCTTCCTGATGTGGATCGGGTTGATCAGCCAGCCGCTGGAAATCCTCAACACCAACCTCGCGGTGTACATCGGCGTGGTCTACGCCTACCTGCCGTTCATGGTGCTGCCGCTGTACGCCAACCTGGTCAAGCATGACCAGAGCTTGTTGGAGGCCGCGTCGGACCTGGGCTCGAGCAACTTCAACAACTTCTGGAAAATCACCGTGCCCCTGGCCAAGAACGGCATCATCGCAGGCGCGATGCTGGTGTTCATCCCGGTGGTGGGCGAGTTCGTGATCCCGGAACTGCTGGGCGGTCCGGAAACCCTGATGATCGGCCGCGTGCTATGGCAGGAATTCTTCAACAACCGCGACTGGCCGGTAGCCTCGGCCCTGGCGGTGGTGATGCTGGCGATCCTGATCGTGCCGATCCTGCTGTTCAACCGCAGCCAGGCCAAAGAAATGGAGGCACGGGCATGAAGCGCTTCGAATTTTCCAAACTGATGCTGGTGCTGGGCCTGCTGTTCATCTACCTGCCGATGCTGATCCTGGTGATCTACTCGTTCAACGCCTCGCGGCTGGTGACGGTCTGGGGCGGCTGGTCGATCAGCTGGTATGTCGGGCTGCTGGACAACAGCCAACTGATGGGCTCGGTGCTGCGCTCCCTGGAGATCGCCTGCTACACCGCCATCGCCGCGGTGGCCCTGGGCACCCTGGCGGCCTTCGTGCTGACCCGGGTCACGCGCTTCAAGGGCCGTACCTTGTTCGGCGGCCTGGTCACCGCGCCGCTGGTGATGCCCGAAGTGATCACCGGCCTGTCCTTGCTGCTGCTGTTCGTGGCCATGGCGCAGTTGATCGGCTGGCCCATGGAACGCGGAATCGTCACCATCTGGATTGCCCACACGACATTCTGCGCCGCGTATGTTGCCGTGGTAGTCTCCGCGCGCCTGCGTGAGCTGGACCTGTCCATCGAAGAGGCGGCCATGGACCTCGGAGCGCGGCCATTCAAGGTGTTCTTCCTGATTACCATCCCGATGATCGCCCCGTCCCTGGCGGCGGGCGGCATGATGTCGTTCGCCCTGTCGCTGGACGACCTGGTGCTGGCCAGCTTCGTCTCCGGCCCGGGTTCGACCACCTTGCCGATGGAGGTGTTCTCGGCGGTGCGCCTGGGGGTCAAGCCGGAGATCAACGCGGTGGCCAGCCTGATCCTGCTGGCGGTGTCGCTGGTGACGTTCCTGGTCTGGTACTTCAGCCGGCGCGCCGAGGCCGCACGCAAGCGGGCGATCCAGGAGGCCATGGAATTCACGGCCAATGAATCCTGGCAGCCACCGGCCGCCAGGCCACAGACGACCCGGAAGCCGGCGACGGTTTGAGCCGTTGCGTGACAAGGCCGCTGCGGCGGCCGTTTTGACAATAAGAATGGAGTTGTCGTGATGAAAATGCCTGGCCGGATACTGTCCGCCAAAACGCTGCTGGCACTGTCCTTGACGGGGACCCTGGTGGCCGGCGCTCAAGCCAGCGACAAGGTGCTGCGCGTCTACAACTGGTCGGACTACATCGCCCCGGACACCCTGAAGAAGTTCGAGGCCGAGACCGGCATCCACGTGACCTACGACGTCTTCGACAGCAACGAGACCCTGGAAGCACGCCTACTGACCGGCAAGTCGGGTTACGACATCGTGGTGCCGTCCAACAGCTTCCTGGCCAAGCAGATCAAGGCCGGGGTCTATCAGGAACTGGACAAGTCCAAGCTGCCCAACTGGCAGAACCTCAACCCGGTGCTGCTCAAGAACGCCTCCGCCAGCGACCCCGGCAACGCCCATGCCTTCCCCTACATGTGGGGCTCGATCGGCATCGGCTACAACCCGGACAAGGTCAAGGCAGCCCTGGGCAGCGACGCGCCCATCAACTCCTGGGACCTGCTGTTCAAGCCGGAGAATGCCGAGAAGCTCAAGGCCTGTGGCATCAGCTTCCTCGACTCGCCGACCGAGATGCTCCCGGCCGCCCTGCACTACCTGGGGTATCCGGCGGCCAGCAAGGACAAGGCGCAGATCCTCGAGGCCGAGGCGCTGTTCATGAAGATTCGCCCATGGGTGACCTACTTCCACTCCTCCAAGTACATCTCGGACCTGGCCAACGGCAACATCTGCGTGGCCGTGGGTTACTCCGGCGACGTGCTGCAGGCTCGCGCGCGCGCCGAAGAAGCGGGCAACCAGGAGAAGGTCGCGTTCAGCATTCCCAAGGAAGGCGCCGGCAGCTTCTACGACATGATGGCCATCCCCAAGGATGCCACCAACGTCGACAACGCCTACCTGTTCATGAACTTCCTGATGCGTGCGGACATCATCGCCGAGGTCACCAACAGCCTGGGCTACAGCAATGCCAACTCGGCGGCCACGCCGCTGGTGGACGAGGCAATCCGCAACGACCCGGCGTCCTATCCGCCCCAGGCAGTGCTGGCCACCCTGTACGCGATACCCGACCAGCCGATCCCGATCCAGCGCGTGATGAACCGTGGCTGGACCCGGATCAAGCTGGGCAAGTGATGTTCCGGTGCCCGTGTCCGGCACCGGCGCCACTCCCGTCTTCCGTTCCTGTCGCGCCTTACCACCGCGACAATCCTGCGAACGGCTTCACCCGGCTCCCTCGGTTGGGGTGAATCCTTGGCGCCTGCGGGCGCCTTTTTTCATGGCGCCTGCCACCCCCTGCCGCAGAGTTTGTTGGGCTATGGATTCGCTGGTGGGTGCAGTGGAGCCTCGCTTCGTATAGCCGCTGCCGCAGGCTGCGCACGGGCGCGCAGCGTCCGCCTGAAGGCCCTGCGGGCCTTGTCGCAGCCTCGCAAGCTCGGCAGCGGCTACAGCACAATGGTATTTTTCGTCATGCCCCATGGGGGCCGCCATTTACTACAGGGAACCGTATCGATGCAGACCGCCGTCCAGCCTTGTCCACTGCCCAGCCAGTCCAGCATTGCCAACCTGGCCGCCGGGGCGAGCTTCATCGATTGCCGCCTGGTCCTGGCCGAGGACCCCGAGCGCAGCGCCATGCGCCACCTGCTGTGCCTGATGAGCCAGACCCCGGCCTGGATCGACCGCATGATGGGCCTGCGCAATCGCGTGGTGCAGCTGTTCGGGCTCAAGGACCTGGGCCGCCTGACCCGCATCGACCTGTCCCGTCCCGACGAGGCGTACCAGCCCGGCGACCGGATCGGCATCTTCACCCTGATCTCGCAGAATCCCGACGAGGTGCTGGTGGTGGACCGCGACAAGCACCTGGACGTGCACCTGTCGCTCAATCGCCTGGCGCTGGACGCCCAGGGCCGGCGCCCGGTAGTGCTGTCCACCGTGGTCCACCCGCACAACCGCCTGGGGCGCCTGTACATGCTGCCGGTGGCCCCCTTCCACCGGATCATCGCGCCCATGACCCTGGCCACCATCAATCAACACTGAGCCTACCAGCCCAAGGATCTTGCCGTGCACACAGCCGATTTCGATGTTGTCGTCGTAGGCCTGGGCGCCATGGGCGCCGCTACCCTCTACCAACTGGCCAAGCGTGGGGTGAAGGTGGCGGGCATCGACCGCTTCGCCCCGCCCCACGACCAGGGCTCCAGCCACGGCGATACCCGTATCACCCGCCAGGCGGTGGGCGAAGGCGCCGCCTATGTGCCTTTGGCGATCCGCTCGCAGCAGATCTGGCGGGAGCTGGAGGCCGAGCTCGACGTACAGCTGTTCGAGCAGTGCGGGGTGCTGGTGATGACCGCCAGCACCGACCCGCAGCGCCCGGCGGATGCCCGGGATTTCACCGATAACAGCATCGAGCTGGCCCGGCGCTACGGCATCGAGCACGAGGTGCTGGAGGCTGCCGAGATCCGTCGGCGCTTCCCGCAGTTCACACCGCTGGACGACAGCGCCCGGGGCTACTTCGAGCCCGGCGGTGGCTTTGTCCGCCCGGAGCGCTGCATCGACGCGCAACTGACCCGGGCTCGACAATTGGGGGCGACCCTGATCACCGGCCAGACGGTGCTGGAGCTCGAACCCCAGGACGACGGAGTGCACATCGTCAGCGACGGCTCGCGACTGCTTGCCCGGCAGGTCATCGTCAGCGCCGGCATGTGGTCGGCGCAACTGCTGGGTGCGCCCTTCGATTCGCTGCTGCAAGTGTGCCGCCAGCAGTTGTACTGGTTCCGCCTGGATCAGCCCGACCTCTACCCGGTCCGCTCCCCGAGCTTCATCCTCCACAGCGCCGACGAAGTGGACGCCTGCTACGGCTTCCCGCCGATTCCCGGCGAGGGCAGCGTGAAGATCGCCACCGAGCAGTACAGCACCAGCAGCCAGCCCGACAGCCTCGACCGCCAGCCCAGCAGCGCCGACGCCCAGCGCCTGTTCCGCGACCTGGTAGCGCCGCATATCGCCGGCCTGGCGCCGGAGCTGGTGAAGGCCAGCGTCTGCGCCTACACCGTGACCCCGGACTCGGGCTTCATCATCGACCGCCACCCGCACCTGGCCAATGTCACCGTGGTCAGCGCCTGCTCCGGCCATGGTTTCAAGCATTCGGCAGCGATTGGCGAAGCCCTGGCCCAACAGCACGTGGATGGCAGCAGCACATTGGATCTGGACAGTTTCTCCCTGCAGCGCTTCACCTGATGCCGGGGGCCCCTTTTACCGGGCCCGGGCCAAAAAAATCGCCAGGGTGACGTTTTTCGCCGTTTATCTGCCGTTTTCAGCCTTGCCGGCCAGCCCAGTCTCTACGATTCTGTAGAAACCCACCCAGGGCGGCCGGCGCCGCCCACGCAGAACAACCGGAGCGCCCCAATGAAGAGCGTCGCAGAACTGCTGAAACTCAAGGCCAAGCACAACCAGCAGGTGCACACCATCGCCCCGCACCAGATGGTGCTGGAAGCGCTGATGGTGATGGCCGAGAAAAACGTCGGTGCTCTGCCGGTCGTGGAGAACGGCGTGGTCGTCGGGGTCATCAGCGAGCGCGACTATGCGCGCAAGCTGGTGTTGCACGGGCGCTCTTCAGTGGGCACCCCGGTGAGCGCCATCATGAGCTCGCCGGTGATCACCGTGGACTCGCACCAGAACGTCGAGACCTGCATGAGCATCATGACCGACAGCCACCTGCGCCACCTGCCGGTGGTCGAGAACGGCCAGTTGCTGGGACTGCTGTCCATCGGTGACCTGGTCAAGGAAGCGATTGCCGAGCAGGCCGACCTGATTCGCCAGCTGGAGCAGTACATCCGCGGCGAATGATCCCCCCGGGAGCCGGACCACCGGCTCCCGGGTGCGAATTGCTGCCTGGCGGGCGGGCCTCCCGGTCTCGCGGGTCGCTAGCGCGCTTCACTGAACACACTTTTTAACACTCTGAAATAGTAAATCTCGCCCCTCTCACCATTCCCTGCATGTGTCCCAAGTGCCCGGACCAGGGCTGCAAAGCCCCACGGCCAGGCAACGGAGCGCCTCGTGGCCAGCCCCGGGCCACCCTCGCGTTGCCAATTTATGAAATGACATGCCGTCGGGTCTTGTTACCATTGCGCACATTTGCGTGAAGATTTGATGACAGGCAGGTTATTTGTGAAGTTGATCCGTCGTTGCCTCCAACACCCCCTTGCCCCTCTCTGCACCCTGTTCGGCCTGCTGTTGCTGGTGCCGATGGGCGCTCGCCTGGCCCTGGGCTGGTCCAATCCGCTGGGCTACCTCTCGGACCTGGCCAGCGCCAGCCTGCTGACCGTGCTGCTGTACCGCCGCCCCTGGTGGCTGGCCTTGCCGGTGCTGCTGGTATGGGGCCTGCTGACCCAGGTCAGTGCCGAACTGGTGAGCGCCGTGGGTCGCATGCCCAACCTCGCTGACCTGCATTACCTGGTGGACCCGCAATTCGTCGGCAACTCCACCGGCGGCGGCCTGACCCACCCCGAACTGGGCGTGGTCCTGCTGCTGGGGCTGGTGCTGTGGCTGGTGGTGCAGCGCAGCAGCCGGGGCCTGTCGCTGCCGGCCCTGCCACGCCATGCCTGGAGCTTGCCGGTGGTGCTGTTGCTGGCCCATGGCGGCGCCCAGTACCTCAAGCCCAGCGAAGCCGATCAGTGGCAGCTGTTCAACCTGCCCCACCAGGCACTGGCCACCGCCATGGGCCAGGCGCAGATCCGCATGGAAGACTGGCTCGACGGCGATACCGTCGACGTGCCGCCGCAGATGGCCGGCCTCACCCGCCTGGACCTCGAGGGCCAACCGTTGCTGCCCAGCGCCGGTCGCGCCCGCAACGTGCTGGTGATTGCCCTGGAGGGCATTCCCGGCGCCTATATCAAGACCAACCGCGAAGCCCTGAACAGCCACTACCAGGAAGACCTGATGCCCAAGCTCAGCGCCTGGGCCGAACGCGGCATGAACACCCCCGACTACGTGCTGCACAGCCACCAGACCATTCGCGGCCTGTACGCCATGCTCTGTGGCGACTACGACAAGCTGGACAACGGCACCCCCAAGGGCGTCGAGATGCTGACCCAGAACCAGCGCAACAAGGCCTGCCTGCCAGCGCAGATGCACAAGTTCGGCTTCGCCACGCATTACCTGCAAGGCGCCGGCCTGCGCTTCATGGCCAAAGACAAGATCATGCCGCACATCGGCTTCGATTCGACCCATGGCCTGGAATGGTTCAAGAACGACAACTACTTGGAATTCCCCTGGGGCAAGGATGACAAGGCGTTCTTCGAGGGCGCCCTGGGCTACGTCGACCAGCTGAAAAAGAGCAAGAAGCCCTGGATGCTCACCCTGCTCACCGTCGGCACCCACCAGCCCTACTCGGCCCCCGAGGACTACCTGGAGCGCTACGACACGCCCAAGCAAGCGGCGGTCGGCTACCTGGACGACGCCATCGGCCAGTTCCTCGACGGCCTGGAGCGCAAGGGCGTGCTCAAGGACACCCTGGTGATCATCACTTCCGACGAATCCCATGGCATCGACGGTGTGCGCCTGGCCTCGTCCTGGGGCTTCAACCTGATGCTGGCCCCGGACCAGGCGCTGCTGCCCCACCTCAAGTCCGGCACCTACGGCCATGTCGATCTCAGCGCCTCGATACTGGACTACTTCGGCCTGCCGGTGCCCGCCAGCCTCAGCGGCCGCTCGCTGTTGCGCGACTATGCCCAGGGCCGGGAAATCATGTCCTACACCAACGGCAAGCTGCGCTACCACGATGGCCAGGGCACCTTCACCGAGTGCGATTTCCAGCAGCGCTGCCGCAACTACGCCAGCCAGGGCTTCATTGCCGACAGCGCCAGCTTCCAGGGCCAGTACGGCGGCCAGCGGGCGCGGCTGGTCAGCGCCCGGGCAGCGAACCTGGACCGCAGCCTGCTGCAATCACCGCTGAACCAGCACTACCAGTTCGGCAGCCCGGCGATCATCCCGCTGCAAGCGCAGATCAAGGATGACTGGGCCGACAACCTGATCGGCGCCCAGTACCTGGAGATGCCCAAGGGCTCGCAGACCCGGGTGCGCTTCACCGTGCGCTCCGCCGATCCGCAGCAGAACGCCTACATCCTGCTCAAGGGCAAGGAACTGGAGCAGGACGTGCCCCTGGGCCTGCCGGCAGAAATGCTGGTGACCCCGGACCAACCCCTGCAGATGGATTTCAGCTTCGACAACCCGCAGACCCGCAAGGCGTTCTCCTTCCACCTGCTGGGCTACGGCCTGGGTGCGGTGGAAGTCAGCGACTTCAGCGTGATCACCGAGCTGCCGGGCCAGGACGACAACCCGGTGGAAATGCCCCTGGACGACGACAGCGAACATTCCAGCTGACAGCCCCTGCCCAACCTGAAGTACCGCTTCAGGTTGGGCACAGCGTCCCCTTCTGCTCAATCCACTCTGGCCGGCATACCGCAACCCCTGGCTGCGCGCCGGCGAACCCAGCCCAACCGCAGGCTGAACCCCGCGCCCAACAGCAGCACAGCGATCAACGACAGCCAGGCACTGGCGAAGCCACCCTGTGCCTGCTCAAGCAGGCCGAACAGCAGCGGCCCCAGGGCGAACCCCAGGAAAAAACCCGCCGACAGCAGACCCGAAGCCGGTGCAGGGCTGCCGAACGCCGGGTCTCGCAGCAGCATGCTCATGGCGATGGCATTGCACGCCACCGCCGTCAGGCCCATGCCCAGCGCGCCGAACCACAGGGGCCAGTGGGCCTCGGGCGTGGCCTGGGCGGTCACCCCCAGGGCCAGGCTGGCCAGCACCAGCAAACCGCACAGCAGCCAGGCTTCCTCCCGCAGCCGCGCTCCCAGGGGGGTCAACAGGGTACGGGCAACCATGCCCATGGCACCGAAGCCTGCGACCATGGCCCCGGTCTGCACGCTGGAAACGCCCTGGCGAACGGCGAAAACCCCGAGGAAGGTCACGAAGGCCGAAAGCACCAGGCCCACGCACAGTTGCACGCTCAATAGCAGCGCCAGGCGCGAGTTCGGCCGGGCGATCCGCAGGCTCAAGGCCTTGCACGGGGTCGCTGTGGGTGCCACTCGCGGCCCCCACAGCGCCAAGGCCAGGGCCGGCACCAGCAGGGTGGCCAGCGCACCGCGCCAACCTAGGGCGGCAGCCAGGGGCGGCAGCAACAGGCCGCTGAACAACGCGGACAACTGCACCCCTGACTGCTTGAGACCGACCACCGCCGGTTTGCTGGCCGGCTCGACACACTCCAGCACCAGCAGGTTGGTGACCGGGTTGGCCAGCGCCTGGGCCACCCCGCACACCGCCAGGGCCAGTATCACCCCGGCAACACCCGGCAGGCACAGCAGCAGGCCGTAGCCCGCCAGGGTCGCCCAGAACAGCAGGGCCAGGGCGCGCCGACTGCCCAGCGCGTTCACCAACGGACCTGCCCACAACGACAGCAACGCGGCCAGGCCAAAGGCACTCATCACCAGCCACCCCAGCCCATGCGGCGCCACGGCCAGGTCACTGATCAGCAGCGGCCCCAGGGTGCCGATGGCGTAGAAGATCAGCATCGGCAGGGCCATGGCGCTGACCAGCACCGTGCGCAGCCAGAAACGCCGCGCGCGGCTGCCGTTGACGTGCTGTTGATTCATGGTGCCCCCTCGGCAACAGGTACGCCGTCGGGCGACGGTGATCCTCCTGGCCCGGGCAACAGGTTACTTGCAGGAAAGAATGCTTATCATGTGCGTTCGCATGGCATCCGGATCCATTCCCATGCGAAACGCAGCCACCCTGCCCAGGAGCCCGAACATGGCCGCCTCTCCCAAGCGCTCCCAAGCGTACCGGCTGACCGCCAGCCAGCCGCGCCAGCTCAGCCAGTTGCCGGGCGGCTGGTTGCGCCAGCAACTGCCACCCATCCTGGGCGACTGCCATGTCGATACCCTGTGCCTGGATCAGGACCTGACCCTGGTGCGCTCGCGCTATCGTCCCGACCGGCCCCTGGTGGAAGAAGCCCGGAGCAGCCATGAAGGCCGCTTGCTGGTCATTACCCTGGGCCTGCAAGGCCGCTCCGGCTACCGCGCCAGCGACGGCTCGACCCTGGTGTTCGAGGCCGGCCACACCACCGTGACCAGCTTCCAGGCCAGCCAGGGTGAGCGCCGCTACGAGGCGACGCACCCCGTCTCGCAACTGCGCCTGCTGGTGGGCGAGCGCCTGCTCGACCGATACCTGGGGCCGGACCGGACCTGGCAATTGCTGGGCCAGGGTTCCCTGCGCCAACTGGCCCGGCAGCCGACCTGCCTAGCCAGTGCCAGCCACGCCAATGCCCTGCTGCGCCCGGCCTGCGGGGAGCATTCGGGAAAACTGGAGCGGCATGTCCATGCCCTGAGCCTGCTGTCCCTGCAACTGCAGGCCCTGGCCCCCGCGCCCGCGGCTATGGGGCGCCTGAGCAACGCCGACATCCAGCGGTTGCAGCGCGTGCGGGACATCATGTTCGAACAGATGCACCAGCCGCTCACCGTGGCCTACCTGTGCATCGCCGTCGGCCTCAACGAGTTCAAGCTCAAGCAGGGCCTGCGCGAACACTACAACACCACCCCCCAGCGCATGCTCCTGGAGATCCGCATGGGCCACGCCCACCGTCTGCTGGAAAGCGGTTGCCAGGTGGCCCAGGCAGCGTATCGGGTGGGCTACCGTTTTCCCGGCAATTTCAGCGCGGCCTTTACCCGGTTCTATGGCAAGTCGCCCAAATCGGTCTTCGGCCCAAGGCGCTGAGCACTGGCACGCTTCGGCTTTTACGGCTATGTCTGGTAAGCCGCCCCGCCACCGCAAACGAGCACTGCCGATGATCGACCCCACTGCCCCACCCCTGGAACAACTCGCCGCCGCCATGGCCACCCGGCCTTTCATGGTCCTCACCGGTGCGGGCATCAGCACCCCTTCGGGAATCCCCGACTACCGCGACAGCGAGGGCGTGCGCCGTGGCCGCCAGCCGATGATGTACCAGGAGTTCCTCGGCCAGCCCGAAGCCCGTCGGCGCTACTGGGCCCGGGCCATGCTCGGCTGGCCGCGCATCCGCCAGGCCCGGCCGAATGCCGCGCACCAGGCCCTGGCGCAGTTGCAGGCGGCAGGAAAGATCGCCGGGGTGATCACCCAGAACGTCGATGCCCTGCATGACGAGGCCGGCAGCCTGGAAGTCATCGAGCTCCACGGCAGCCTGCAGCGCGTCGTGTGCCTGGATTGTGAGCAGCGCAGCCAGCGCGAAGCCATCCAGCAGCAGCTGGAGGCGCACAACCCGTACCTGGCCGGCGTCGATGCGGTGCAGGCGCCGGACGGCGACACCCTGCTGGACCCGGCCTTCGAAGAACGCTTCCAGGTGCCCCGCTGCCCCTACTGCAATGGCCAGCGCTTGAAACCCGACGTGGTGTTCTTTGGCGAGAATGTGGCCGCGGTCAACGCCGCCCGGGCCATGGCCGCCGTGCACGAGGCCGCGGGCCTGCTGGTGGTGGGGTCGTCACTGATGGCCTATTCGGCGTTTCGCCTGTGCCGGGCGGTGGCCGAGCAAGGCAAGCCGCTGCTGGCCGTCAACTTCGGCAAGACCCGCGCCGACGAACTGCTGGACCTCAAGCTGGAGCAGCCCTGCGACCACGTCCTGCCATGGCTGGCCGAGCGCCTGCAAGGATGAGTCAAACGGGCAGCCGCGCGCCCAGATCGGCTTCGCGCAAGATGTCGAACAGCGCCTGGGCCGCCGTGGACAGCTCATCGCCCGGCTTGGTCAGCACACCAATGGCGCGCTCCACCACCGGCTCGCCAAGGGTGATGCAATGCCCACCCAGTTCGCGCATCTGCCCCGCGCACAAGGCCGGCACCGCACTGACCCCAAGGCCGCTGGCGACCATGCGTCCCACGGTCGCCAGCTGATGGCTCTCGAACTCCACCGGCAGTTGCACGCCCCGGGCCCGCAGGTGCTCCTCGAGCATGACCCGCACCGTGGACGGGCGCTGCAGGGTGATGAAGGGCTGCTGCAACAGCGCTTGCCAGTCGATCTCGCTGCACTGGGCCAGGGGCGACTCCTTGGGTACCACCGCGACAAAACGGTCGATGTACAGCGCGGTGAACACCAGGGAGGTGCTGTCCTGGGGCTCGAAGGCCACCCCCAGCTCCACCTCGCGGTCGCGGACCATCTCCAGCACCTGTTCGTTGATCACGTCGTTGACCGTGACATTGACCTGCGGATACCGGGCGCGAAACTGCTTGAGGATCGGCGGCAGCAGGTTGCCGGCAAAGGACGGCATGGCCGCCAGGGTCACCCGCCCGCGTTGCAGGGTGAAGCGCTGGCGCAATTCATCCTCGGCATTGTCCCAGTCAGCGATCAGGCGCCGGGCCAGGGGCAGCAGGGCCTCGCCTTCAGGCGTCAGGGCCACGTTGCGCGTATTGCGCGTGAACAGGCGCCCGCCCAGGCCCTCTTCCAGGGCCTTGATCGTCAAGCTCAGCGCCGACTGCGAAAGATGCAGGCGCTCACAGGCCAACGCAAAACTCATGCTGTGGGCCACCGCCAGGAACGCGCGTATCTGTTTGACTGTCATCTGTCATCCTCGGGAGAGCAGCGGCAAGCTATAAGCCGCAAGCTTGGAGCTTGGAGCTTGGAGCTTGGAGCTTGGAGCTCATTATGCTGTTTTTCCAATCAATCAACCTTAAAAATCAACTTAACAAATCAATCGTGCAACGCAACACTGATTCCACCAACGGCTGGCCAGCCGCCAACGAACAAGAAAGAGGATGGTGCATATGGCAGGTTTCGATAAGCGCGTGGCGTCCTACGAGGAAGCCCTGGAAGGTCTGCAGGACGGCATGACCGTAATCGCCGGAGGCTTCGGCCTGTGCGGCATTCCCGAGAACCTGATCGCCGAGATCAAGCGCCGGGGCACCCGCGACCTGACCGTGGTCTCCAACAACTGCGGCGTCGACGGTTTCGGCCTGGGCGTGCTCCTGGAAGACCGCCAGATCAGCAAGGTGGTCGCCTCCTACGTGGGCGAGAACGCCTTGTTCGAGAAGCAACTGCTCAGCGGCGAGATCGAAGTGGTGCTGACGCCCCAGGGCACCCTGGCGGAAAAAATGCGTGCCGGCGGCGCCGGTATCCCGGCCTTCTTCACCGCCACGGGCGTCGGCACCCCGGTGGCCGATGGCAAGGAAACCCGCGATTTCCACGGCCGCACCTACCTGATGGAAGAATCCATCACCGGCGACTTCGCCATCGTCAAGGGCTGGAAGGCCGACCACTTCGGCAACGTGGTCTATCGCCACACCGCGCAGAACTTCAACCCCCTGGCGGCCACCGCCGGCAAGATCACCGTGGTCGAAGTGGAAGAAATCGTCGAGCCGGGCGAGCTGGACCCGACGCAGATCCACACCCCTGGCATCTACGTCGACCGGGTTATCTGCGGCACCTTCGAGAAGCGCATCGAACAGCGCACCGTGCGCAAGTGATCGCCCTTCCCCAGCCCGACTAAAAGGACAACAAACATGGCTCTTACCCGCGAACAAATGGCTCAGCGCGTCGCCCGTGAACTGCAGGACGGCTTCTACGTCAACCTGGGCATCGGTATCCCGACCCTGGTGGCCAACTACATCCCCGACGGCATGGAAGTCATGCTGCAATCGGAAAACGGCCTCCTGGGCATGGGCGCCTTCCCCACCGAGGACGAAGTCGACGCCGACATGATCAACGCCGGCAAACAGACCGTGACCGCACGCATCGGCGCCTCGATCTTCTCCTCCGCCGAATCCTTCGCGATGATTCGCGGCGGCCATATCGACCTCACCGTGCTCGGCGCCTTCGAGGTGGACGTGCAGGGCAACATCGCCTCCTGGATGATCCCCGGCAAGCTGGTCAAGGGCATGGGCGGCGCCATGGACCTGGTAGCCGGTGCCGACAACATCATCGTCACCATGACCCACGCCTCCAAGGACGGTGAGTCCAAGCTGCTGAGCCGCTGCAGCCTGCCGCTGACCGGCGCGCAGTGCATCAAGCGCGTGCTCACGGACCTGGCCTACCTGGAGATCGAGAACGGCGCCTTCATCCTCAAGGAACGCGCCCCCGGGGTCAGCGTCGAGGAAATCGTCAGCAAGACCGCCGGCAAGCTGATCGTGCCGGACCACGTCCCTGAAATGCAGTTCGCCTGAGGAGCCCCACCATGCAAGACGTCGTCATCGTTGCCGCCACCCGCACCGCCGTGGGTACGTTCCAGGGCTCGCTCGCGGCCATTCCCGCCGTCGACCTGGGCGCCGCCGTCATCCGCCAGCTGCTGGCCCAGACCGGCATCGACCCGGCCCAGGTCGACGAAGTGATCATGGGCCAGGTGCTCACCGCCGGCGCCGGACAGAACCCCGCCCGCCAGGCCGCGATCAAGGCCGGCCTGCCCCACGCCGTGCCCGCCATGACCCTGAACAAAGTCTGCGGCTCGGGCCTCAAGGCCCTGCACCTGGGCGCCCAGGCCATCCGCTGCGGCGACGCCGAGGTGATCATCGCCGGCGGCCAGGAAAACATGAGCCTGGCCAACTACGTGCTCCCCGGCGCCCGCACCGGCCTGCGCATGGGCCACAGCCAGATGATCGACTCCATGATCAGCGACGGCCTGTGGGATGCCTTCAACGACTACCACATGGGCATCACCGCCGAGAACCTGGTGGACAAGTACGGCATCACTCGTGAAGCCCAGGACGCCTTCGCCGCCGCTTCCCAGCAGAAAGCCGCAGCCGCCATCGAGGCCGGGCGCTTTGTCGACGAGATCACCCCGATCCAGATTCCCCAGCGCAAGGGCGAGCCCGTCACCTTCGCCACCGACGAACAACCCCGTCCCGGCACCACCGCCGAGGCCCTGGCCAAGCTCAAGCCGGCGTTCAAGAAAGACGGCAGCGTCACCGCCGGCAACGCCTCGGCGCTGAACGACGGCGCCGCCGCCGTGATGCTGATGAGCGCCACCAAGGCCCGGGCCCTGGGCCTGCCGGTACTGGCCAGAATCGCCGCCTACGCCAACGCCGGCGTCGACCCGGCGATCATGGGCATCGGCCCGGTCTCGGCCACCCGTCGCTGCCTGGAAAAGGCCGGCTGGAACCTGGATCAACTGGACCTGATCGAAGCTAACGAAGCCTTCGCCGCGCAGTCGCTATCGGTGGCCAAGGAGCTTGCATGGGACGCGAGCAAGGTCAACGTCAACGGCGGCGCCATCGCCATCGGCCACCCGATCGGTGCGTCGGGCTGCCGGGTGCTGGTGACCCTGCTGCATGAAATGATCAAGCGCGATGCCCACAAGGGCCTGGCGACCCTGTGCATCGGTGGCGGCCAGGGCGTGGCCCTGGCGATCGAGCGCTAGGGTTTCCTCTGTGGCGAGGGAGCTTGCTCCCGCTGGAAGGCGCAGCCTTCCCAAACACTGAATTCGCGTCTCATCCGGCGTGTCGCGCATTCAGCTGTTGCGGCCGCTACGCGACCGAGCGGGAGCAAGCTCCCTCGCCACACTAGAGGCGCTGTTGCAGTTACAGCGCCTGCACTAGCCTGCTCAACTGCTCATCCAGGCGCCCCGCTTCTTCTCGCAACGATTCGCAGAAACCTTCGACAAAACTCGATGACGGCCGGTAATCCGGGCGGATCAACATCACCCGGTACGGCACCGACAGCTGCAAGGGACGGATCGCCAAGCCACGCCCCACTTCTTCCATGGCGCTCAACGGGTTGATGATCGACACCCCGAGTTTCTGCCGCACCATGGCGCACACCGAAGCGGCGTTGGTGGTTTCCACCACTATCCGGCGGTCCACCCCGGCCTGGCGAAAATGCTCGTCCAGGGTCTGCCGGTAGATATCCAGCCCCGAGAGGTTGATGAAGTCCTGGCCGCGAAAATCCTCCAGCGCCAGCCGTGGCCTGGCCAGCAGCGGATGATCGTGCGCAAGGATGCAGACCATGTCGGAGCAGAACAACAGTTCGCCCTGGGTGCCCCGGGGCAGGTGCTGATTCTCGGTCAGGCCCAGGTCGTAGCGCTGGGCTGTCAGGGATTCCTCCAGAAGCGGTGACTCCTGGGCAGTGATGCTCAGGCCGATCCCCGGATGCAGGGCCTGGAAGTGCTTGCACACCGGGGGCAGCAGGGTCTGGGAAAACAGCGGCAGGCAGCTCAGGCTCAATTGGCCATGCTCGAAGCGGCGGATAGAGCGGGCCACGCTGTTGATCCGCTCCAGCCCCACATAGGCTCGCTCCACCTCCTCCAGCAACAGCATGGCCTGGGCCGTGGGCAGCAGGCGCCCGCCCTCGCGGTCGAACAGGCTCAACCCTGACAGGCTCTCCAGCCGTGCCAGTTCGCGACTGACTGTCGGTTGCGAGGTGAACAGCAAGCGCGCCGCGCCCGTGACGCTGCCGGCCTGCATGATGGCGCGGAACACTTCGATATGCCGCAGGGAGATATCCATGGCGATAAGGCTCGTTGAAACAATCAACCCATATCAGAACTGAATTAACCATCAAAGAATAGATATTTTCTTGAATGGAAACTAACGGGCATGCTGGCTCCATCCCCACTGACCACAGATTGCATTTGCCATGGCCATCCCCTTCTCCCCCGAACAGCTTGTCGCCACCGCCCGCCAGTACGGCACCCCGCTGTGGTGCTATGACGCCGCCACCATCCAGGCGCGCATCGCCCAGCTGCAAGCCTTCGACGTGGTGCGTTATGCCCAGAAAGCCTCGTCCAACCTGCACCTGTTGCGCCTGATCCGCGAAGCCGGAGTGCGGGTCGATGCGGTCTCCCTGGGGGAAATCGAACGGGCCCTGCTGGCCGGCTTCAGCCCTGCCAACGGTGGCATCGTCTTCACCTGCGACCTGTTCGACGAGGCCACCCTCAAGCGTGTGGTGGAACTGCAAGTGGAGGTCAACGCCGGCTCCATCGACATGCTCCGCCAACTGGGCGAACAGTCCCCGGGCCATCGGGTGTGGCTGCGGATCAACCCCGGGTTCGGCCACGGCCACAGCCGCAAGACCAACACTGGCGGGGAAAACAGCAAGCACGGCATCTGGCATGACCAGGTCGGCGAAGCCCTGGCCGTGATTCGCCAACATGGCCTGCACCTGGTGGGCCTGCACATGCACATCGGCTCCGGGGTCGACTACGACCACCTGGAGCAGGTGGGCGCGGCCATGGTGGCCGCCGTGAAGTCCCTGGACCACGACATCGAGGCCTTTTCCATTGGTGGCGGCCTGTCCACTCCCTACCGCGACGGCGATGTCCCGGTGGACGTGCAGCGCTACGCCAATGCCTGGAAAGTCGCCCGCGAGGAAATCGAGGCCTACCTGGGCCACGGCGTACACATGGAGATCGAGCCCGGACGCTTCCTGGTGGCCGAGGCCGGTTGCCTGGTCAGCGAAGTGCGGGTGGTGAAGGACGCTGGCCAGCATCACTTCGTGCTGGTGGACACCGGCTTCAACGACCTGATGCGCCCGGCCATGTATGGCGCCTACCACGGCATGAGCCTGCTGGATGCCGCCGGCCACCCGGTGGACCGCCCGCAGCAACCGACCGTGGTCGGTGGCCCGCTGTGCGAATCCGGCGACATCTTCACCCAGGACGATGAGTGCCTGACCCCGCGCCTGCTGCCCCAGGCCCGGGTCGGCGACCTGCTGGTGCTGCACGATACCGGGGCCTATGGCGCCAGCATGTCCTCCAACTACAACAGCCGCCCGCTGCTGCCGGAAGTGCTGTTCGAAAACGGCCAGCCGAGACTGATCCGCCGCCGCCAACCCCTGGCGGACCTGTTGGCGCTGGAACTGGGGTTGTAATTGGGCCTGTAGTACCTACCAGGGTAATGCCAGTCAGTTGAGCGAGGTGATCCCCCGTAGGAGCAGCCGGTCGACGCTCGATTGCTGCGATGGTCGCTAACGGTAGAGCGTATCCACTGGATAAACGCAGCACTCTGGCGTCCATCGCGGGCAAGCCTCGCTCCTGCCATTTCCTTGACCGATCGGCATTAGCCTACCAAGGCATCAGCCGCAGGCGCTGCGGCTGGTCGTTCACGCTGTCGTCCTGCTTGCGGGTCACCAGGGGCTTGCCGTCGGTGCCGTAGAACTGCACCTGCAGTTCGGCGGTGTCGGGGTGCAGGTCCAGGCGGGCGAAGTTGTCGGCCTGGGTGAAGGCCCAGGTGCGGTAGTCCATGGTGCCCTTGACGTTTTTCAGGGCAAAACTGTCCGGGGTCTGGGGGGAGCGCGAGTCGTGCACGTAGCCGGCAGGGTCGCCGTCGGCAAACGGGAACGGCCAGTAGAAGGCCGACGAGGTGACGGCGTAGGCCTTGATGCCCTGAATCCCGCCACTGAACTCTAGCTGGGAAATGTTCGAGCAATGAATATCGCCGGACAGGAACACCACGTTCTGCACCTGGTACAGGGCGATGGTTTCCAGCACGGTGCTGCGGGTGGTGGGGAACGCCGACCAGGAGTCGCTCTCGTTCTTGCGCTGATCGTAGCGCGGGCCCTCCCCCGCAGTATCGACACCATTGGGCACGAAGACGCTGGACGTCACCACGAACTTGGGGGTGTTGCCCCGATCCTCCTGCATATGCCGCAGCCAGGCACACAAGCGATCCAGCTGGCCGGGTTCGGCCGGGTGCAGTGAGGGTCGCCCCAGCAGGTGGTTGTCCGGCAGGGCGCCGGGCGCATCATCGAGAAAGCGCTGGGTTCGGGTATCCAGCACGAAGAACGGGTAGTTTGCGCAAGAGAAGTCGTAGAACAGCTGCTTGACCGAGCGGTGCTTGAGGTACTGATCGTTGCCGGACATCACGCGGTTCTGCACATAGCTGTCCTCGAAGCGCGGGCCATGGCTCCACTGGTAGCTCATGTAGGCCCCCCAGTTGAACAAGGTGCGCTTGCCAAGGTTCTTGTCGATGCGATCCTGCGTCCAGTTGTCCTCGATTTCGTGATCATCGAGGATCATGTAGGTGGGTTTGTGCGCCAGCAAGCGGCTGATGAAGGGCGAGCCGAAGGCAGTGTGGTAGCGCTCCTCGAACTCCTTGTAGCTGTCCGCCCGGCCGATGGGCACCACGCGGTTGTACAGATCGGCATAGATCTGGTCCCCCACCATCAGCGCGAACCGGGTATCGCCATGCTCGCTGAGCATGGGTCCGAAGATCGCGTCCGAATCCCGGCGTTGCCACGGCAACCCCGGGTACCGGCAGGAGCCCAGGAGAAAACTCAAGGGCTGGGAAGCCGCCCCAGCGTCGGCACTGGCCTGGGTGGTGAACTCGGCCTCCACATACACCCGCTCGGCGCCGAGTCGGTTCAGGTCGCTGGCCCAGGCCGAGGTCGCCGGCAAGCGCTGGACCACCGATTCGCTGAACACCTCATCATCGATGGAACCCGCGTCATCGACATTCAGCGAAGCCATGCGCACCCGGTAGTGGGTGGCGGGTGTGAGCAGGAACGGCTTGAGCTGCTTGCGCTCGGTCTCGTTGCGCCAGAGGTTGACGTCGACCCCGAGGTTGAAGGTGCCGGTGCGGTGATACTCGCGACGCAGGCGAAAGTAGTAGATGTTGTCGGCGGCCACTCGGCCGTTGCCGCCCACCACGCCGATGACGCCGATGGTGCGGATGTCCTCGGCCACGCCCTTCTCGTCCAGGGCGTCCGAGGCGGCAATCCACAAGCGGCAGGAAGTATCGGTGGTATGCCCGACGATCGGGCCCAGGGACGGGGTGCGAAGAGTGCTCACGGTTACCAGCTCCTTGGTGGGGGGTGCTGGCCAAGCTTAGTCGGGGCGCACCGGCCGACAAGCCGCGCCGGCCTGCTCGGACAGCCGGTCACGGCCGGCGATGACCAGCGCCAGCAACATCAGCAACGCCGCCATGCCAAAGGTCCAGTGCATGCCGCTGGCCACCGCCTCGACACCGTCGCGCCCTGCCACCTGCGGCTGTGATCTCCAGGCGAACAGCGCCCCCATGGCCGCCGCGCCACTGATCAGCCCGAGGTTGCGCGACAGGCTCAGCAGTCCCGCCGTCAGCCCGCGCTGCTGTGGCACCACATCGAGCATCACCAGGCTGTTGTTGGCCGCCTGGAACAACGCATAGCTGGCGGTGACCAGGGCCAGCGGCAGCAGGTAGCCCGCCAGTCCCAGGCTCAGGGGTAGCAGCGCCAGCAGGCCCAGGCCGCTGCACAGGCCCAGCAAGCCGAGCCGGGACAGCGGCCGGGCACCGTAGCGATCCACCAGCCGCCCGGCGGGTGCGCCACTCAAGGTCGCCACCAGCGGCCCCAGGGACAGGCTCAGGCCCACCGCCAGGGTGTCCAGCCCCAACCCCCGGGACAGGTAGAACGGCCCCACCACCAGGGTGGTCATGATCACCGTCGACACCAGCAGGCTCAGCCACAGGCTGCTGCGCAGTTGTGGCCGACGCAGCAGGGCCGGCTGGAACAGCGGCGCAGTGGCCCGGCGCTCGACGCGCACCAGCAGAACCACCCCCGCCGTGCTGGCCGCCAGCAAGCCCAGGTTCAGCGGCGCCAGCAGGTCTTGCCCCAGGGTCAGGGCCAGGGCATAGGCGCCCAGGCTCAAGGCCAGGAGCACGCTGCCGGGCACATCGAAGGCGCTGGCCGCCGCCGGCCGGTCCGCGGGCAGGCAACGCCAGGCCAGCAGCAGTGCCACCAGCCCCAGGGGTACATTGACCAGGAACATCCAGCGCCAGCCGATGCTGGCCAGTATCAGGCCGCCCAGGGCCGGGCCCAGGGTGGTGCCCAGGGCCGACATGCTGCCCAGCCAGCCCATGGCCGCCCCGGTGCGGGCCTTGGGCAGCGCATCGCCCACCAGGGCCATGCTCAGGGCCAGCATCACGGCCGCTCCGAGGCCTTGCAGGGCGCGGGCCACCAGCAGCCAACCGAGGCCCGGGGCCAGGCCACAGCACAACGAGGCCAGGGTGAACAGGGTGATGCCCCAGAGCAGCAGCCGACGCCGGCCCAACTGGTCACCCAGGCGCCCGGCGCTGGCGATCAGGGTGGTGATGGCCAGCAGGTAGGCCAGGACTATCCACTGCACCTGCTGGAAGGACGCATCCAGGCTCAGGGCCAGGCTCGGCAGCGCGGCATTGGCGATGCTGGTGTCCAGGGACGGCATCAGCATTGCCAGCGACAGGCTCGCCAGGGCCCAGCGCGCACGGGGCGCCAGGGCTTCGCGGGGGACGGGATCGGACTCGGGAATGGGCATCGCACAGGCTCCAGCAAGGGAATGCCTGCCAGCCTAGGGCCGCCCATGACCGGGCGGAAGACGCAGCATTTGCAATTAATAGCTGCATCCAACGCCATGCCAGCGAGGCCCGTGCTAGATTTCGCCCATGTCGATTCCCGATCTGAACCTGCTGCTGACCCTGGACGTACTGCTGGCCGAAGCCAGCGTGGCGCGGGCCGCCGCGCGCCTGCAACTGAGTCCGTCGGCCATGAGCCGGGCCCTGGCTCGCCTGCGCCAGGCTACCGGTGACCCGCTGCTGGTGCGCGCCGGGCGCGGCCTGGTGCCCACGCCCCGGGCCCTGGAACTGCGCCAGCGGATCGGGCCACTGCTGGAGCAAGCCCAGGCCGCCCTGCGACCGGCCGTCGAAGTGGACCTGCAACAGTTGCAGCGCACCTTCACCCTGCGCAGCCGCGACGGTTTCGTCGAGAACTTCGGCCCGGCGCTGATCGCCCGCCTGCAGCAGCAAGCACCGGGCGTGCGGATCCATTTCGTGCCCAAGCTGGACCGCGACAGCAAGCCCTTGCGCGAGGCCAGCATCGACCTGGAAACGGCGGTGATCGATGCCGACACCAGCCCCGAGCTGCGCACCCGGGCGTTGTTCCGCGATCGTTTCGTCGGCGTGGTGCGCGCAGGCCATCCCCTGAGCCACGCACCGGTGGACCTCGATGCCTACCTGGCCGGCCAGCACATCCTGGTCGCCCACCAGGGACACAGCCACGGACGCATGGACGAGACCCTCGCGGAGCGGGGCCTGCAGCGCCAGGTGGCGACCCTGGTCAGCGGTTTCTCCGCCGCCCTGGCCTTGGCCCGGGGCTCGGACCTGATCGCCATGGTGCCCGAGCGCCATACCAGCAACCTGCGGACTGGCCTGCATGCCTTCGACCTGCCGGTGGCCCTGGCGCCGATGACCATCTCCCTGCTCTGGCATCCACGCATGGAGGCCGACCCCGCGCACCGCTGGCTGCGCCAGTGCGTGCATGAGCTGTGCAGTGGGCCTTGAATCTGCTGCGCTGCGGCAACAGGGTCGTTGCGCCGCGCCACTGGACAAGCACAGCCTGGGCTCGTAAAAGATCCACGCCCGTTCATCTTGAGGTCTTCATGCCACTTCTGCGCCGCGCATCACTCCAGCATCTGCCCGCCTTCGCCGCCATCGCCCTGGGGCTGGCCATCGCCATCGCCCGGGCCATAGAGCCGCTGGACTATTTCTGGGAGAACTTCGCGGCCTACTGGCTGCCCCAGGGCCTGATCATCGGCCTGCTGTGGTTCACCCGCCCGGCCTCGGCCCTGGTCGCCGGCGCAGCCCTGGCCCTGGCCATCCACCTGCTGCTGTTCTGCCTGTGGATCACCACCCCGCAGGATGCCCTGGGCTGGATCTACTACCTGCTCAACTTCCCCGGCGCGGCAATCGGCGCCGCCGCTGCCCGCTACCTGGCCAGCCGGCGCCCACCACGCAGCGCCCTGGGCAATGCCCTGCTGGGGTTCTTCGGCGTGGCGCTGGGCCTGTTGGTGAACTTCAAGCTGCAATAACGGCTGGGCCGCTGGTTCGGTGCCGGCGGATGCGGCTCCGGGAGAGACAAGCCGCCCGCCCGGCCCCCGCAGGACCGGGCGGGCGCAGGTTCAACGCTGGCCGTGACTGAGGTCGGCCAGGCGTCCTGACAACGCTTGCATGGCCTCGCTGACCTTGTCCAGGGCCTGGGCGTCCCGGGCGTTGTCTTCGCTGATGCTGTGGATGCGCACCGCCAGTTCGTTGATTTCCTGGGTCACGTGGCTCTGCTGCTGCGCCGCCACGGCAATCTGCTGCGCCCGCTGGGAAATGTCATCGAAGCTGTTGACCGTGCTGGACAACGCGTCCGAAGCCCCGGCGGCTTCGCCCACTGCCTGGCGGGTCCGCGTCTCGCCGGACTGGATGGCCTGCACCGCCTGGCGTGAGGCTTGCTGCAGGTCGTTGATCATGCCGCTGATTTCGTTGGCCGAGGTCTGGGTGCGACCGGCCAGGGTCCGCACTTCGTCGGCTACCACGGCAAAACCACGGCCCTGCTCGCCGGCCCGGGCCGCTTCGATGGCGGCATTGAGGGCCAGCAGGTTGGTCTGCTCGGAGATGGCCTTGATCACATCCAGCACCGCGCCCACCTGCTGGCTGTCCTGTTCCAGGCGCTGGATCACCGACGCCGCCTCGGCCATTTCCACGGACAGTTGCTGGATCGACTCGCTGTTGGCAGTCACTCGCTGCTGGCCGTCCTGCACCACCACCAGCGACTGACGCGCGGTATCGGCACAATTGTTGGTGTTCTGCGCCACTTCCTGGGCGCTGGAGGACATCTCGGTGATGGCCGTGGCCAACTGGGTGTTTTCCTGGCGCTGCTGTTCGGCGCGCCGGGCCAGGGTACTGCTCAATTCGCCCAGGCGGGCGGCTTCGCTCTGCAACTGGCGAGCTTCGCTGGCGATCTTCTGCAGCATCTGGCGCAGTTGCCCGGCATAGCGGTTGACCGCTCCACGCAGGGCGCCAATCTCGTCGGCCTGGGCCACATGCAGCTCGGCGTTGTCGCTGGCCTGGCCACTGCCCAGGGCATCGATCTGGCGGGTGGTTTCCTCCAGCTGGGCAATCAGCTTGTTGCCGCCCAGCCAGGCGAAGAACAGCAGCAGTGCCAGCAGCGGCAGGAGGAATACGAGAATTTCGGTGGTCAGGGCCCGGGCCAGGCCCGTGACCTTCTGCTCCGGGGTCACCAGGCCGATGGTCCAGCCAGTGCCGGGCATGGTGAACAGGCTGACCCGCGCAGCTTCCTGCAAGCGTCCGTCACGCTCCAGGTCGAGGCTGCGTACCTGGCCAGGGCGAGCCGCGCTGGCCAGCGCCTCGGCCACCGGGCGCAACCAGGCCTGCTGCTTGCTCAAGGCGTCGAAGCTGAGCATCTGTGCGCCACCGCTGGCCTGGGCATCGGGGAAGTACAGGACGTTGCCGGCCTGGTCCAGGGCGAAGGCATAACCGCCGGTGACCGAACCCTGCTCCTTGAGGAAGCGCGCCAGGTCGTCCAGGCGCAGGTCGATGGTGGCGACCCCGGCAAAGGCCCCGCCCTGGCGATAGGGCACGCTGCAGGTGGTCATCGGCACCTGGGTGACCGGGTCCTGGTAAGCCTCGGACCACAGGCAACGGCCCGGGGCGCTGTTGCGCGCACCGCTGTACCAGGCCTCGTGGTGGTAACCGGCGCTGCCGGCAGCGTTGTAATCATCGGAATACACCAGCGACCCGGCGTCGCTGCGGGCCCAGAAGAAACTGCGACGTTCCACGCCCGGGGCGAAGGCATTGGGTTCCGGCCAGATCCCGCCGCCGGCGATGGCCTTGTCGTTTTCGTGGTCGATCACCTTCGGCGCAGTGGCCATCACCAGGTCCGACTCCCTGGGCATGCCCTCCACCATGTGGGCCATGCTCACGGTCACGCCTTCGATCCCCGCCAACTGCAAGGCCAGTTGGCGGACGATGGCGCTGCCGGTCTGTTCGATCAACGCCGAGCTCGCCTCCACGACTCTGGGTTGTCCCCGCAGGGTCATCACGGCAAATACCGCCAACGCCGTGAACAGCAACAGCAGCACGCTGCCGAGGGTCAAACGATGAGACAGACGAACCGGTAGCAAAGCCATGACGAACTCCATATCAATAGGCATCCAGGGGTTATCGACCGCTACCGGGGTTCCCTTGAGCAAAGAGTGATGTCGTTCACACAAATATCGCTACCGGCCGGGTTCGTACCCCTGCTTTCAGCCCGGGCGGTCACGGTCGCGCTGGCGGATCGCCGTTACCGTCTCGCCGCCCACGCCCCAGTTGTCGGTGGGTATCTCCTCGATCACCACGAAGGTCGACGCCGGCGGCTTGTGCAGGACCTGCCACAGCAACTCGGTCACCCCTTCGATCAAGGCACGCTTGTGCTCGGCGCTGACGCCTTCGCGGGTCACTTGAATCTTTACATAAGGCATGTGCGGCTCCTTTGAGGGGGTTACCAGACGCCACTGGCGGCACCGCCGTCCACGGCCAGCACCGTGCCGGTGACGAAGTTCGAGTCGGTCAGGTACAGCACCGCCTCCACGACATCCGTGGGGGTGCCGATGCGACCGCTAGGCGCCAGGGCCTGGAGTGCGTTGCGGGTCTGCGGGTCGGCCGGGTGCAAGGGGGTATCGATGATCCCCGGCGCCACGGCGTTGACCTGTACTTGAGAGCCCGCCAGTTCCAGGGCCAGGGCCCGTATCGCCTGGTTCAGGCCGCCCTTGACCAGGACCGGCAACAGCGCCGGCACCTTGAGCGTGGGTTGCAGGGCGATCGATGCGGTGATGGCCACGATATGCCCGGCGCCCCGGGCCGCCATGTGCCGGGCGGCCTCCTGGGCCGGATAGAAGAAGCCCTTGAGGTTGGTGCCGAGGATGGCTTCGAGGTCTTGCTCGGTGTAATCGGCCACCGGCTTGGGTATGAAGATCCCGGCGTTGCTGATCAGGATGTCCACCTGGCCGAACCGCTCGATGGCCAGGTCGAACAGGCGCCGGGCGGTCTGCGGCAAGCCGATGTCGCCGGCCACCAGCAGCAGGTTGTGCGGATTGCCCAGGCGCTCGGCGGCCTGCTCCAGGCGCGCCAGGGTTCGCGCATTGCCCACGACATTGTCGCCACGCTTGAGGTAGGCCTCGGCGATGGCAAAGCCCAGGCCACTGGAAGCACCCGTGACGATGACGGTGCGGGGGGTTTTCATGGTGGTGTACTCCAGGTGATCGGGCCGACGGCCCGTGATGGAGCAGGACTTTAAATAACAACCCGGGATTGAAAAATAAGGCCCACGGCATTTCAATTGATACTCCATGTAATCAATGAGCCCACCATGACCCGGCATTTTGACGACCTGCAACTGGGAAGCATCGAGTTGTTCTGCCTGGCGGCGGAGAGCGCCAGCTTCACCGCTGCGGCCACGGCGGCGGGGATCACCCCCGCCGCGGTCAGCCGGGCCATCGGCCGCCTCGAAGAGCGCCTGGGGGTCCGGCTGTTCGTCCGCACCACCCGGCAGGTGCGCCTGAGCGATACCGGCCATGCCTACTACCAGCAATGTCGCCAGGCCCTGGGCCAGTTGGTGGAGGCCGAGCGCCAGGCCAGCGGTGGCCAGAGCCTGCCGTCCGGCCGGCTGCGCCTCAGCGTGCCCACGCCCTATGGCTACTTTCGCCTGCTGCCGATCCTGGAGCCGTTTCGCCAGGCCTATCCCCAGGTGCAGATCGACCTGCACATCAGCAATCGCAACATCGACTTTGCCGAAGACGGCCACGACCTGGCCATTCGTGGCCGCACGCCCGGGGACTCGAGCCTGATTGCCCGCCACCTGGAGGATGCCGAGCTGGTGGTGGTGGCCACGGCCGATTACCTGCGGCGCGCCGGCACGCCCCAGCGCCTGGAGGACCTGGCCGAGCATCAGTGCGTGCAGTTCGAATTGCCCAGCAGCGGGCGGCGGGTGCCCTGGAGCTTTCAGGTCGAGGGTCGGCAGGTAGAGATTCAGACGTCAGGCAGCCTGACTTGCCTGGAGGATTTCCTGGCCACGGTGATCGCGGTGAAGAACGGCGCCGGGCTGATGCAGGCGTATCGCTTCAGCGTGCAGCAGGAATTGCAGAGCGGCGAGCTGGTGGAGGTACTGGCGAAGTTCGGCGGCACGTCGCGGCCGTTCATCCTGCTCTACCCCGAAGCCCGTCACATGCCCCAACGGGTGCGGGTGTTTGTCGACTTTCTGCTGCGCCATCACCAGGACCTGGCCCGAGCCCGATGACGCTCAAGCCACAGGAACAGGGCCGCCTGCGGCTTGAGCGCTTACCGAGGCCGGATCAACCCTCCAGGACCAGCATGAACTGGCTGTAGCGATCGATGGCGTCCTTGGACAGCTGCAGTCCGGTCTCTCCCATCCGCGACATCCATTTACCGGTGTCGCCACGCAGGGATATCTGCCCGCTGGCATTGTCGATGGCGTAGGAGAACTGGCTGTACTGATCGATGGTGTCCTTGGACAGCTCAAGCCCGGTGGGCCCCATGCGCGACATGAACTTGCCGTTGTCGCCCTGCAACGCGAGCTTCTTGTCGCCACCGATCTGTATCAGCACCACCTTGAACTTGCTGTACTGATCGATGGAGCCCTTGGAGAGTTCGAGGCCGGTGGGGCCCATTCGCGACATGTAGTTGCCCGAGTCGCCGCGCAGCGAGATGACACTGCCGTCTTCGATGTCGCGTTGTGGAATGACGATCATGGTTGGCACTCCTTGCTGATTGGGTATGTTCCTGCATGCGATCAGCGCCTGCCGCTACCGGACGCCGGCCCCTTGAAGAGGTGCAACGACCGGCAAGGCGCGCCGCAAGCGAAGTCTAGTCGAGCCCCCGGCAAGCCTCGGGGGCCCTTGCAGAAACAGGACCAGCGGTTGAGTACCCCGGCGCCGAGTGGCGCCGCTGGCCGTCAGTCGGGCTGACGGTTGGTGTATTGCGCGAAGTGCTCGACGTAGTCCGTCAGGTGCTCGTCGAGCATGTGGCGGAACTGATCGACGAAGTAGTCCAGGGTCTGCTGCTTGGAAGCTGCCATTTCATCGGCATCACGGCAGCCCGTAGCGCGGATGAAGGCGCAGAAACGGGCATTGGCATACATCAGCGAAGCGCTGACCTTGCCGCTGCCGCACGTGGCAACCTGGGAGTTGGCCAGGTCGATGATGGCATCGGCGCGGTCGTAGAATTCGTGATCCGGTTCGTTGGCCACAGGGCGATCCTTTTACTGGGGAGGGAAACGAGGCGCGGGAGTATAAGAGCTTTGCCCGGCAAAACCGACGGCTTTCGCTGCTGGCCACAGGGCAGCTTGTGCTATGAACCAGGCAGGGCGCGCAGGTGGGCGGCCAGCAGGGCCTCGCTCTTGCCCTGGGACAGGATCACGCTGGCCTCTGCTGCCTGCTGGGCCTGTTGCAGGCAGGAATCGGCGCGTTGCCGATCACCTTCGAGCAGGGCCACCAGGGCCTGGCAACGTGGCCGCAGCCAGGGCGTGTGCCAATCGACATCGGTGCCCATCGAAATATCTCTCAAGGCGCTGGGGTCGCGTTGCAGATAGGCGCGGCAGAACGCCAGTTCAAGACGCAACAGCTCGATGAGCACACTCATGCCGGTCAACTCTCCCGACCGGGCCTCGAGCAGCTCTTCCAGCTCCTGCTCCATCCGCAATAGCGCCGGCCAATCACCCTCTTCCTGCCGCGCAGCGAGCCGGTAGCCGAAAGCTACCAGCGGTTCGGGCATCGCGCTGCGGGCCAGCCACTCAAGATCGGCTTGCGGCAACTGCGGGCTGGGAACCCCGGCCACCGACAAGGCCAGCAGACGCGCCTGGGCCAGCTCCGGGCGCTGATCGTCACGATGAGCAAACCAGCCCAGCAGGAGCATGCCATCACTGGGCAGCACCCGCATGGACGGAATCAGGTTGCCCACACCCATCGCCAGGTTGACGATGGCAAAGGCCAGGAGCACGGCACCGAGCGTTCCCTGCCAGGCCAGCCCAAGCCCCAGGGCGACGCCTCCCACCAGCAGGTTCGACAGCGGGCCACAGAGCACCATCGCCATCCACTGGCCACGCAATGACCGCTGCGCATTGCTTGCGGCAATGACATACCCACCCAGCCGTCGTCGCCTGGGCTGGGGCGACCAGCGTAGCCGCCAGCCGCGCCGCAGCACCTGGAACTCCAGCGCGGCAACGCGCACCAGCAGCACCGGCATGCCGCACCAGCGGGCGCCCAGGAAATGCCCGCCTTCATGCACCACCAGGCCAAGTATCCCCAGCAGCGTCGCCAGGAACATGGCCAGAAAGGGCTGCAACTGCGACTTGATGGAAAATCCCAGCAGCAAGGCGGGGATGCACCAGCCACTGAGCAGCACCAGGCCCTGCAGGATCGCCAGGAGTTTGTTCAAGGCCTTGAGCCACGTATTGCGATCCATTGCGCAGATTCCCGAGAGTGAAGCCAAGATCGATTGGGGCGCGCAGACTGCCAGTTTTGACCCAGGAAACTCAAGCCGAGAACCTGCCCTTGCGATCCAGGCGCTTCACCGTGGCGACGGCGCCGCCTGCGGCCAGTGGCGAGCCAGGACCGCCGCCACCCGCGGTTCGCGCTCGATGCGTTCGAGCAGCGCCAGGAAATGCGGCTGGCTGCAGCGCAAGTGGGGCCTCGCGTCCCCCCAGCGGGACACCACGGCCGCCTGGATATCCAGGGCCCCCGGCGTGGTACCACTGAGGAAGGGCGTCGGGACGAACTGGCGAGCGAACAGCTCCCAGACGTGGTACAGGCGCTGCGAGGTCGCCTGGCGAACCCGTGCCTCGAGCGCCGGGTCGGCATCGCTCAGCCAGCGGGCCGGATAGTCGAGGATGCCAATGGCCGAGTAGCAGTTGGCCGCAATGTAGACCAGGCCACGAATGGCCTGGGCCCGTGCCATCGCCGGCACCGGCAGCAGGCCCGAAGCGGGAAACTCCAGGCCGAGGTGGATCAGGATCGCCGCGCTTTCGGTGAGGATGCTGCCGTCGGGCAGTTGCAGGGCAGGAATCTGCACCAACGGGTTGAGGCGCTCCAGGGCAGCGCGCCCCGGGCTGTCCTCCCAGGGGGCGGCTTCGATGCAGCGATACGGTACCTGGCAGTACTCCAGCGCCATCTCGACCATGGCCGAGCCGGTGCCCTGGCTTCCATACAGGTGATACATGACGGCAACCTCCCGGGTGAGCGAAGCACTCTACGCCTGTCAGCCCAGGGAGTGGCACTCCACGTGCAACACCTGCTCGGCCAGCGACCGCGCCTCGAAGCGCACCGGCAGGAAGGCCTCGATCACCTGGATATTGCTCTGCAGATGATCGGTCATGCGGGGCGTGGTGAAGCTGCCACCACCGGCCAGGGCCATGGGCAACAGCAGTTGATCGGCCAGGCATTCGGCCACTGCCGCACCGGACGCCAGCCACTCGCGGGCCTGGTCGATGGCACCGTCGGCGACGCTCTCGGCCCGCAGGCTGTTCTGGCCGATACCGCTGAACAGTTCGGTCAAGTGCTCGAAGACGAACTCCAGCAGCAACACATTGCCCGGGCCGTATTGTTCATCCAGCTGCACGGCGTGCAGGTTCTCCCGGGCCATGCCCAGGCGATCGAACACCCGCCGCAGTTCACGCTCGGCCACGTGCTCGGGCACGCCGGCACTCAGGGCCCAGGCCCGACGCCCGAGCAACGCGCCACGCTCGCATAGATGCAAGGGTTGCAGCGTCGAGGGCTGGACGAAGAGCTCCAGCTCGCCACCTCCGGCAGGGACGAAGCCATGGCGCAACACCTGCAACTCCACCCGCGCCCCCATGCGCCGTAGCTGCGGCAGCCAGGCCTGCTGGAGGAAATCCGCCGGCGGCGCCAGGGGGTTGTGGGTGCCACCGCTGACGTTCACGCGACAGGGTTGCGCAGCCTTGAGCAAGGCCGGCAGCAAGGTCTGCAACACCAGGGTGCAGCTGCCGGCGGTGCCGATGGCGAAGCGGTAGTCGCCGCCACGGATCGGACCCGGCTCGAAGCTCAGGACCTGGGAGCCGAGCTCGGCACCCAAGGTCCTGGCGCCACAGACCTGGGCCGCCGCCTGCACCGCGGTCAGGTGCTGGCGCATCAATCCCGGGCGACTGCGCCGGGCCCGAATGTTGCTGATCCGCAAGCACTTGCCCGTCAGCATCGACAGGCTCAGGGCACTGCGCAGCACCTGGCCGCCGCCGATGGCGCCGTCCAGTTCGATTACATCCTGTTTCATCACATTCCTTAAGCGTAGTGCCGGACGGTGTCTCTCAAGTAGGCGTCCAGCAGGGCATTGTCTTCATGGGTGCGCAAAAGCTTCGGCACCGGGCGTTCCAGTTCGGCGGCGATGAAGTGGTGCAGCACCTGGCGCCGGGGACCATGGGTGGATTCAATGGCATGGCGCTTCAAGTCCAGCAGCTCATCCACCTCGTCCAGCAAGCGCCGGTCATCGACGGTCTTCAGCAGCTCTGCGAAAGTCATGGGCGGTCGGCCACGGCCCTGGTCGATCCAGCGCACCGCCAGCAACGGACGCAGCACATAGCAGTACTTCTTGAACCGCACGCTGTCGCCCTGGAGAAAGTCGCGGAAATTCTTCCTGGCCATCGACAGATAATGATTGCGCGCAGCCGGCGGGCTGTAGAAAGCCTCCGCCAGCTCACGCAGGCGCGCGGCGGCGGCAGGTTCGCTGCGGTACACCAGGGGCGAGTCCAGCCATTCCAGCAGGGTCGGGTTGGACTTGCGCAACAGCCCCAGGGTCTTGCGCAACTCCCAGCCACTGACATCCAGCTCATCGTCCAGGGGTCGTTCGATCACATCGCGGGCGGCATCCACCTGGATGAACCATTCGGGTTTCTCCACATAAACGAAGCGCACGTCGTAGTCGCTGTCGGTGGAGGCGAAACCCCAGGCCCGACTGCCGGACTCACAGGCGTACAGCACCTGCACATTGCGCTCGCGCTCGATCCGCGCCAGCTCGGCCAGAACCCGTTCGCGCATGGCGTCGTCCAGGGGGTGAAGCTCTAGGTGTTCCATGATCCTGTTCCTTGTTCAATCCGTGGCGCTGGCGGCCAGCACACTCAGGGTGCGGCGCTCGGGGTTCCACACCGTCAGGCACCACACGCCCCACCACTCCAGGCCTGCGTCGAAATACTCACTCCAGGGCAGCCAGTGCGGGCCGACTTCCGGCTCCAGCCACTCCAGTTCCAGGTTGCCCACCCAGTCGATGACCTGCGGCTGCTCGCCGGGATCGAGCCCCAGCACCTGCAGCCACTGGCCAAACACCAGCCGAGCCTGCTCGACGCCACCTGGGAACTCCGGCCCGTATGGCGGATCGTAGAACGCCCGGTACAAGGCCCAGTCCTGCTGCTCCAGGCTCTCGCAAGCCAGCTGTCGAACCTGTTGCTGGCTGAGCAGTTTCGGCACCGCCCGCCCTGCATCCCAGCGCAGTTGCGGTTCGACGACGTCGGCGTAACGCGGGTCCTGGCGCAGTTTCTCCCACCGCTCGCGATACTCGGCCAGCAAATGCAGATAGAGGTGCTGCAAGCCCTGACGGTGCAGTGCTTCATCCACCACAGCCGCCGGTTCGACCGCCAGCACCACGAACTCGAAGACGCAGGACACTTCCTTCAGTTGCCGGCGCAGCGTGCGGCAGTGTTCATCTTCGATCCGGGTCAACAGGGGTAGCGGTTGCATAAGGTCTCTCTCCATCTTTCAAAGCAGGCGCTTGACTGAACCTGCGGGTAATTCACCGGCCGCCTCCATTGCCTGCAAACGCTGCACGATGGCTTCGCGCAGGGGCTTGGGCGTTATCGGGTCGAACAGCCCGTAGCGGCCATCGCACCAGCGCACCAGGATCTCGCGCCAATAGGCGGCTTCGCTGCCGCCCTGCCCCAGCCGCCACAGCAGGTATTCCAGCTGGCGCCAGCCCGGCTTGAGTGCCAGCAACGCCCAGCGACGGGCCTTGGGCAGCTCATGCCAGTGCTGGTCGAGGCGTTGCTCCAGGGCTTCGTCGAACACCGCCCAGGGCTGCTGGCGCAGCAGGCTCAGGGCACACTCGAAGACCTTGTCCGAGCTATCGTCCAGTGCCACCAGTTGCTGGGCCAGGCCGCGCTCGCCCAGGGCTTGCAGGGCCAGCAGGCGCACGCTCGGTGCCGGTGAGGCCAGGGCCTGCTGCAGCATGGCGTCGGCCCGTGGTTCCTGCAGTTCCCTGACCAACCCCAGAAGGCCCAGCCACTGGCGCTTGTTGCCCGGGGCCGGCTGCTGCAAGCGAGCCAGCAGCACGTCGAGCGGGTCCAGTCCATGGCGCGGCGCGGCCCAATGGGCCAGGCAGCGCAAGGCGCCCGAAGGATCGAGCAGGGCCTGGCGCAGATACTCCCGCGGGTCGGCCAGCAACGGCAGCAGCAGGCGCAGGGCCTTGACCCGCACACTGGCACCGCAGCTGCGCATCACCTCTTCGAGCAAAGGCACCGCCTGCTCGCCAGGCAACTGGGCGCAGGCATCCACCGCCATCTGCCGCACGCTGACCTCGGGGTGCCGCAATGCCAGGGCCAGCAGCGCCGGCCGGTCCTCGACCCCCTTGAGCAACAGCTCGAAGACAAAGCGCGCGGCCTTGCCCCGACAACGGCCAAAGGCGCCTTGCACCTGGTCGCGCACCTGGGCCAGTTGCAACACGGCGGTAGCCCGTTCCAGGGTCGCGCCGTGGTCGGCCCGCTGCTTGCCGGCCAGGGCCAGCAGCGGTGCCAGGGTCTGCAGCAGCAGCCCGGCGTGCTCCGGCGCCCAGTAGGCCTCGACCGCCGCAGCCGCCTCCTGGCGGACCTGAGGCACCCAGTCGTTGAGGCGTTCGAGCAAGGCCGCCAGGGCGCTTGCCGAAGGGTGCGCGGCCAGGCCGCGCACTGCCGCCTGACGCACGAAGCCGTTGCCGAAGCGGCTCAGTTCCAGCCAGGCGCTGTGCCTGTCCAGTTCGTCCATCACCTCCCGCACGCGACGGGCTTCGTAATCGCTCAGCTGGTAATGCCAGCCGGGCGGGACCGGTATCAAGGCTTCCATGTCGTGCATTTTTCTACCCCTTTACGCACACCACCTGACGCAGCGTATGCAGTACTTCCACCAGCTCACGCTGGGCGTCCATCACTTGATCGATGTCCTTGTAGGCCATCGGGATCTCGTCGATCACGTTTTCATCCTTGCGGCACTCCACATGGGCGGTCGCGCGGATCTGGTCGGCCAGGGTGAAGGTATTCTTGGCCTTGGTCCGGCTCATGGTACGACCGGCACCGTGGCTGCAGGAGCAGAACGCCTCCTCGTTACCCAATCCACGGACGATGAAGCTCTTGGCTCCCATCGACCCGGGAATGATCCCCAGCTCGCCCTTCTTCGCCGACACCGCGCCCTTGCGGGTCACCAGCACCTCTTCACCGAAGTGGCGTTCCTTCTGTACATAGTTGTGGTGGCAGTTCACCGCTTCCAGCGCCACCTCGAAGGGCTTGCTGATCACTTTGCGAGTGGCCTGGATCACCAGCTGCATCATCAACTCGCGGTTCTGCCGGGCAAAATCCTGGGCCCAGGCTACCGCCTGGACGTAGTCGTCGAAGTGCTGGCTGCCTTCCTCGAAATAGGCCAGGTCACGATCCGGCAGGTTGGCGATATGCTGGCGCATATCCGCTTGTGCCAGGTTGATGAACAGGTTGCCGATGGCATTACCCACGCCACGGGAACCGCTGTGGAGCATGAACCAGACCCGGTTGGCCTCATCCAGGCAAACCTCGATGAAGTGGTTACCCCCGCCGAGCGTTCCCAGGTGCTGCCGGTTGTTGCTGTTGGCCAGGGCCGGGTACTTATCGGTGATCGCCTTGAAGCGCGGATGCAGCGCCGCCCAGGCCTGGTCGGCCTGCTGCGGGATATCGCCCCAGGAACCCTTGTCGCGACCGCTACGGGGCGAAGTACGACCGTGGGGCACCGCCTGCTCGATGGCGCTACGCAGTCCGGCCAGGTTATCCGGCAGGTCGGCCGCGGTCAGCGAGGTACGGGCGGCGATCATTCCGCAACCGATATCCACCCCGACCGCCGCCGGGATGATCGCACCTACGGTCGGGATCACGCTCCCGATGGTCGATCCCTTGCCCAGGTGGACATCGGGCATCACGGCCAGGTGCTTGAAGATGAAAGGCATCTTCGCGGTGTTCATCAATTGCTGGCGCGCTTCGTTTTCCACGGGCACGCCCTGGGTCCACATCTTGATCGGCTTGCCGTTGGCAACTTCCAGCAATTGGTAGGTCTTGGTTTCCATAATCTCGACTCTTTCTTCCTGTGGCCCCTATCGTGGCCTTGTTGTATCGGCAGCGCGCCAGCTCATTGGAGTCCTGCGCCTGCTGCTAACGAGGTAGCCGGTCATCCGGCATGCAACGGCGACAACGGGAGGTGGAACATGCAGCGCGCTCTGCCACTGAGCTAGCCCCTTGCGGTTGGCGGGAATCGAACCCGCGACCACGCTGTTCTGTAGTTCCACCGGCATTCGCCGGGTCAATCGGTGCAGGCCGGGCCTGCGGGCAGCGACAAGGGAACAGGCACATTTGCTCTACCAGCTGAGCTACAGCCTTGCGGCTGGCGGGGTTCGAACCCGCGACACCATGTAGTACCCGTGGCATTCGCTGCCATCCCGCCGAGGCGGGGGAAAAGCGGCGACGACAAGAAGTCGATGAAACGATGCACTCGTGTTCTGGCGGTTGAACCACGGCGCCGTTTTCCAGCACCGGCGGGATTCGCACCCGCATCTCGAGCCTTGGATGTAGTTCCATCAGCATTCGTCGCAAAAAACACAAAAAAAGGTGGCACGACAAAAAAAGTGACTGATAGCCGGAATCGAACCGGCAAGACCAGGATGTACAGCCACTGGCATTCGTGCCTTCACGGGCCCTGACAAGAGGTGCTGAGACGTCGTTGGATGTAGTCACAGCGGCATTCAGGGCCAATGATCAAAAAACTTCGGTGTGCGCCGGCTTCCCGGCGCACGCTTGAACTCCATTACCTGCCGCTCAAGGCGCCAGGGCCTCGATGGCTTTCGCCCAGTGCTGGCCACCGTAGTTGCCGGCAGTGAACTGCCCGATCACATCGAACACCGCATCACTGAAACCACCGACGTTGAGGATGTCCTCGCGGTCAGGCGCCTGGGTGGTCGCCCCGGGCTGCATATCGATGCACACCAGCCGCGCCTGCGGATTGATGGCCTTGATCCGCTCCCATTGGCGCATGGTCTGGGTCGCCCCATGGCGTTGCGCATCGATCCATGACTCGTTGTCCGAGACCAGGATCAGGGTGTCCACCTTGCACTTGGCGTTGGCCAGTTGTGCCAGGGGCGCCGAGCAGTTGGTCCCGCCTCCGCCAATGTCCGCCAGCTTCTGGGCATTGCTCATCACGCTGTCCCGAGGGTTGAGGCGGATATCCACCACCTCCCGCTCGAACGGCATGACCCGCGCCGCCGGCTGCTTGCGCAGCACCGCTGCGGCCACCAGCGCTGCCACATCGATGCAACGCACCGCCGTGGTGGCGCCCTGGCGATAGCCGGTGACCGGGCTGTGCATCGAGCCCGAGACATCCGGGCAGACCACCACGTTGCCCGCCAGCGCCGGCACGTTGGCCAGGGACAGCTCCAGGGCATCCTGCAGGGCCTCGCGAACCTGCTGCGGCACGTCTTCACCGGCCATGCGGTACGCCGCCAACAGCTGGTACGGGTAGACCCGGGCCTTGGCTACCTCTCCCGCATCCGCCAGCCGCGCCGCCACATACTCGGTGCAACCCGGCACCTGGAACGCGCCGTGGCGGGCCAGGGTGTTGAGGTTCATGCGCAGCCCCTGCCAGCCCATGTTGCGGGCCTGCCCGGCCCACTGCTCGGCGCTCAGTGTCTCGTTGCCGAGCAGTTGGAACGGTACCTGCGGCACCTGCTGCGTGGCCCCGCTGCGAAACGCCAGCAGTGCGCGGGTCAGTTCCGGCAATGCTTGCGCATCCACCGGCTTGCCCAGCACCCAGGCAAAGAACGCTTCGCGCCAAGCCTCTGCGGGTTTGGGGTGAACCATCTTCAGCACGTCCGCCAGGGACGGCTGGTTGCCGATCGAAGCCTGCAACAGCTGGCGCTCAGTGGCCGTGTTCAACCAGTTCTGCACCAGGCGCTTGGGCTGCGAACCCAGGGACTTGCGCCCAGTCACGCCGCTGCGCAGGATTTGCACGAAGTTGCGCAGCATCTTGCCGTTGTCCACCACCTGGGCAAACACCTCCGGCACCAGGGTCGAGCGTTGGGCAGTCAGCGCTGCCAGCAGCAGCGCCGGCATGTCCTTCATGTGGCCTTGGTGGCGAGCATAACGAGCGGCCTGGGCCACGAAGCGGCTGTCGACTTCACCCACCAGCTGCAGCACCGCTGCAAGCTGATCTTCGGGCGAGGTGTAGAAGGTCGAGTTCAGGCAACCGGTGACCGCCAGCTGGGCCAGGCGATGCTTGGCACTGTAGGCATAAGCCGCAGCCTTGGACGCATTGCGAGTATCGCTCGCTGGCGCTTTTGCCTGTTGGGTGCTGAACAGCTGGTGGTTGGCCATCTTGGCGTCTCGCTCTGTTGTCGTGTTCGTTGCCAGAGATATTGCAGACGCTGTGCCAGGTTTTATTCTTACGTTGAATTATTTTTTAAATTATTGATTTATAACGATTTTATTTTTAATTTCAATTTTCATCGCCACTCAGCAAGACAACACGCTCGAGATTTTTATATCTTTACCTATCGCAATTTATCTTCAGGTATAAACATGTCGAGCAAGCCCACGGTCGCCATCGGTTTTATCGGCTCCACCCTCGATCGCGTCGGCAAGGGTGCCAACCGCTGGAGCCACTGGCGCCCGACGGTCGGCCTGTGCCAGCAGCAAGACGTGCTGATCAACCGCCTGGAGCTGATCCATGGCCTGGACGCACGGGACTTCAGCCTGGCCGAACGGGTGGCCAACGACGTGCGCCAGGTGTCGCCGGAGACCGAGGTACGCCTGCACCCCATGGGCCTGAAGAACCCCTGGGACTTCGAAGAGGTGTACGGCGCCCTGCACGACTTCACCAGCGCCTACCCGTTCGACACCGAGCGCGAGGACTACCTGGTGCACATCACCACCGGCACCCACGTGGCGCAGATCTGCTGGTTCCTGCTGACCGAAGCCCGTTACCTGCCGGCACGGCTGATCCAGACCTCGCCGGCCCGGCGCCGCGATCCGGACGAGCACGCCACCGGCACCCATGCGCTGATCGACCTCGACCTGTCGCGCTACGACCGCATCGCCTCGCGCTTTGCCCACAAGCGTCTCGAAGGCCTGGCCTTCCTCAAGTCCGGAATCGCCACTCGCAACCTGGCCTTCAACCGCTCCATCGAACAGATCGAGCGGGTGGCCGTGCGCTCCAAGGCCCCCATGCTGCTGATTGGCCCCACGGGGGCCGGCAAGTCCTTCCTGGCCCGGCGCATCTATGAACTCAAGCGGGGCCGGCATCAGGTCCAGGGGCGTTTCGTCGAGGTCAACTGCGCCACCCTGCGCGGCGACGGCGCCATGTCGGCCCTATTCGGCCACACCAAGGGCGCGTTCACCGGCGCCCAGAATGCCCGCGAAGGCCTGCTGCGGGCAGCCCACGGCGGCATGCTGTTCCTCGACGAGATCGGCGAACTGGGGCTGGACGAACAGGCGATGTTGCTCAAGGCTATCGAGGAAAAACGCTTCTTCCCCATGGGCGCGGACCAGGAGGTAGAGAGCGACTTCCTGATCATCGCTGGCACCCACCGCGACCTGCGCGGCCGGGTGGCCCAGGGCCTGTTCCGTGAAGACCTGTACGCGCGGATCAATCTCTGGACCTTCAACCTGCCCGGATTGGCAGGACGGCGCGAGGATATCGAGCCCAACGTCGACTTCGAGCTGGAACGTCATGCCCGGGAACAGGGACAACTGGTGCGCTTCAACCTTGAGGCCCGCCGCCGCTACCTGGCCTTCGCCAGCTCCGGCGAAGCGGCCTGGCTGGGCAACTTTCGCGAGTTGTCGGCATCCATCACCCGCATGGCCACCCTGGCCGACAGCGGGCGAATCGACGAGGCCCAGGTCGAGGAGGAAATCCAGCGCCTGCGCCATGCCTGGGGCCTGGAGAATCAGGAAGATGAACTACAGGCACTGTTGGGCGAAGATCTCGAACTGGACCTGTTCGACCGCCTGCAACTCAAGGCGGTCATCAGCGAATGCCGACGCGCCGACAGCCTGTCGGATGCCGGCCGCCGCCTGTTCGGCGTGTCACGCCTGGGCAAGGCCAACCCCAACGACGCCGACCGCCTGCGCAAATACCTGGCGCGCTTCGGCCTGGACTGGAAACAGCTCACCCCCTGAACCCGCGGTTCGCTCCGTGTGGCCACTGCCGAAGGCTGCACACGAACGCGCAGCGGCTGCACATGCCTGCACTGAACGCCCTGCGGGCCTTGGCGCAGCTTCGCAGGCTCAGCAGCGGCTACAGCTCGCTTCGTGTAGCCGCTGCCGAAGGCTGCGCACGGGCGCGCAGCGGCCGCAGGATCAGGCTGGCACCGGAGACGACTGCGGCACCGCGAACACCCCGCTGGCTCGTGCCACCTCGCGCTCGCCAACGCTCAACACCACCGTGGCGAAGGCAATCTGTCGCCCGCGCCGGGAATGCTCCAGGCGCACCTCCAGCCACTCCCCCACCTGCACCGCCCCCAGGTAGTCGAGGTGCATGCTGGCGGTGATCAGCGGCAAGGGCGGCTCGCTGGCAAAGGCCATGGCGTAGCCCATGCCGATATCCGCCAGGGTGGCGATGATGCCGCCATGCACAGTACCGCGACCGTTGGCGTGCCGGGTATCGGCCCGCAGGCCGACGCGCAGCCCGCTGCCGCTGCCGCAGCCATAGACCGGGCCGATCAGCTCCAGCAACGGGGTACTGCGGGGCAGCGGGCTGAAGCCCTGGGGAATATCCGCTTCACTCATGACGCTCTCCTTGAGCCTGGACGCAGCGCCATCGCTGCGTGTCGCCACAGGTGTAGCGCCGATCCGAGGCAGTGCCTATCAGTATCCATCCGGGAAATTGCGGCAAATAAACCACGGCGCCATCGTGGCCAGGGCGGGAAGAACGGTAAGATGCGCGCCTGCGCTCTCGGCGCAGTTTCAAGTACCCAAGGAGCCCCCATGCAACATCAGGACGATCACCCTCGCCGCCCTCGCCGACTGGCCTTTGCCCTGCTGGGCGCACTGGCCCTCAGCGCCTGCTCACCCAGTGATCAGGGCAGAAGCGCCGTAGCCCTGGGTGGAGCCCAGGGACAGGCCGGCGCCCAGCTGGCCTACGAACATGAGCTGACCCTGTCGTTGCCATCGGAGCAGATCGGACCGCGCCTGGTGCAAACCCGCGAAGCCTGTGAGCAGGCCCGGTTCGGCGCCTGCAACATCCTGCGCCTGGAACAGGGCAAGTACCGTGCCCAGGTGGTGCTGCGCATAGCCCCTGGCGGCGTCGAGCCCCTGGTCCAGCAGGCGGCCGAAGGCGCCGAACTGGGCGAGCGCATCACCAGCGCCGAGGACCTGGCCGACGCCGTGGCCGACGTGCAGCGCCAGCAGCAGCGGCTCAAGGCCCAGCAGCAACGGCTGGACGAACTGGCCGCGCGCAAGGACATCAGCGTCAGCGACCTGATCGCCTTGAGCAAGGAGCAGGCGAGCATCGAGAACGACCTGCAAGCCCTGGCCCAGACCGCCGCCGGCCAGCAACGACGGCTGGACACCAATCGCCTGACCCTCAACTTCCTGCCCAGCGACAGCGGCCAGCGCAGCTCAAGCCTCAAGCGCGCCTTCGCCAACCTGCTGGACAACCTGGCCAACGGCACCGCCGAGGCCCTGGAAAAGGGCAGCTATGTGCTGCCTTTCGTGATCCTCGCCTTCCCCCTGGTGCTGTTGTGGGTCTGGCTGTGGCGCAAGTTCGTCCGCCGCCGTCCATGACCCGGGCCGGATGACCAGAGCCCGGCCTCCCGTGCCTAATGCCGTTCAGTTAAGGAAATGGTAGGAGCGAGACTTGCCCGCGATGGACTTCAGAGCGCTGCGTTTATCCAGTAAACACACGCCAACGTTAACGACCATCGCGAGCAAGCTTCGCTCCTACAGGGCCGGGCTTTTTCCACGGGCGCGTACAGCCGTTACCCAGCCTGGGCTTCCAGGGCCAGTTGCAGACGCTCCAGGCCAATACCGAACCCCGCCCCCTGGCGATAGGCTCCCGCGCCCACCACTTGCTGCTGCGCCCCCAGGCGCGGACAACGCACCTCGAAACCTTCGCCGTCCAGGTAATAGGTCAGGCCGCGCTTGACCCCGAGGTCGAGCTCGTAGTCCAACCCCAGCCCCTCCAGGAACCCGACACACAACTGCTGGGCCTGTTCCAGTGCCTGGCGAGGATCGGGCCCGAGGATCTCCAGGCCCAACTGGGTGAATTCGCGATAGCGCCCGGCTTGCGGCCGCTCGTAGCGATAGCAGCGAGCAACGTAGAAAAAGGCCGCCTGTCCGCGCCCCATCAGCAGCTCGCCGGCAGTTTCCTGGAACAGCGCAGTGGCTTCCGGGATCAGGCAGCAGGGCCGCCCGGCCTTGTCGTTGAAGGCCCACATCTGGCCGATGACTTCGCTGCCACCGGCCTTTTCGATAAAGGTGTCCTGGCCCCACAGCGCCGGGACAATGACTTCTTCAGCGCCCGCTTCGATGAAGCCAGCTCCGGAACCGGCCCTCCAGGATACGCAGGTTGGCGGCTTGTTCGCCGGTGATCATTCGAGTGCCACGGAGCATGGTCATGGGTATTTCCTCTGGTTTTTGACAGGCATAAAAAAAGGCGCCTTGCGGGGCGCCTTGGTTTTTTTTCATCGAGGGTCAGTGATCACGATTGCTCGATGACTGACGGCTCGACGCGCACAAGCGACCACGGCCCCGGGAGTGAGGTCGATGGTGATGGGTGCGGGAGGCGAGCCGGAAAAAAATCATGGCGCATCCTGCCACGGCTCCCGGGCACCTGACAAGCTGGTGCCCATCGACCAGAACGGCACGCCGAGCAGTCCTACAGCGGGCGTTGCATGCAGCGCTGGTAACGCTCGTCCACGCGTTTGGCGAACCAGGCAGTGGTCAACTGGCGAGTGATTTTCGGGCTCTTGAGTTCGATGCCCGGCAGCAACTGCCGGGGCACGCTCTTGCCCGCCGCCTGGTCGGCCAGGGCGAAGACCTTGCGATACAGCGCGCTCTGCTCGAACTGCGCACTGTCGCCCTGCTCCAACTGCTCGCGAATGACCGGGTTGCGCAGGCCCAGTTGCTTGCCCAGGGTGCGCACTGCCAGTTCGGTGCCGCCAGGCAGGATCGAGTCGTAGCGGATCAGGTCGCCATCGAGTGCCAGGCGGATTCCGGTGAGCTGGCTCACGGCGCCCTGGAAGGCCGCGTTGCGGCTGGCGTACCAGCCGGCGTTGAAGTCGGCGAAGCGGTACAGCGGCTGCGGGTAGCTCACCGGATAGCCCAGCAGGTGGGCGATGCCGAAGTACAGGCCGCCGCGGCGGCTGAAGACCTCGTGGCGGATCGAGTCCTGTGGCGAATAGGGATAATCGCCGGCGTGCTTCTCGGCGAAGGCGATGCTGACCTGCATCGGCCCGCCGGTGTGCACCGGGTTGAACCCACCGAACAGGGTCCGGCCCATGGGCACCTGGCCGATGAAATCGTCGAAGATCGCGCTCAGTTCCTTTTCGGTACGGGCCCGGGCCAGGCGCTGGCTGTAGGACTGGCCGTCGCTGGAGCGCACCTGCAGCGCAGCCCCCACCAGCAATGCCGGCACATGCACCTTGGCGGCCCGGCGATCGATCTCCTCGCGGGCGATGCGCCCCAGGCCCGGCACCACCGGGTCGACCTGGAAGGTGGACTCCTGCTCCGCCACTGCCAGCACTGCACACAGGTTGCCGGGGCTGGGGTCGAGCCCCTGGGCGCTGAAGGCCACCTGGATGTCCCGGGCCCAGCCCTGGCGATCATTCACCTGGGCCGGCAACAGCCGCAGGATGCGCGCCTGGACCTTCTCCGGGGGCAGGTTCGGGGCGTGGGTGCCGGGCTGGCTGGCGCAACCGGCCAGCAACAGCAGGCCGAGGAAACTGCCGACAAGGCGATACACAATCATGGTTCTCCAAGGGGTGGCGGGAACAAGTCCCTGCAAGTAAAGCAACAACCGCGAGCTTCGACCGATGACCCGCGGCGCCGTTCCCCGGCCCCGCTCGGCAGCGGCCAGCGTGACCGGCTGCGTGTCGGCGCTGCCGCAGGCTGGCCACCTGCTCCCGATCATTCGTGTGCTGGAGGCCCTGCGGGCCTTGGCGCAGCCTTGCAGGCTCGACAGCGGCTACAGATCCGCTCAGATCGTCGGGCAACGGGAGCAAGGCGGACTAGAATCCATCTACTGCACAACCCCGCCAGGGTGTATGTTCAGCGGTTCCCCCGCCTTGCCATGGAGTACTGCCCGGATGCTGAACCTGGATTTCCTGATCACCAGCCTGATCGTCGTGCTGATTCCCGGCAGCGGCGTGATCCTGACCATTTCCACCGCGCTGGTGGCCGGCAAGCGCGCCAGCCTGTTCACCGCCATCGGCTGCACCGCCGGGATCGTCCCGCACTTGCTGGCCTCGATCCTCGGCCTGTCGGCGATCCTGCACACCAGCGCCCTGGCCTTCCAGGGCTTGAAGTTCGCCGGGGTCGCGTACCTGCTGTACCTGGCCTACGCCACCTGGCGCGATCGCTCGGCGTTCGCAGTGGACGGCACCGCGGTCAGTCGCAGCGCCGGCGCCTTGATGCTCAAGGCGTGCCTGCTGAATATCCTCAACCCCAAGCTGACGATCTTCTTCCTCGCCTTCTTGCCGCAGTTCATCAGCCACGATGGCAGCGACCCGGTTCCGCAAATGCTGCTCCTGAGCGGCGTGTTCATGGCCATGACCTTCGTCGTGTTCGGGCTCTACGGCCTGCTGGCCAACCTGTTTCGCCGCACAGTGATCGACTCGCCCAGGGTCCAGGGCTGGTTGCGCCGCAGCTTCGCCGCCAGCTTTGCCGGCCTGGGCCTGAACCTGGCCTTCGCCCAGCGCTGAACCTGCGGCAGGCGCCGCCAGACGCATGACATTGACCCCTTGCCGAGGACAAAGACATGAACTGCAGCGACGTACTGATCATCGGCGCCGGCCCCACCGGCCTGGTCCTGGCGCTCTGGTTGCGCCGGCAAGGGGTCAAGGTGCGGATCATCGACAAGACCCACGGCCCGGGCACCACCTCCCGGGCCCTGGCGGTGCAGGCCCGGACCCTCGAGCTGTATCGCCAGCTGGATCTGACCCAGGCCATCGTCGAGCGTGGACACCACGTGCCGGCGGTGAACCTGTGGGTCAAGGGTGAACGAGTCGCCCAACTGCCGTTCGAGGCCATAGGCGGCGACCTGACTCCCTATCCGTTCCTGCAGATCTTCCCCCAGGACGAACATGAGCGACTGCTGATCGAGCGCCTGGCCCTGCTGGGAGTCAGCGTCGAGCGCGACACCGAACTGCTGGCCTTCACCGACCACGGCCACCTGATCAACGCCCGCCTGCGCGGCCCCGATGGCCGGGAAGAACACTGCCAGGCGTTCTACCTCGCCGGCTGCGACGGAGCCCACTCCATCGTGCGCAAGACCCTGGGCACCGGTTTTCCGGGAGGCACCTACCAACAGGTGTTCTACGTCGCCGATGTCGAGGCCGACGGCCCGAGTCTCGACGGCCAGTTGCACGTGGACCTGGACGACGCCGACTTCCTGGCGGTGTTTCCCCTGGCCCAGAGCGGCCGCGCCCGGCTGATCGGCACCGTGCGCGACGAACGCGCCGAACACCCGGAACAGCTGCGTTTCGACGATGTCAGCCAACGGGCCATGCACCAGCTCAAGGTGCAGGTCGGCCAGGTCAACTGGTTCTCCAGCTATCGGGTCCATCATCGGGTGGCCGAGCAGTTCCACTGTGGCCGGGCGTTCCTGCTCGGCGATGCGGCCCACCTGCACAGCCCGGCGGGTGGCCAGGGCATGAACACCGGCATCGGCGATGCCATCAACCTGGCCTGGAAACTGGCAGCGGTGCTCGGCGGCCAGGCCAGCGAACAGCTGCTGGACAGCTACGGCATCGAGCGCATGGAGTTTGCCCGGCGCCTGGTGGCCACCACCGACCGAGTGTTCAGCTTCGCCACCGCCGACGGCCCGATCGCCTACCTGGTACGCACGCGCGTGGCCCCCCTGCTGCTGCCCAGGATCACCGCCTTCGACCGAGCCCGGGAGTTCCTGTTTCGCACCGTGTCGCAGATCACCCTCAACTATCGCGGCATGCCGCTGAGCGCCGGCAGTGCCGGCCCGGTACACGGCGGTGACCGCCTGCCCTGGGTCAAGGACGATACCCAGGACAATTTCGATAGCCTGCAGTACCTGGGCTGGCAGGTGCATGTGTATGGCGAGGCGAACGAGGCCTTGCGCAACTGGTGCCAGGCCGAAGGGATTGCGTTGCGGGTCTACGCCTGGCTGGACGCCCATGCCGAGGCCGGGCTGGTGCACAACGCCCTGTACCTGCTGCGCCCCGACACCTACGTGGCACTGGTGGATCGCTCGGCCGAGCCACGGGTGCTGGAGCGCTATTTCCGTGAGCAGCAGATATCCCCGCAGCCTTTCACGGCGCTGCGCAACGCGCCGTGAAAGGCTGAGCCGCCCTCACCGGTACTGGCACGGTTCCGGCCTCAGCCGGCCCCACGGCACGGGCCTCAGAAGTCGGCCTTGACCGACAGGGTGAAGTTGCGCGGATCACCATAGAAGTTGCCGAAGTTCTCGGTGCCGATGGTGGTGTAGTAGCGCTTGTCCAACAGGTTGTTGCCGTTCAGCGCCAGGGACCAGGTGTCGTCGATGCGATAGCCGATGCGTCCGTTCCAGATGGCATAACCGGCCTGGCTGATGTGCTTGCCGCTGGTGGGCGAGACGCGGAAATTGTCACTCTGGGCATTGACCCCGGCCCCCACGGTGAAGCGCTCCAGGGCGCCGCCCAGCTGGTAGTCGCCCCAGACCCGCAACAGGTGCCGTGGCACATAGGAATTGAAGGGCTGGCCGTTGTTGTTGCGGTTGGCATCCTCCAGGGTCTTGGTCTGGGTGTAGGTGTAGCCGGCCAGCACCTGCAGGCGCTCGATCACCTCGCCACTGACTTCGGCTTCGAAGCCCTGGGCACGAACCTTGCCCGAGTTCATCGAGCAGGTGCTGTCGGGGCATGCCGGGTCGTCCTGCTGGGCATCCTCCTGGATCGTGCGGAACAGGCTGAAGGCGCTGTTCAGGCGGCCGTCGAACCACTCGCCCTTGATCCCCGCTTCATAGCTCTTGCCCACCAGCGGCTTGAGGGTGGTGCCATCCAGGGTCCGATAGCTGCCCTGGGGAGTGAAGATGCTGGAATAGCTGGCATACACCGTCAGGTTGTCATTGAGGTCATACAAGACTCCGGCGAACGGGGTGACCTCGCCAGTTTCCCTGGAACGTGCGCTGGTTGGCGTGCGGGTTTCGCGCCAGTAGGCCACGGCATCGTTCTGCGACTTGTACCAGCTGACCCGGCTGCCCATGACCAGGGTCAGGGGGTCGGCCAGTTTCAGGCGCAGGGTGGAATACAGCCCTTGCTGCTGGATCCGCATATCAGAGGGGCCGCCCCGGCTGGAGTTGCCCTGGTAATAGCTGTCATCGGGCTTGGGCAGGTGGTGATCAGGGTCCAGTACATTCTGCCGTTGCGGCAAGCTGGCCACGGCATAGAAGTCGTCCTTGATCGAGCGGCTGGCGTTGGCCCCGACAGTCAGCTCGTGCTCCTGGCCAAAGGCTTGGAAGTGCCCATCGACATAGGCATCGAAGCCGTAGTCCACCTGGTCGTAGTCATAGATGCTGGCCAGCATCAGGGTATTGGAGCGGCTGGCGCCCACCGGCACCGAGCCACTGGGGAAGGCGTACTCGATGTCCTGGGTGTTGCGGCTGTAGACCCCCGCCACCTTCAGCGCCCAGTCGTCGTTGAGCTGCTGCCTGAGGTCGGCGAAATAGGTCGCGCGCTTGCTGCGCGAGTTGTTCCAGGCGGTGTTCAGGCAGGTCGAACGGCCGAGCTTGAGGTCGCTGCCGTCGCTGTAGCGCGGCAGGCCGCCCCAGCACGGGCGCGAATCGACGTCTTCATAGGCCATGCCCAGGCCCAGGGTGGTGTCGTCACTGAGATCGAAATCCAGGGCGCCGTAGTAGACCTGGTCCTTGCGCTCACCCAGGTCATAGAAATATTGCCGGGTCTGCTGGGTCACCACCGCCCGGCCGCGGATGGTGCCGGCATCGTTCAACGGCCCACCGGTATCCACCTGCCCCCGATAATTGTCCCAGCTGCCGGCGGACAGCGTCAGCTCGGTGTGAGGCGTGGCCTGGCCGCGCTTGCGCACGAAGTTCACCGAGCCGGCCGTGCCGCCCGCCCCCTTGAGCATGCCGGCGGCGCCGCGCAGGATCTCCACCCGGTCGTAGAAGGCCATGTCGCTGCTGAAGCTGTCGGCCTGCACGTAGCTGCTGCCCATGTCCAGGGGCACGCCGTCGTACTGGTACTGGCCGGTCATGCGAAAGCCCCGGGAGTAGAAGTACTTGCCGCCCATGGGCGAGTCGTAGAGGGTGATGCCCGGGGTTTTCTCCATCACCTGGTCGATGGTGTTGAGGTTCTGGTCATCGAGCATCTTGCGGGTGATCACCGTCACCGACTGCGGGGTTTCCTTGAGCGAGTGCTGGCCCTTGCCGATGGTCACCGCGCCTGTGGTGTAGGAGCCGGAGTATTCAGTGGTGGCCCCCAGCTCCTGGCCCTGCACCTGGGTAGTGCCCAGCTCCAGGGCGCCACTGCCCTGGGGCACGGGCCGCAGCACGTAGCTGCCGTTGTTCTGCGGCTCGGCCTGCCAGCCGCTGCCGGCGAGAATCCGGGCAAAACCTTCCTGCACGCCGTAGTCGCCCTTCAGGCCGGCTGAACGCAGGCCGCTCGTCTGCCGGGCATCGAAGGAAATCGCCGCACCGGCGGCGCTGGCATAACGGCTCAGCACCTCGGTGAGCTCACCGGCGGCGATATCGAAATGGCGGACTGCCATCTGCTCGCTCGCTGCCGCTGCCATTGCCGGTGCCAGCACCACGCCGTGGGCCGTCAGCGCCCCCCATAACCCGATCCTGACTGCCAGCACCCGCTTGGACTTGTGTACATCAGACATGCTTTGCCATCCCCCACGCTCGAAAATGAATCCACTGGGGGATGAGCCGGATCAGCTCCGACAATAGTGCAAACGAGAACAATTATTTTTTCCCGTAGGGATTCAGCTCAGATGGCTGCCGGAGACACGCACCCAATACCGGGTATAACGCTTGACCTGCAAGGAGAAACCGCTTTGCAGCGCCGCCAGGGCACGATCGGTGTCGTCGATGGGAAAGGCCCCTGAGACCTTCAGCCCGGCGATCTGCGGATCGCACTGCAAGACCCCGCGCCGGTAGCGTGAAAGGTCGGCGAGCAAGTCCCCCAGGGGCCGGTCGATGGCGATGATGCTGCCCTGGCGCCAGGCGCCCACCGAAGCATCGTTGGGCCGCAACGCGGCAAAGTCCCGGGCGCTGAACGCCAACTGCTGGCCGGCCTCGACCCGGCGTGGTGCGGAGCCATGGCCGAGGCTGACCTGTACCGCGTGCTCGAGCACCGCGACCTGATCCTCGCGCTCGTCGCTGCGCAGCACGAAGCGCGTGCCCAGGGCCAGCACCCTGGCGTGCCGGGTGAACACCTGGAATGGCCGCTGCAACGAGTCGGCGCCGGTGCTGACCAGCATCTCGCCCCACAGCAACGTCACCTTGCGTTGCTCGCCGTCGAACTGCACGTTGACCGACGTATTGGTATTGAGCAGCAGCGAACTACCGTCCGCCAAGCGTATTTCCCGACGCTCGCCAACCTGGGTGCGGTAGTCGGCCAGCAGTTGCTGGGCGCTGTCGCTACGCCAGCCCAGCCACCCCAGGGAACCCGCCGAAGCCAGCACCACCAGGTTGCGCATCAACTCACGACGCGAGCGCCCAGCCCCACGCAACGTGGAACCGGCGAGGCCACCGGGCAGCGCCGACATCTGCTCGCCCAGTGCCTGCATCTGCGCCCAGGCCTCGCGGTGCAACGGATCGGCCGCCAGCCATTCGCGCCACGCCGCCTGCTCCTGCTCGCTGGCCGTACCGGAGCGCAACTGGGCATACCAGCGAGCGGCGCCGCTGATGGCCTGGCGTTCGCCGACGCTCAATTGCAGCGGTGGCAGGCTCATCCGCGTTGCATCCGCATCTGCATCAGGCAGCAATGCTCCATCGCCTTGGCCATGTAGTTGTTGACGCTACGTACCGACACCCCCAGGCGCACGGCGATCTGCTCGTAGGTCAGGCCATCGCACTGGGACAGCAGGAAGGCCTGCTTGACCTTGGCCCCCAGCCCGTCGAGCAAGCGGTCGACTTCCATCAGGGCCTGCAGCAGCATGCCCTGCTCTTCTGGCGACGGGTGCAATGCCTCGGGCACCTCGGCCAGGGCCTCCAGATAGGCCTGCTCCAGGGAGCGACGGCGGAACAGGTCGATCAGCAAGCCATTGGCGATCCGTGACAGATAGGGCCGAGGCTCACGGATCTCCAGGGCATTGCGGGCCTTGAGCACCCGCACGAAGGTGTCCTGGGCCAGGTCGGCAGCATCGCAGGTATTGCCCAGGCGGCGGCGCAGCCACCCCTGGAGCCAGCCATGATGATCGAGGTAGAGGTCGTTGACGGCGCAGCGCAGGGTTAAGTCGTCGGCGGGCATGACAGTCGGGATTCATATTTGATAATGAATCGCATTGTCATGTAGGGACAGAAGGCTTGGCAATAGCCACGAACGCCGCGATGGCGTCCGTGGGCTGGGGCACTGGCGCGACGTATCAGATCCCGGCCAGGGCCAGGTCCATCGCGAAGTAGGTGAAGATCAGGTCGGCGCCAGCACGCTTGATCGAGCCCAGGCTCTCGCGTACCACGCGCTGCTCGTCGATGGCACCGGCCTGGGCACCGAACTTGATCATCGCGTACTCGCCGCTGACCTGGTACGCCGCGACCGGCAGGCGCGAGGCTTCACGGATGTCGCGGATGATGTCGAGGTAGGCGCCCGCCGGCTTGACCATCAGCGAGTCGGCGCCTTCCTGTTCGTCCAGCAGCGATTCGCGCACTGCTTCGCGGCGGTTCATCGGGTTCATCTGGTAGCTCTTGCGATCGCCCTTGAGCGCGCTGCCACCGGCTTCGCGGAACGGACCGTAAAGCGCCGAGGCGAACTTGGTGGAATAGGCCATGATCGGCGTCTGGGTGAAACCGGCGGCGTCCAGGGCCCGGCGAATGGCCTGGACCTGGCCGTCCATCGCCGCCGACGGCGCGATCACGTCGGCACCGGCACGGGCCGCGGCCACGGCCTGCTTGCCGAGGTTGGCCAGGGTCTGGTCGTTGTCCACTTCATGGCCGTGCATCACGCCGCAATGGCCGTGCTCGGTGTACTCGCAGAAGCAGGTGTCGGACATCACCACCATCTCCGGCACCGCGCCCTTGATGATGCGCGACATGCGCGACACCAGGCCGTTCTCCTGCCAGGTGTCGCTGCCGTCGCAGTCCAGGTGATGGGAGACGCCGAAGGTCATCACCGACTTGATCCCGGCCCGGGCGTAGCGCTCGATTTCACCCGCGAGCCTGGATTCCGGAATGCGCATCACCCCGGGCATGCTCTTGATCGGTACGAAATCGTCGATTTCCTCCTCGACGAAGATCGGCAGCACCAGATCGTTGAGGGTGAATTCGGTTTCCTGGAACAGGCTGCGCAGTTGTTCGGAACGACGCAGGCGACGAGGACGGGCTTCAGGGAACTGGCTGGACATGATTTTTCCTAAGGCTGAGCGCGGGACAACACGAGCGATGTCGAAAAAAGGCAGAAAGCTTATGCCTGCCGCCGCCAGGGTACAAACCCGGGACACTCAAGAAAGCCTTGCCGAAACCGTAACAATCACCGCCAAGCCCCGTGTTTGCGCGGTTTACCCCACGGAGCCGGACGAGGCTGCGACCATCTGACGCAACAGCCGAAACAAGGCAGCGGCACGCTTGCCGCTGCTTCTGGTACTCGAGCGGACACGCCTCACTCCTGCAGCTCATCGCCTTGCAGGTTGAGGGTGTAGTGCTTGAGCGGCGTCTTGAAGTAGGCCAGGCCTTCGCCGTTGACCTTGCCCCTGAGGACGATCTTGCTGATCGAGTCGGCAATGTCATCGTCTTCATTTTCGGCGCTGATCGTCGCTTCGATGCATTCGCCAGGCTTGTAGCCCTGGGTGCGAACGATCAGGTTGAGGTCGACGTAGTGGTCGGCCTCCCCTCCCACGACACGATGATCACCGGGCCCCTGGGTCCAATAGATTTCAACCACCTTGCCGGGTGACGGCGTGGCCGGCAGGGTGCATGAGGCCTGGATGGCAATCACCGTCGCGCCGGGTGCGCGCGCCGGGTTCGCTGGTGCCGCAGGATCGCTGCCTGGTGTCTTGCCGGGCAAGGTCACCGGGTGGGGTTGCGGCTTGATCGGTGCGGTGTCGGCAACGCACAGCAACGGGTTGAAAACCAGGGCGCCCACCAGGCCAGCGCACAGCCGGTTCATGGACGCCCCGGTTCAGTGGCCGAGGAGGCATGGCCGCACTGGCGAACGTTTTCCGGAAGACGACCCAGGCGCCCTTCGATGCACGTCTGCGCCGTGCCACCGATCCACACCTCGTCGCCCACCTGCTCCACCTCGATGCACCCGGCGCGCCCCATGCTCAGTCCCTGGCTGACACGGTAGCGCGACGGCGCCAGCCCCGCCCCGAGCAACCACTGGGCAATGCCGGCGTTCAGGCTGCCGGTGGCCGGGTCCTCGAGCATGCCGTCGCCGGCGATGAAGGCTCGCACCTCGAACTGCGCATCGGTGTCGTCGCGCAGAGAGTCACAAGGCGCGATCACCCCCACCGCCAGCCCGGTCAACGCCGGGTAATCCGGCTGCAGTTCCAGCACCTGCTGACGCTTGGCGAGCATCACCGCCAGCCAGCCGGCGCCATTGTCGACCCACTGGGCCGCGACGATCGCCCCGGGGGCCAGGCGCAGGCCCAGGCGCACCTGTTCCAGCAGTTCGGCCGCCACCGGCCCGGAGCGCAACAAGGGCGGTGCCAGGAATGCCAGCTGCCGCTCCTGGCGGCGAATGCGCACCAGGCCTACCGCGCATTCCTGGATGATCTCCTCACCCTGGGGCACGCCACCGGACTCCAGCCAGGCGTGGCAACTGCCCAGGGTCGGATGGCCGGCGAACGGCAACTCCTCCTGGGTGGTGAAGATCCGCAGGCGATAGTCGGCCCGCGGGTCGCGAGGCTTGAGGATGAAGGTGGTTTCGCTGAGGTTGGTCCAGTTGGCGAAGGTCGCCATCTGCTTCTCGTCGAGTTCGTCGGCATCGAACACCACGGCCACGGGATTGCCCTTGAAAGGCGTGGAGCTGAAGACATCGACCTGCTTGAAGCCCAGGGAACTCATGGGTCGTCCTGTTGGTGTTCTTGTGGGACCGCGAGTCTACGCCCCCACGCCCACCTCGTGTAGCCGCTGCCGCAGGCTGCGCACGGCACCGCAGGGGTCGCGGGGGTCGAGGCCTGCTGGAGATTCTCATGCAAGGCCCTGCGGGCCTTCGCGCAGCCTCGCCGTGGCTCGACAGCGGCTACAGGCCCACGCTGCTGGCGCGGCCTACTGTACCGGCAGGAAATTCATCAGCAACAGGCTCTGCGCGTAGTTGAGCCCCACCCGCCGGTAACGCTCGTCGAGGATCTGCGTCAGCAAATCCAGGCGCGCCACGATCTTGCCGAACTCCACGGCAAAACTCAGGTTGCTGCCCTCCTCCGATATCTCGTTGGAGAACAGCAACAGTACCCCCTGGGCATCCTGGCGCTGGCCGAGCATCCAGGTGGCTTTCTCGATATTGCGCGCCGCGTTGCTGATGAATTGCGGATCGAGGGCGTCGGTCATGTAGAACTCGGTACGCCCGCCATGGGCGGTCACCAGCATGCTGCCGATGGCATAGATGAACGCCCCGACCCGATCGCCCTGGAACTCCGGGCTCAGGGAAAAACTCAAGGCCGCCAGGTCCCGGCGATCGCCCAGGGCCGGCAGCGGCTGGCGCTTCTCGATGGCATTGCGAATCTCCCGCTGCGCCGTGGTGCCATCCGGATAACCGGACTTGCGCCACTGGCTGGGGTTGCGCAGGTAGAGCTTGCCCATCAGCAGGTACAGGCTCTGCAGGTTGTCGCGCATGCCGATGGTGGCCATGCGGTCGACACTGGTCTGGAAGAACTCGTCGGCCTTGCCGTTACGAAACTGGTTGGCGATATCGCGCCCTTGCTGCTGGGTGCAGCCAGTGACGCCGAGCAGCAACAGGCCCGCCAGGAGCAGCGGCTGAAGCCGGGTTTGCATCGTGCAAGAAGAAGGAGCGTAGGCCATCGGCACCGGGTCGGAATTCACGGGCTGCAACGGGGATCGTCACAGCCAGGCCTGCTCATAGAACGCGAAACTGTAAAAAAGTGCGATGGCCGCTGCCGGCCATCGCCAAGACGCCCGCTGGCGGGCGCTAGAGCAGGCCTGGTGAAACGATGATCTTGACGTTGTGCTCCTTGTTGTTGACCAGCTCTTCGAAGCCCTGGCCGACGATGTCCTCCAGCTGGATGCGCCCGGTCACCAGCGGCGTGATATCCAGGCGGCCATCGGCGATGAAGGCGATCACGTCGGCGAACTCGCCGTTGTAGGCCAGGGCCCCCAGCAGCTGTTTCTCGGTGGCCACCAACTCGAAGAAGTTGAACTCGCTGGGCTCTTCGAAAATCCCCACCAGCACGCACTTGCCGGCCTTGCGGATCAGGTCGATGGCCAGCTTGGCGGTGTGCTTGTTGCCGATGCACTCAAAGCTGACATCGGCCCCCAGCCCGCCGGTCAGGCGCTTGACCTCGGCCAGGGCGTCGCATTCCTTGGGATCGAGCACATGGCTGGCGCCCACCTCCAGGGCCTTGGCCTTGCGCGCACCGGACATTTCCAGGGCGATCACCTGGGCCGCGCCTGCGGCCTTGGCACACATGATGGTGCACAGGCCGATGGTGCCGGCGCCGACCACCACCACGTTCTGCCCGAGCAAACTGCCGGCCTTCTTCACCGCGTGCATGCCCACCGCCAGCGGCTCGATCAGGGCCCCGGCCTCGGCGGGAAAGTTGTCCGGCAAGGCGTACAGCAGGTTGGCCGGCACGTTGACCAATTCAGCGAAGGCGCCGTTGTTCATCAGCCCGGTGAAGGCCAGGTTTTCGCAGATGTTGTACAGCCCATGGGTGCAGTAGTAGCAGGTGCCGCAATGCTGGCAGGCGTCCGCCGCCACCGGCTGGCCAACACTGAAACCCCGGACCCCTTCACCGAGGGCAACGATCTCGCCGCAGAACTCGTGGCCGAGGATGCACTGGCCCTTGATCCCGGTCAGCGGGTGCGGCGCCTCCACCGGAATGAACACCGGCCCGGCCACGTATTCGTGCAGGTCGGAGCCGCAGATGCCGCACCAGTCGACGCGGATCTGCACCCAGCCGGCAGGCGGCGCGTCGGGCAGCGGCACGTCCTCGACGCGGATATCGTGGCGGCCGTGCCAGACCGCGGCGCGCATGCTGGCAACAGGCTTGAGGGAAACACTCATCGTGGCTTCTCCTGATTGTCGTAGAGCTGCGACGGCCCCCTGGCCGCCGCAGAAAACCTCAGTGCTGCTGGATGAAGTCGAGGATCAGGCGGTTGACCTGTTCCGCGCTTTCCATCTGCACCATGTGCCCCTGCCCCGGCAGCACCTCGATCTGCGCCTTGAGATCGGCGCTGTGGCTCACCGGGATGATCCGGTCGTCGCTGCCCCAGATCACCAGCACCGGCTGCGCACCGTCCTGCACTACCGGCCGCAGGTCAGCCTGCTGGCGGCCGTCGGCGAACAACGTGCCCGCCAGTTGCCCAAGGGCCGCCTGCACCCCTTCCAGGCGCTTGTACTTGAGCATGTCGTCGAGCATCTGCCGGTTCACCAGCTCGGCATTGGAGAACAGTTGCACCAGTTGCGGCTTCAGCGCATTGCGGTTGCCCGCCTCGACAAAGCCTTGCAGGTAGTCGCCGTTGATCTCGCGGCCCAGCCCGGCGCTACCGATCAGGGTCAGGGAGCGCACCCGCTGCGGCGCCAGCCGAGCGGTGTTGAGGGCCACCGCACCGCCCATGGAGTGGCCCACCAGATGGGCCACGGGGATGTCCAGGTGATCCAGCAGCGCCAGCAGCACTTGGCTCAACTCGTCCAGGTCGCCCCGTTGCAGGACCTTGGCCGATTCGCCGTGGCCCGGCAGGTCGAGGGCGATCACCCGGCGCCCGGCTGCCAGGGCTTCGTGGTTGAACAGCCAGTTGTTGAGGTCGCCGCCGAAACCGTGCACCAGCAGCAGCGGCGTGCCGCCTTCACCACGCTCGAAATAACGGATCAGCCGGCCGCCGATTTCGACCTTCTGCGGCGCCGGGCCGCTGTCTTCGTCGGCGCTGTCGCCGGGCACGAAGCTGGCCTGGAACTGCTCGATCACCGCGTCGATCTCGGCGTCGCTGGCCTCGCCTTCCACCACGATGCCCAGCAGCGCGCCCACTGCCAGGGTCTCGTCCTGGCGGGCGATCTGCCGGCGCAGGATGCCGGAGAACGGCGCCTCGACGCTGCTGGAGATCTTGTCGGTCTCCACGTCCAGCACTTCATCGCCCTTGCTGATGCTCTGCCCCTCTTCCTTGAGCCAGGCATCGACCCGGCCTTCGGTCATCGACAGGCCCCACTTGGGCATGGTCAGGGTATGGATCTGGCTCATCAGCGGCTCCACTCGATCACGGTGAGCACGGCGTTCTCGATCTTCGCCGCGTCGGGGATGTACAGGTCTTCCAGGACGTCGGAGAACGGCACTGGCGTATGGGGCGCGGTGACCATTTCGATCGGTGCCTTGAGGGCGGCGAAGGCTTTCTGCGCCACCAGGGCCGAGATGTCGGTGGCCATGGAGCAGCGCGGGTTGGCTTCGTCGATGACCACAAGACGCCCGGTCTTCTCCACGCTTTCCAGGATGCTGTCTTCGTCCAGGGGGCTGGTGGTGCGCAGGTCGATCACCTCGCAATCGATGCCGCGCCCGGCCAGGGCGCGGGCCGCCTCCAGCGCGGTGTTCACCGTGCGCCCGTAGGACACCAGGGTCACGTCCTTGCCGTCGCGCAGGAAGTTGGCCTCGCCGAAGGGAATCGCGTAGGACTCTTCCGGCACTTCGCCCTGCAGGCTGTAGAGCAGCTTGTGCTCGCAGAAGATCACCGGGTCGTTGTCGCGGATAGCCTGGATCAGCAGGCCCTTGGCGTCGTAGGGCGACGACGGGCAGACCACTTTCAGCCCGGGGATGTGGGTCCACAGCGAGGTAAGCATCTGCGAGTGCTGGGCTGCGGCGCGCAGGCCGGCGCCGACCATGGTGCGGATCACCAGCGGGGTCTGGGCCTTGCCGCCGAACATGTAGCGAAACTTCGCCGCCTGGTTGAGGATCTGGTCCAGGCAGCAGCCGGCGAAGTCGACGAACATCAGCTCGCACACCGGGCGCACGCCACGGGTGGCGGCGCCGACCGCGGCGCCGACGTAGCCGATCTCCGACAACGGGGTATCCAGCACCCGCCCGGGGAACTGGTGGTAAAGGCCCTTGGTCACCCCGAGCACACCGCCCCAGGCATCGTTGTCGCCGGGGGCGCCGGCACCGCCGGCCACGTCTTCACCCATGATGAACACGCTGGGGTCGCGACGCATTTCCTGGGCCAGGGCTTCGTTGATGGCCTGCTGGTAACTGATTTTTCTCGCCATGATGATGGTCTCTTGTTGTTCTTGGAGGAGGCTTTAGAACCTGTTCACGATCTAGCGAGCGACGCTCAGGGCACATGCGCCGAGCGGCAGATCGCGGGCAGGTGCTCAGGGGTAGGCGACATACACGTCGCTGAGCAGATCGGCCGGGCTCGGTTTGGGATCGCTTTTGGCCTTGCGCACCGCGTCCTCGATCAGCGCTTCCACGTCGGCATCGATCTGGTCCAGCTGGCTGGCCTGCACCAGGCCCGAACGGGTGGTGCGTTCGCGGAACTGCATCAGGCAGTCGTTGTGCTCGCGGTAATGCTTGACCTCGTCGGGGGCGCGGTAGGTCTGGGCGTCGCCCTCGAAGTGGCCGTAGTAGCGGGTCAGCTTGACCTCGATCAGCGACGGCCCCTCCCCGGCCCGAGCCCGTTCCACGGCGGCGCCGGCGGCTTCATGCACGGCGAAGAAATCGAAACCGTCCACCGTCACCCCGGGCATGCCGAAGCCGGCGGCGCGGTCGGCGATGTGGTCGCAGGCCACCGACCAGTTGGACGCCGTGGCCTCGGCGTAACCGTTGTTCTCGGCGATGAACAGGCACGGCAGGTTCCACACCGAGGCCATGTTCATGGCCTCGAACACCGCGCCTTCGTTGGAGCCGCCGTCGCCGAAGAACACCACCGACACACCGTCGGTGCCTTGCAGCCGGGCAGCCAGGGCCGCGCCCACCACCAGCGGCGCCCCGGCGCCGACGATGCCGTTGGCGCCGAGCATGCCCTTCTCGAAGTCGGCGATGTGCATGGAGCCGCCCTTGCCCTGGCAGACCCCGGTCTTCTTGCCGTAGATCTCGGCCATCATCCCGTAGACGTCCACGCCCTTGGCGATGCAATGACCGTGGCCACGGTGGTTGGAGGCAATGCAATCGTCATCGCGCAGGTGGGCCATGACCCCGGCGGCCGATGCCTCCTCGCCGGCGTAGAGGTGGACGAAACCAGGGATCTCGCCGGTAGCGAACTCCACGTGCAGGCGCTCTTCGAAAGCGCGGATGGTGCGCATCACCCGGTAGGCGTGCAGCAGTTGGTCAGAGGTCAGGGGTGTCGACATTTTTATTCTCCAGGGGTGTCTTCAGGCTGAAGGTTCTCGGGGTGTTGCCGGTGATGGCGGTCGATGGCCAGCAGGCGCTGGCGCGCCGCGTGTTCCAGGACCGCATTGACGTCGATGCTCAGCGGGCCGCCGGCATCCAGGGTGACCGTGGGCCGATCACCGGGGTTGAACTCGATCTCGCGCTCGCCATCCAGGGCCAGGGTGCCGGCGCTCAGGCACAGGGGCTGGGGCACATCGGCTTGCAGGTAGCCGGCCTCCAGCACCCCGCAGCCCTGCAACAGGCCGGGAGCCAGGGGCACCAGCAGCGCCTCGGGGGATTGCGGGTCCAGGCGCATCCAGGCGCCGTGGGGGGCCTGGCGAGTGACCGGCAGCCACAGCCCGCACAGGGCGGAAATACCGATGGACTGCGGCTCGGCAAAGGTCACGAAGACCTGCGCCAGGTCGCTGGCGCGGCTGATGGCCCGGGCCCCGACAAAGGTCAAGGGCGACACCGCCACGTCCACCAGGGCCACCTCCCGCAGGCCCCTGGACGGCTCGCGCACCAGCAGGCGCTTGTTGCGTCGCAGGGCAATTTCGCGGGGCACCCGGCCGCTGGCGTAGAGCCCGCCGGCCAGCCCGGCGCTGGTGGCTTCGCGCAGCTCTGGAAAGGCGTTGTTGGTGCCGGTGGACAGGGTCAGCAGCGGGATATCGCCGACCTCGGCGGCCACCGCCTTGTGGGTGCCGTCGCCACCGAGCACAGCAATCAGCGCCACCCCGCGTTCAGCCATCCAGCGGGCCGCCTGGCGGGTGTCCTCAACGCTCTGGCGCAGGGTCAGGTCGAGGAACTCCAGGGCCGGCCAGTGCTGCTCCCGGGCCTGGCGGCTGTGGCTGTTCTTCTGCACCGCGGCGGCGATACCGGTCATGTCGGTGGGCATCAGCACCTGCTCGATGCCGGTGGCGCCGAAGGCCGCCAGCAGACGCTGGATCACCGAGACCTTGTCGGTGCTGGAGAACAGCCCGGCATTGGCGGTCAGGCGGCGCACATCACGCCCCGAAGCCGGGTTGGCAATGATGCCCACGCTCAGGGGACGGCGGTTCATGGGTTGACCCCGGGCGGAACACAGGCAGGAGAAAACATCGGGCACCTCGTTCTTGTTCTTAGATGGGCCAGTCGGCGTTGGATGCCGAGGGCTGGTTGCCAGGAGCCAGAGCAAGGCCAGTGCCAGTTGTCGATAAAGTCGTGAAAAGGCCCATCGCAGAGCGGTTTCTGCGCTCCTGCCCGGGTGCCGGGAAACCCCATGGCTGAGACATCGCATGTCAGGCTGCACGGCGCCCTGGCAAGACCCTGAGACGTTGCGTCTCAACCCCACCGCCGGGCCAGCCGGTGCTTGTCCAGGTGCGCGGATCGGCGCTTAATGCGTGCACAACGATAAGAAGCTGCAACCGGAGGCCTTCATGCTTTCCGCACATTCAAAAGCCCATGTGGACTGCGTCAGCCGGGTCCTGAAAAACGCCGCGCACCTGCCCCAGGCGCCGGTGCCGAGCCTGATCCTCGATTCCTGGCGCCGCTCCATGGAGCAGCACCATCTGGACCCCGGCTCGCTGCAGGGGCCGCGCATCCTGTCCGAAAACGTGCTCAAGGAATGCCGCGAGCGTTCCGAGCTGTTCCTGCGCATCGCCAGTGAAGAGGTGGCCCGCCTGCACGGCCGGGTGCGCGAGGCCGACTACTGCGTGCTGCTCACCGACGCCCAGGGCCAGACCATCGACTACCGCGTGGAATCCACCCTGCGCAACGACTGCCGCAAGGCCGGCCTGTACCTGGGCACCTGCTGGTCGGAGGGTGAAGAAGGCACCTGCGGCGTGGCGGCGGTGCTCACTGCCCGCGCGCCAGTCACGGTGCACAAGCGCGACCACTTTCGCGCTGCATTCATCGGCCTGACCTGCTCCGCCGCCCCGGTGTTCGATCCCCAGGGCGGACTGCTGGGGGTGCTGGATGTGTCGGCGGTACGTTCTCCGGACGACCGCCGTTCCCAGCACCTGATCCGGCAGATGGTGGTGCAGAGCGCGCGGGAGATCGAGCAGGCGTTCTTCATGAGCAGCGCCCAGGGCTACTGGGTGCTGCGAGCCCATGCCAGCCCGGGTTATGTCGACAGCCAGCCGGACTTGCTGCTGGCCTGGGACGACGACGGCTGCCTGCAGGCACTGAACCCGGCGGCGCGCCACTACCTGCTACGGCGCCACGGGCAACTGCCCCGGCATATCGGCCAAGTGTTCGATGCCCAGTTGCTGCACCGCGCCCGGGACCAGGCACTGTGGCCGCTGAACGCTGAACTGCACGGACGCCTGCAAGCCCCCCGGCTGCGCCCCAGCCGCCCACGCCTGACACTGGCTGGCGAGGTACTCGACCCCAGGGTGGAGCAGAGCCTGCGCCTGGCGGTGCGGGTCAAGGACCGCCACCTGCCGGTGCTGGTCCAGGGCGAGACCGGCTCCGGCAAGGAAGTCTTCGCCCGCCAGTTACACCAGGCCAGCCAGCGCCGGGACCGGCCCTTTGTCGCGGTGAACTGCGCGGCCATCCCGGAAAACCTGATCGAGAGCGAACTGTTCGGTTATGTCGCCGGAGCCTTTACCGGCGCCTCCAGCAAGGGCATGCAGGGCCTGCTGCAACAGGCCGATGGCGGCACCCTGTTCCTCGATGAAATCGGCGACATGCCCCTGGCCTTGCAGAGTCGCCTGCTGCGGGTGCTGGCCGAGGGTGAAGTGGCACCATTAGGCGCCGCGCAGCGCAAGTCGGTGGACATCCAGGTGATCTGCGCCACCCATCGCGACCTGGAAGCGCTGGTGGCCGCAGGCAGCTTTCGCGAGGACCTGTATTTCCGCCTGGGCGGCGCGCGTTTTCAACTGCCGCCCCTGCGCGAACGCAGCGACCGGCTGGCGCTGATCACCCGGATTGTCGAAGAGGAATCCAAGCGCTGTGGCGCGCCGGTACAACTGGGCGACGAGGCCCTGGAATGCCTGCTGGGCTACCGCTGGCCAGGCAACGTGCGCCAGCTGCGGCATGTGCTGCGTTATGCCTGTGCGGTATGCGAAGGGCCACTGATCCAGCTGCATGACCTGCCCGAGCAACTGCGTGGCGCCGCAACCCCAGGCACCCTGCCCGCCCCGCAAACCGTCACCAGCCCCGAGCGCCAGGCCCTGCTCGACGCCCTGGTGCGTCACCGCTGGAAACCGCTGGCGGCGGCCAAGGCCCTGGGCATCTCGCGGGCGACCCTGTATCGCCGAGTCCAGCAACACGGCATCCAGATGCCCGGACGCAGTCCGGCATGAGGACCGGCGACCTGGATCGACGGCCTGGCACGGACCGCTCCACCCTGGAATCTTCACCCTGGATTCGGGTGGTTTCGTCCATTGGTCGCGGATGCTTTTGGCCAGGAAATTACCTATGCTGGCGGCTCACAAGGAAGTCCTCTTCCCCCGACAGGCAATCCAAAGATTCCCTCCATTCCTATGCATGACTCTCGACTCCCCCCATCCATGGCAGCAAGCGGCAAATCCGGCAGTCCCGCACGACGAGGGCGCCCCCTGGGCAACCACGAGGAGAAACGCGCAGAGCTGCTCAAGGCGGTGGTCGCCGTGGTGGCCCAGGAAGGCTACATCGGCACCTCCATGCGGCGCGTCGCGCAATATGCCAACTGCACCACCGGCGCGGTGACCTACTACTTCGCCAACAAGGAAGAGATGATCGCCGCTGCCGCGCAGGATCTGTTCGACCAGTTCGACGCCATGCTCGCCCGCGAAGCCGCCAAGCCGCGGGTGGACATCAAGACGATCATTTCCAGCTGGCTGAGCTGGGGCAAGGGCGGTGAGGCCAACGCCTTGCTCGCGGCCCTGTTCCACCTGCTGACCCACGCCCGCCACGAGCAGTCCCTGGCCGATATCTTCCAGCACCGCTACGCCTGCTTTCGCTCGTCGTTTGCCACGATGCTGGCCAAGGGTCAGGCCCAGGGCGACATCCGCGACGATATCGATGCCCAGTTGCTGGCCGACCAGATCTGCGCCATGGGCGACGGCTGGAAGATGGTCCAGCCGATGGAGCCTGCGCGCTTCGCTCCCGAACGCCAGGAAGCCCTGCTCGACGCGGTGGTGATCCTGGTGTCTGCGCAAAACAACCGCAGCCGGTAACCCCCGCCGCACCGTCAGGGAGCCTGTGCCCTGGCGGCTATCCCGCCCCAGGGGCGCCGGGCTGGAACCGCGCACGGTAGCGACCAGGGCTTTCCCCGATCCACTTCTTGAACGCTCGATGAAAAGCGCTGGGTTCCTGGAACCCGGTGAGTTCGGCGATCTCGCCGATGCTGACCGACGACCGTCGCAACAGGTCCACCGCCACTGCGCGACGGACCTCATCCTTGATTTCCTGATAGGCGCCACCTTCGCGCTCCAGGCGCCGGCGCAACGTACTCGGGCTCATCTGCAATTCCCGGGCGAAGGCTTCCAGGGTCGGCCACTGGCTGTAGTGGCTTGCGCGCAGGCGCTGGTGCACCTGGGTGGTGAGGCCGTGCTGATTGCGAAAACGGATCACCAGCCACTGCGGCGCACTGCGCAGGAACACCTTGAGCGAGGCCAGGTCCTGGACCACTGGCAGGCGCAACAAGCGGCTGGCGAACTCGATCTCGGTACGCCCGGCATTCCAGGTCAGGTTGCTGCCCCACAGCAACGGGTCGTCGTCGAGGCTGAGGCGGCCATGGCGAAAATCCGCGCGGTCGATGGGGATTCGCCGGCCACCCAGCCAGCACAGCAGGCTGATGATCAGCACCAGCAGGGTTTCCTCGGCGTAATGAGCCCGTAACGGATCACCCCCCCGGCTCTCGAGGCTGATCACCGCACGCTTGCCACGCACACTGAGGCTGGCGCGCAGGTCTTGCAGGAACAGGCCGAAGTTGCCCAGGCACTGGCGCAGGGCCTTCTCCAGGTTCGGCTCCTGGATCAGCCCGCGGCAGATCAGCGCAAAGGCCCCTGGCGGCAGGCCGTGGGAGTCGAGCTGGAAGAACTCGTCCTGCAGCTCGCGGATCTGCATCAGCCACAGGGCTGCAAAAGCACTGCCGGGCACCCGCGCCCGAGGCTGTTCGAGCAGCGCAGGATCGATCCCGGCCTCGCTCAAAAGGGCTGCCAGGCGCTGCGGTCGCTGTTGCAGGGCGTGGGTCATGACCCGCAGGTAATAGGCCGCGACCGAATCGGTGTCACGCATCTGGCAGCTGTCCTCCGGCAATGGCCGCTGTGGCAAAAAACGCCAGCACGGTTGACCGCTTTCGGCATAGTCCGCCCCCCTGCAGGGGCCCTAGACTCGCGCTCGACAATGGGCCGTGCAAGGCATGGCCGCCATGCTCCGCGAAGGCAACGAACAAAGGAAGAGCTGAAGATGAATCTTGCGAACATCGGTGTGATCGGCGCCGGCACCATGGGCAACGGCATTGCCCAGGTCTGTGCCCAGGCGGGCTTTGACGTGACCCTGCTGGACATCGCCCAGGGCGCCCTGGAAAAGGCCCTGGCCACCATCGGCAAGAACCTCGACCGGCAAGTGGCCAAGGGCGGCCTGAGCGAAGAGCAGAAGCTCGCCGCCCTGGCCCGCATTCGCATCAGCACCGACTATGCCACGCTCAAGGAAGTCCAGCTGGTGATCGAGGCGGCCACCGAAAACCTCGACCTCAAGCTTCGGGTCCTGCAGCAGATCGCCGCCCAGGTCAGCCCCGAGTGCGTGATCGCCTCCAACACCTCGTCGCTGTCGATCACCCAATTGGCGGCCAGCGTCAGCGCCCCGGAACGCTTCATCGGCCTGCACTTCTTCAACCCGGTGCCGGTGATGGGCCTGATCGAGGTGATCCGTGGCCTGCAGACCAGCGATGCGACCCATGCCCTGGCCATGGACATGGCCCAGCGCCTGGGCAAGACCGCGATCACCGCCGGCAACCGCCCGGGTTTCGTGGTCAACCGCATCCTGGTGCCGATGATCAACGAGGCGATCCTGGTGTTCCAGGAAGGCCTGGCCAGCGCCGAGGACATCGACGCCGGCATGCGCCTGGGCTGCAACCAGCCGATCGGCCCGCTGGCCCTGGCCGACCTGATCGGCCTGGACACCCTGCTGGCGATCCTCGAAGCCTTCTACGACGGCTTCAACGACAGCAAGTACCGCCCCGCGCCGCTGCTCAAGGAAATGGTCGCCGCCGGTTACCTGGGCCGCAAGACCGGCCGTGGTTTCCATACCTATGGCTGAGCGTTGCTCACGCTTTGCCGAAAGCCGCGACAAGGCCCTGGAGCTGTTCGCCAGCAAGGGCTTCGGCCAGGTGGGCATGCGCGAGCTGGCCAGCCACCTGGGCCTGACGCCGGGGTCGCTGTACCACCACTACCCGAGCAAGCAGCACCTGTTGCTGGACCTGATCGAGGAGTTCTTCGACGAGCTGCAGGGCACCCTCAAGCGCCTGCAGCGGCGCAAGCTCTCGGGCGGCTGCCTGGCGGCGCTGATCCGCGCCCACCTCAAGCTGCACCGCGAGTTGCCACGGCACTTTCGCCTGGTGGAGCGCGACAGCGGCTGCCTGAACCCCGACCAGCAGTTGCGCGTCGAGCAATTGCGCGAAGGCTACGAACAGCAATTGTTGCAGCTGTTGGGCGCGCCTGCCGGGCAAGGAGAAGCGGCGCGTCGGGCCACCGCCCATGCGGTGGCCAATCTGCTCAATACCGCCCCCAGCTGGTTCCAGGGGCAACCCCTGGGCGAACGCGAGCGCGAAGCCTTGCTGGAGAGCCTGCTCAGCGGCGCCATCGAACGCCTGCTGGGCACCAGCCCGAGCCACAGCGCCGTGGCCTGAGGCCAGGCTTCAGCGCAATTGCAGCGGATCCACCAGGCCGGCGGCGATGGCCATGCCCACCAGCTCCGGCAGATGCTCGGCCTGCATGCGCTTCATCACGCGCGAGCGGTACAGATCGATGGTCTTGATGCTGACCCCCAATTGCTCGGCGATCTCGCGGTTGGCATAGCCCTGCACCAGCGGCAGCAGCACATCCTTTTCCCGTGGCGTCAGGCTCTCCAGGCGCTCCAGCACCCGGGCCTGCCCAGCACTCTGGCGCTGGCGGTTGCCGCCGCGGTTCAGGGCCTGCTGCACGCTGTCCAGCAACAGCTGCTCGTTGTAGGGTTTCTCGATGAAGTCCACCGCCCCGGCCTTGAACGCGCGGACCACGATAGGCACGTCGGCATGGCCACTGACAAAGATCAGCGGCAGGTCGATATCCCGCTGGCGCAGCTCTTCCTGGACGTTCAACCCGCCCATGCCGGGCATGCGCACATCCAGCAGCACGCAGGCATTGCGGCTCGGGTCACAATGCTCGAGGAACTCGCGGCCACTGGTGAAGGCCACGGCCGCCAGGCCCACCGACTCCAGCAGCCAGACCGTGGAGTCGAGCATGGCCGGATCGTCGTCCACCACGTACACCAGCTGCTGCGTTGCACTCGTCATGACCTTGCTCCTGTGTTCGGGGAAGTGGATGAATCGGCCTCGACCGGGGCCGTGGCCGGCAGCCGGCAATCCATGCGCAGGCCAATGGCCTGGGGCCGGGCCTGCAAGTCGCCACCGAAACCCTCGACGATACTGCGGCTCATGGACAAGCCCAGCCCCAGGCCATTGGCCTTGCTGGTGTAGAACGGCGTGAACAGCTGCGGCAACTGGACCTCGGAGACACCGGGGCCCTGGTCGCTGACACTGATCAGCACCCCGCCCTCGGCACTGGCCACGGCCTCCAGGATGATCTGCGAAGCCTGTTGCCCATGCACCTCGCGGTTGGCCTCGATGGCGTTGCGCAACAGATTGAGCAGCACCTGCTCCAGGAGCACCCGGTCGGCATGGACCGGCGGCAGGTCATCGGCCAGTTGCAGGTCGATCACCACCTGGCAGGCCTGGGCCTCCCAGGCACACAGGCGCACGGTTTCCCGCGCCACTTCGGCGATGTCCAGGGCCTGGACCCGGCGCCCGCCCTTGCGCAGGAAACCCCGCAGGCGCTTGATCACCTCGGCGGCATGGGTCGCCTGCTCGACAATGCGCTCCAGGCCCTGGGCGACCTTTTGCGCGGCCTGGGGCTGCTGGCCAAGATTGTGCAAATAACGCTGGCTGGCGTTGGCGTAGTTGACCACCGCCGCCAGCGGCTGGTTGATCTCATGGGCGATGCCCGAGGCCAGCTCGCCCAGGGTCACCAGCCGCGCGGTATGGGCCAGTTCGTCCTGGTGATGGCGCTGCTGGGCCTCGCGCAGTTCGCGCTCGCTCTGGTCATGGGCGACCAGGGAATAGAAACGCTCGCCACTGGCCGCGCGATGCGCCAGGAGCATCAGCGACACCGGCACCGAGGCGCCCCCTGCCAGCGGTTGCAGGCGCGTCTCGATGCTCCAGCGACCGGTACGTTGGGCCAGGCTCCAGCCCTCGGCCTGCAAGCGTTGCAGTACCTCCGGGGAAAGCATCGTCGACAGCGCCGGCAGTGCCTGCCCTGGCTCCAGGCCCAGGGTGCGTCGGGCGGCAGGGTTGAGGTAGGTCACGCTGCCGGCGGGCTGGACGAACAGCACCGGGTCGGGATTGGCCTCCACCACCTCGGCCAGGCGCCGCTTGTTCTCTTCGGCCTGGACCCGGGCGGTGATGTCCCGGGACACCGCCACCACCTCCACCACGGCCCCGGTATAGGTCTCGCGGATCGCCCGGCAGGCGGTCTCGAACCACAGGTAATGCCCCTCGCGATGGCGAATGCGGAACGTCATGGTGTGGTAGCCATCCTGCTCCAGGGCATCCCGGGCACGCCGCATCAACCCGGCCAGGCCCCGGCTGTGCAGCAGGCTGCGGGCCAGCAGGCCGCGCAGCTCCTCGGGCCAGTAGCCGAGCAAGGTCCAGGAGGCAGGCGAAGCATCGAGGAAGCAGCCATCGGGGGTATGACGGGAAATCAGGTCGGTGGTGTTTTCGGTGATCAGTCGGTACAGGCGCCGGGCCTTGGCCGATTCGCGTTCGGCCCGCACCTGGGCCGTGGCTTCGCGGCAACGGGCCAGGACGTGATGCCGCAGGGGGTCGGGGATAAAGGTCCAGAGCAGGATACGCTCGCCCCACTGGGCTTCGACGTCCTCGATGGCTCGTTGCTGGTCCAGGCAGGCCCGGACCAGGGCAGGCAGATTGACCGGCAGCAGCGACGCAACATCAAGCACTGGCGCATCATCCAGCCAGTCGCGCAGGGCCGGGTTGAAGTCCAGGGGCCTGGCCTCGGCATCCAGCAGCAGGCTGGGTTGCGGGTCGTGGCCCAGCCAGCGGCTCAAGTGGGGAGAGCTTTGCATCATCGATGCACCTATGAAGCATCAGGGAAGAATATATAGTATTAATACTATACAACTCAGGTATTACTTCCATATTTATCTGCAAACAGTATATAAAAGCCTCCGGATAAGTCACCGAGGTTCCAGCAGGCTCCTCGGTCAATAGAGCTAACAATCAGCCACCGGGTGCCCGAACCATGTCCATCTACGAGCAAGGCCTAGCGCCGTCTGCCGTCAACCACATCGCCCTTTCGCCCCTGAGCTTCATCGAGCGTACCGCCGCGGTCTATCCCGACTACCCGGCGGTGATCCACGGTTCGATCCGTCGCACCTGGGCCCAGACCTACAGCCGCTGCCGACGCCTGGCCTCGGCCCTGTCCGGCCGCGGGATCGGCAAGAACGACACCGTGGCGGTGATGCTGCCCAACATCCCGGCGATGCTCGAGGCGCATTTCGGCGTGCCGATGATCGGCGCGGTGCTCAATGCCCTCAACGTGCGCCTGGACGCCGAGACCATCGCCTTCATGCTGGCCCATGGCGAGGCCAAGGTGCTGATCGCCGACCGCGAGTTTCATGAAGTGATCCAGGCCGCCGTGGCCATGCTCGACCACCCGCCGCTGGTGATCGACCTCGACGACCCGGAGTACGGCGAGGGGCAGCCGGTCAGCGACCTGGACTACGAGGCCTTCCTGGCCGAGGGCGACCCGGAGTTCGCCTGGCAGTGGCCGGATGACGAGTGGCAGGCCATCGCCCTGAACTACACCTCGGGCACCACCGGCAACCCCAAGGGCGTGGTCTACCACCACCGCGGCGCCTACCTCAACGCCCTGGGCAACCAGATGACCTGGGCCATGGGCAACCATCCGGTGTACCTGTGGACCCTGCCGATGTTCCACTGCAACGGCTGGTGCTACCCCTGGACCATCACCGCCCTGGCCGGGGTCCACGTGTTCCTGCGCCGGGTCGACCCGCAGAAGATCCTCAACCTGATCCGCGAGCACCAGGTCAGCCACCTGTGCGGCGCACCCATCGTGCTCAATGCCCTGGTGAACATGCCGGAATCGGCCAAGGCCGCCATCGATCACCCGGTCAACGCCATGGTGGCCGGGGCCGCGCCACCGGCCAAGGTGATCGGCGCCGTGGAAGAAATGGGCATCAGGGTCACCCACGTCTACGGCCTGACCGAGGTCTATGGCCCAGTGACCCTGTGCGCCTGGCACGCGGCCTGGGACGCCTTGCCCCTGGAGCAGCGTGCACAGATCAAGTCACGCCAGGGCGTGCGCTACCCGACCCTGGAAGGGGTGATGGTGGCCGACCCGAAAACCCTGGAACCGACCCCCCGGGACGGCCAGACCATCGGCGAGATCTTCATGCGCGGCAACACCGTGATGAAGGGTTACCTGAAGAACCCCAGCGCCACCGCCGAAGCCTTCGAGGGCGGCTGGTTCCACACCGGCGACCTGGGTGTGACCCACCCGGACGGCTACGTGGAAATCCGCGATCGCCTCAAGGACATCATCATTTCCGGGGGCGAGAACATCTCCACCATCGAAGTCGAAGGCGTGCTCTATCGCCACCCGGCGGTGCTGGAAGCGGCGGTGGTGGCCCGGCCCGATGAAAAATGGGGCGAGACGCCCTGCGCCTTCATCACCCTCAAGGCCGACCACCAGGACGTGCGCGAGGCCCAGATCATCGCCTTCTGCCGCGAGCACCTGGCGGGCTTCAAGGTGCCGCGAACCGTGGTCTTCAGCCAGCTGCCCAAGACCTCCACCGGCAAGATCCAGAAGTTCGTCCTGCGCGACATGGCGAAAAACCTCTAGCCTGAACTGACAGCGGCCCGCAGGCCTGGCGCCTGCGGGGCCTTGGGTTTTATCCCATGCCACCTGTGCTTTCCCTTCCTCCCCCAGCTCGAGGACCCTTGCAATGCCCGAATTCAACGCTCCCCTGCGCGACATGCGCTTCGTCCTCCACGAAGTATTCAACGCCCCCAAGCTCTGGGCTCGCCTGCCGGCCCTGGCCGACACCGTGGACGGCGACACCGCCGATGCGATCCTTGAAGAAGCGGCCAAGGTCACCGGCAACTTGATCGCCCCGCTCAACCGCAGCGGCGACGAGGAAGGTGCCACCTGGCACGCCGGCCAGGTGCGGACCCCGGCCGGTTTCAAGGAAGCCTATGCCACCTATATCCAGGGCGGCTGGGTCGGCCTGAGCGGCAACCCGGCCTATGGCGGCATGGGCATGCCGAAGATGCTCGCGGTGCAGTTCGAGGAAATGCTCTACGCCGCCAACTCCAGCTTCGCCCTGTACTCGGCCCTGAGCTCCGGCGCCTGCCTGGCCATCGACGCCCATGCCAGCGAAGAGCTCAAGAACCTCTACCTGCCCCCGATGTACGAAGGCCGCTGGGCCGGTTCCATGTGCCTGACCGAGGCCCATGCCGGCACTGACCTGGGGATCATCCGCACCCGCGCCGAACCCCAGGCCGATGGCAGCTACCGCATCAGCGGCAGCAAGATGTTCATCACCGGCGGCGAACAGGACCTGACCGAGAACATCATCCACCTGGTGCTGGCCAAGCTGCCGGACGCCCCGGCCGGGCCCAAGGGCATCTCGCTGTTCCTGGTACCCAAGATCCACGTCGACGCCAACGGCAACCTGGGCCAGGCCAACGCCGTGAGCTGCGGCTCCATCGAGCACAAGATGGGGATCAAGGCCTCGGCCACTTGCGTGCTGAACTTCGACGGCGCCAGCGGCTGGCTGGTGGGCGAGGCCAACAAGGGCCTGGCGGCGATGTTCACCATGATGAACTACGAGCGCCTGTCCATCGGTATCCAGGGCATCGGCTGCGCCGAGAACTCCTACCAGAATGCCCGCACCTATGCCCGTGAGCGCCTGCAGAGCCGTGCCCCGTCGGGGCCAGTGGCCAAGGACAAGGTGGCCGACCCGATCATCAATCACCCGGACGTGCGGCGCATGCTGCTGTCGATGAAGGCCATGACCGAAGGCGGCCGCGCCTTCGCCTGCTACGTCGGCCAGCAGCTGGACCTGGCCAAGTTCGCCGACCAGCCCCATGAGCGGCAGAACGCCGAAGCCCTGGTGGCGCTGCTGACCCCGGTGGCCAAGGCGTTTTTCACCGACAGCGGCCTGGACAGCTGCGTGCTGGGCCAGCAGGTGTTCGGCGGCCACGGCTACATCCGCGAATGGGGCCAGGAGCAACTGGTGCGCGACGTGCGCATCGCGCAGATCTATGAGGGCACCAACGGCATCCAGGCCCTGGACCTGCTGGGACGCAAAGTGGTGGCCAACGGCGGCGTGGCCCTGCGCCTGTTCACTGGCGAGATCCGCGCCTGCGCCGCCGTTCCCGGTGCACCCTATAGCGCCCAGTTGCTCGATGCCGTGCAACGCCTGGAAGACCTCAGCGACTGGCTGCGCGAGCAGGCGATACAGAACCCCAACGCCGTGGGCAGCGCCTGCGTCGAGTACCTGCAGCTGTTCGGCTACGTGGCCTATGCCTACCTGTGGGCGCGCATGGCCCAGGTGGCCGGGCACAAGCGGGCCGAGGACGAGGGTTTCTACAGCGCCAAGCTGGGCACCGCGGATTTCTACTTCAGCCGCCTGCTGCCGCGCATCCTTGGCCTGGAACAGAGCATCCGGGCCGGCAGCGCGTCGCTGTTCAGCCTCGCCGACGCGCAGTTCTGACGCACCGGGCAGGGCGCGCCACGCCCTGCCCCACCCCACGACACAGGCAGGTGCAAAATCCCCGGCGCCCCGGCATACTCCGCGCCCCTGCCCACCCTCCAAGGACGAATCGTGTCGGCACCTGCCCTGCTCCTCGCCGGCTCAGCCATCGTGCTGCTGCTTGGCAGCCTGCACCTGATCTACACCTTCGCCACCGACAAGTTCCAACCCCGCGATCCGGCCCTGGCCGAACGCATGCGCCAGGTATCGCCGATGATCACCCGCCAGACCAGCCTGTGGCGTGCCTGGGTCGGTTTCAACGCCAGCCATAGCCTGGGGGCCATGCTGTTCGGCCTGGTCTATGGCTACCTGGCCTGCTGGCATCCGGACCTGCTGCAACAGGCCCCGGGGCTGCTGTATATCGGCGGGACGTTCCTTGCCGGACTGTGGTTCCTGGCCCTGCGCTACTGGTTCCGCATCCCGTTGGTGGGCATCAGCCTGGCCCTGCTGCTGTTCGGGGCTGGCACGCTGCGGCTTTTCAGCTGACTGCCCCTATGCAGCAACCCAGGCCCTGCCCGACACGCATGAATCCCGCAGCCCCTGCGCCGCACATGGCCGGGGGCGAACCTGCCACTTCGAGTTTGCCCATGTCCCGTCTGTACACCTTCTGGTCCCGGCTCTACTACCCGCTGTGCTGGATCGCCGTCGCCGCGCTGCTGGCGACCATGATCCGTTGCAATCTGCACCTGATCGTTCCCCGGGAGGTTGGCGGCACCCTGTTCGGCGGCTCCATGGGTTTCATGTTGTACCTGGGTGGCTGGGCGCTCAGCGTCCTGTGCCTGGGCCTGGCCGTGCTGACCCGGGTGCCCGGCGCCCGCCTGGCCTGGATCACCGGCGGGCTGGTGCAGTTGCTGCTGGGCCTGTGGTGGCGAATCCACTACCCGGATGATGCAGAGGGCAACCTGATCTTCAGCATCCAGGCCCGGGAGTTGGATTATGTGATGGCCTTCGGTTTCGCCCTGGTCTACAGCGGCGTCTACCTGTTGCGCCAGCAGCGGTTCAAGCCACGCCCCCACGCCAACGCCCACGAACTGTCACTACGGATCCTGTGGGTGGTGCTCCTGGCGGGCTTCTTCATCCCTCCGTTGGTCAGTGCCAGCAAGCCGCCCCTGCCGCATTGTGCCTTCAACAAGGCCGGCGAGCAGTTGAGCGCGTGCCTGCTGGGTACCCCGGAGGAACGGGTGATTGTCGACTGACCGTCGCCCCGGCCTCTTTCTTCCTGTTCTCGACCTTGCCGAGTTTGCCCATGCCTCGCCTGTCCACCCTCTGGTTCCGGCTCTATCACCTCCTATGCTGGGTCGCCGTGGCCGCACCGCTGGCCCTGAAGATCCATTGCGACCTGAACCTGATCACGCCCCGGAGCATCGGCGGTACCCTGTTCGGCGGCGCCATCGACTTGCAGTTGAATCTCGCCGGCTGGGCCCTGTGCACCCTCGGCCTGGCCCTGGCCGTGCTGATCCGGATGCCGGGCGCACGCCTGGCCTGGCTGATCGCCGGCGTGGTGCCGCTGATACTGGCGGCCTGGTGGCGAATCAATTACCCGGATGACGCCGACGGCAACCTGATTTTCAGCATCCAGGACTGGGAGCTGGACTACATGATGGTGCTCGGCCTCGCCTGGGCCGCCAGTGGGCTGTACCTGTTGCGCCGTCAGCGGCTCCGGCCCCGGCCGATTACCAGCACCACGGCACTGGCGCTGCGGACCCTGTGCGCGCTGATCCTCGCGGTGGCCTTCATCCTTGCGCCGCTGCTGACCATCACCCGCAAGCCCCTGCCCTATTGCGCCTTCGACCGGGCCGGCAAGCAGTTGAGCCTGTGCCTGGGCCCGGGCACCCGCGTGATTGTCGACTGACCGCCAACCTGGTCTCTTTTAATGACTTTCCAGACCTTGATGAGTGTGCCCATGTCTCGCCTGTTTGCCCTGTGGTCGTGGCTCTACCGCCCCCTGTGCTGGTTCGCCGTCGCCGTGCCGCTGTCCGTGATGCTGTTCTGCGACGTACAGATGATGGTCCCGCGGAATGTCAGCGGCACGCTGTTCGGCGGGGCCATGGGCTTCCAGCTGTTCCTCTTCGGCTGGGTGCTGTGCCTGATCGGCCTGATCCTGGCCTTGCTGACCCGGGTGCCCGGTGCACGCCTGGCCTGGCTCCTTGCCGGGCTGGTGCCGCTGCTGCTGGGCGCCTGGTGGCGGATCAACTACCCGGATGATGCCGATGGCAGCCTGGCCATCAGCCCCCAGGAGTCGGAGCTGGACTTCATGATGGGCATTGTCTGCCTGTTCATCGCCAGTGGCCTGTACCTGTTCGGGCACCGCCGCCTCGCACCGCGACCTGCCGCCGACAGTGCCGATGAACTGTTCCTGCGGACCGTGTGGGCGCTGATCCTGGCAGTCGCCTTCATCCTCCTGCCGTTGAGCGTCATCAAGTAGCGCGGCACCTTCGACACGGAGGGCCAGGCATTGCCCCGCTGCCTGGGCTTGTCGGGCTCGGCACAAAAAAGCCCCGGACGAACCGTAATGCTGTTCACTTAAGCGAGGTGATCCCCTGTAGGAGCAGCCGGTCGACGCTCGATTGCTCGCGATGGTCGTTAACGGTAGCGCGTGTTTACTGGATAAACGCGGCGCTCTGAAGACCATCGCGAGCAAGCTTCGCTCCTACAATGACATTACGGACGAACCGGGGCTTCTCGTTGCCAGTCAGCTATCGTGCGGTGGGCCTGGGCCGGTCCTTGCGCACCGGCAAGGCAGCGGCGAAGGCCAGGGCCTCTTCCCGGGTGCCGAAGGTGGCAAGCCGGTCGCCCGGGGTGCAGACCTTCCAGGGTCCGTTATTGACGCTCAGTACCTGATAGCCATTGATCTGCAGCTTGTTCAGCAGTGGCGTACTCATACACACCTCCCTCTCGTCAGCAAGCCTGGGGCTGGCCGGTTCACCTTACACCTGCACACCGCTGCGGCGACTGCCACATGTCGGCGCAACGGCCCACCGGCACCTCACTTCTTCAGGTTGGCCAGGGGGTCGTAGGCCCGGGATCGCTTGCGCTCGCGTTCGGGCTTCGCCGGGTCCAGGGGGGCCCGGGCCGGCCCTACCGGGTCGACCTGGGGGTCGGCCAGGTCCGGCGAATCCGGATCGAAGCCGGGGTCATGGCGGCCGGTGGCATGTTCGGACGAACGGGGACCGCTGGGGGGCTGGGTGCTCATGGCTTCCTCCTGCTCAGGTGCCTGCATGACGGATACAGAGATGGATCGCAAACCGCCGCCAGGGTGCCCTCGACCGGACCAATGGCGCAGGACAAATTGCATTGCGCCACGTGCCACCGCAGGATGACGACCTGGCCCTCAATCGCTTCAGGAAAAGTTCATGACGATTCGTGCTGTGGTTTTCGACTTCGGTGGCGTGCTGTTCGACTGGAGTCCCCATCACCTGTACCGCCAACTGATCCCCGACGACCAGCATCGCCAGTGGTTCCTCGACACCATCTGCACCCAGGCCTGGAATACCCGGCAAGACGCCGGCCGCACGCTGACCGAGGCAACCCGCAGCCTGGTGGCCGAGCATCCCGAGCACAGGCTGCTGATCGAGGCCTACTACGGACGCTGGATCGAAATGCTGCGCGGGCAGCTGGACGACGGCGTGGCCCTGCTGGAGGACCTGCACCAGGCGCAGATGCCGCTGTTCGGCCTGACCAACTGGTCCCGCGAGACCTTCCCCCACGCCTGGGACAACTATCCCTTCCTGCAGCGTTTTCGCGACATCGTGGTGTCTGGCCAGGAACGGCTGATCAAACCCGATGCGCCGATCTACCACACCACCGTGCAGCGCATCCGCGCCCACCTGCCGGATATCGCCCCCGGTGAACTGGCATTCATCGACGACCACGAACCGAACATCATCGCGGCCCGGGCGCTGGGCTGGCACGCCATCCACCACCTCAACGCGCAGCAGACCCGGGAACAATTGCAGGCCCTGGGTATCACCCTGTAACCGCTGCCGCAGGCTGCGCACGGCTCGGCACGAGCCGCAAGAACCAGCCCCAGGTGCTGCCTGGCACACCGCATCGCGCGCCCGTGCGCAGCCTCGCAGGCTCGACAGCGGCTACATGCGTTTCGTGTAGCCGCTGCCGCAGGCTCGGCTCGAGCCGCAAGAACGGGCTCCAGGTCCTGCTTGGCACTCCTCGGAAAACAGCCCGCTATTGCCCCGGGCAATGACCCCTATCGCCCTTTGGAATCACCAGCCAAGCCCCCGCAAACAGCCGTTCAGCCCCGGTGAATCCACCTGTCGGAAACCCACAAAATCAATGTGCCATTAGCCTGCCTTTTCCAACGGCGCTGCTTAACTGCAAAAGCTGCCGAAGCCGCAGCATGTCCCCTCAATCCCCCACGGAAGGCACACGCCATGAGCAATGCACCGCACCACGTGATTCCACCCTATGGGGTGGCGATTCAATCGGCGATCTCCGAAGGCAAGCTGCCCCAGATG